>NZ_JCBDGO010000006.1:0-46489 GCF_059834045.1 Vibrio sp. R12-SG2-ISO1 | reverse complement strand
AAGCCACTGCTTAGATTCAGCAGCGACATTGAGCGCACTTGAGATATCAAGCGCATCAGGAAGTAGACAATCCTTTTTCATTGTTATTCTTATTTCCTAGCCACAAAACACTACGCACAAAGTTTTATATTGAGTTTAGGAAAGGTTCGTCATTTGGCAAATGTGACTTAACTTTTGATACAGCAAGTTGCCGTTAAAACTTTTGTCGCTGGGATAAAAACTATCGAAGATTTAGTGGGTTGCCGATGGAGGCTATTTGGGAAAAAATTCTTATTTTCTACTGTGTTTTATTGACTGGTTCTTTAGTACTAGTTCGAAAACGCGTTGAAGGTAGGGTGCTATAGAATGAGATTTTACAGTGTAAATCGACTCGATTGTGTGGCCGTTTACACTGTAAATTTATCGTCTATTTTACAGTGTAAATTCGACTAGCCAGAACATTGAGATAACCAAGTTTCTATATCAAGCCGAAGCTGAGCTTCGACCTGCTTTTTACCAGGAAAACCTAAAGCCAAGGCACACTCACTCCAGCTCTGTTTTTGCAATACCTTTCTTATCATCACATCGCTGAACGCCTCAAAACCGTGTGTGAATGCAAAACGATCGAGCATTGGCGCACAACTGTCATAACTCGCCCCACCTTTTGCATAACCCAACAGAAGCGCAGCCGTCCCAGTAGGGACAATGGAAGCATTAGTTTTTGGCGCCAAACTACGGACGACCTCAGTTTCAAGTTGGCGCAAACTGTCTGAGAGAGAATAGTGAAATTGCGTGGCGTAATGTTGTGCCACCTGTGCTAGCCACTCAGTATCGCCTTTGATCATAATGACTGAGTGCGTACCGCTGGCGCTGTCTCGTTGACTGCTCACTTTGATCGGTGCAAAACCAGCTTGGCGCCAAAACTTAACCAAATCAGAGGTTGCGCCAAAGCTGGTGGAGAGAAACTCACACTCAACGCTCTCTTCAAGCTGCGCGAGTACCGACAGCCCTACACCACGCCTTTGCAGATCGGGGTGAACCGCTATTCGCATGACACGCACACTTTTTTGCTGCGCCGCTCGCTCAATACCAAATTGATTCGCTAGGGTGCTCGGCACCAATTGACCTTTGGGGCGTCGTTTACCGAGCACAATGTCTTGCACCAGCTCTGCGGGCATGTTGCCCTCATCGACGGTCAACACGCAGGAAATGCATGTCCCTGACTCAAACTGAGCATAAACGTTGACGCTGGGCTCATCGAGGATAAGCATCAAATCATTGGGTGACGTCTGATAATGGGCGTTGACCAACAGCGCAAAGCACTGGCGCAGCAACTCAGGTTTTGCCAACAGCTGCGCTTTGTCGATGCAGGTGAGCGCTATCTCAGGCAACTGAGCGGGCGCAGGTTCTAACTCGGCGTCTAAGGCAAACGTCGAAAAATGCCATGCTTCCAACGGATCGCCCGCGTTCCAGCGAATCGGTTGTTGGAGATGAAGTTGTGCCATCCCCGGTCTTGCCACTTTAAGCCAATCTAAAAACTTGAGCGTAAAGCCGCGTCCACATCCCTCATAGCCGTGAATGGTGGTCGAAAACACGACGCGATGATAGCGCTCTGTGATCTGTTTGAGCATGGAAATAGGAATCGCAGACGCTTCATCGACCCACAAAGCATCACAATCCGGGCGCAGGCGAAGTAACTCATCTGGCGCAATAAACGCCAGTTGGCTCTCTTGGTATTCTATACATGATTTGCTGACCGTGGCGCCCTCAAGTCGTGAGGCGGCGTGTTCAAACACTGCGCGAGTGGCGGCCAAACTCGGCGCACAAACAAGAAGACGTTTTCGAGAAGCCTTCATCAACCTTGCCGCCGCAATGCCTAAGGCGCTGCTTTTTCCTCGACCTCGGTCTGCCGTTAGCACTAATGGGCGCTTTCTGTGGCCTTCCACCACGCGACAAATCGCTTCAATCGCGGAGTTTTGCTCGATAAACGGATCTTGAGTTTGTCCACTCGTCAGCGTGATGTTGGGGAGTGGTTTATCGGATGATAACCAATACAAGGATTGCATTGAACGCAGCAACCACGTTTTCGATGAAGAAGCATCGATGCACTCGTCAAGCGTGAATATCACTACCCCGCCCCCTTTGACCGCACCGAGTGCCGCACTGACGCTGTTGGCATCGAAATCGTCGTTCACCGCGACCACTAAGAGCTCTATCTCTTGGCCCAGTAGCTGAGTGCCTAGCTTAGCCGCTAGATGACGAACGAGACGGTCATCTTGATTAAAGACAGTGTGACCGAGACAAACCGCCGATTGAGCGCCGCTCGCTGAAAGCGCAGCGGGCAATAGCGTTTGTTGCCATTGACCATCGCCTTCAATCACCACACCATAACGATGACGCATCAATTGGGCTTGTTGAAAAAGATCGCGAAAAAAGGACTCTATCGAATTCATAACACGTGGGTAACGGTGGACGATGGAGTGAGTATATCACTCTCGCTGTGCGCTGCGACATTCGCTCATCGTTTCTGCCCGCCGCCGCGCGCCAGCAATAAAAAAACCGCTCGAACAAGGAGCGGTTTTAGATGACGTTGATGGAGAAGTTACTGGAGCTTGGCTTGCAAGAAATCCAGAATATCTTGCATCAAAGCATCATCGACTTTCTTTAAGTTCAGCGACAAACTGGAACCTTTACGGCTGTAGCTCGCGCGGCCTTTGACCAATTCGGTTTTCGCACTGCCACTGGATTTGCTTGGCGTCATCTCTTCAATCCAAGACTCAATCGTCTCAGAAACTTCTTTGGTAATGCGTGCAACCCCTTGGGCTTCACTGCGTTGCCACACAAATCCCTCTTCACACTGACACTTTTCAAGCAGCTTTGCACGGTTCGCATCACTGAGTGCATTGAACTGCTTGTGCAACTTCACAATGGTAGGTCGACCTAAATCCGCCACATTCGGGTACGCTTGCAGCAGCTCAAGTGGCAAATCAGCGGCTTTCAATGCTCCACTGACCAAGGCTTCACTGCACTGAAACATCTTCGCCAGCGCTTTCTGATCCTCAGCTTCACCGCTAGCGAGCTTTGCCTGCATCTCTTTGCCCTTCTCATACAGAGACAAAGGCTTGTGGGCGTTCGCCACATCGGATAAGAATTTTGCATGTTGGGTGTTGATGTCATCGGCAACATAGATCAAGAACTCTTTGTTGGACAAAATACACGACATGCGGCGACGGCTACCATCGAGGACTTCAATCTTGCCATCTTCACGCTTGCGACCGACTGCCGGGTACTGCTGGCCGCGCTCACGTAAAGTGACCAATACATCCGATAACGCATGCTCATTGAGGAAAGATTGCTCGCGGGCATTATCCGCAAAGACAACCGTCTGCGCTTCCACTTGATCGGCCGGAATACGCACCAACTCAAACTGTACTAACTCCTCACCCGCAACCGCTAACTCGATAAACTGCGCTTTATCTTTCGCTGCTTGCTGGGCTTCTTGTGGTGTCGTAACTTGGCGTTTGTTCGCCTTGCCGAACAGTCTTGCATTTAAGTCTGAAGTTTTAATTGCCATACTCTAGTTTACCCCTGATTCAGTGATGACCAGTGACTGTGCAACACGCGCTCAAGCTCCAGTGCACTCTTTTGTACCGCATCTTGCGCGGTCGCTAGGGTTTTCTTACCGCCTTCGAAGTCGCCGGTCGTGAGGTCAAACACCGTGCTGTAGGTGTCCGCACAGGTTTCAAACGCGCGGCTTCGCGGAATGGTGGCCATCATCACCTGATCGCCAAGCAAGTAGTTCATCTCAGTCAACACAGAAACTTGCTTCTTGTTGTCATCTTCAAACATGGTGGGCATCAGACGCACGAACTCAAGCCCTTTCCAATCTTCTGGGAACATTTCATACACCGTCGGCAGATGCTGGAAGAAGTTGACGGTCGACGCCCAATCCAAGCGCTTCGCCGCGCAAGGGATCAGCAGCGCATTTGACGCGTACATCGCATTCCATACTAGAGGATCCACGTGCGGACCAGTATCAATCATGATGACATCAAAATCGTCAGCAATCTTATCGATCAGCTTTTCTTTAAGTAGTTTTACGATATCCAACGACTGATTCTGCGACAAGCTTTGCCACGCTTCTGCGTTAAACATCGCATCTTCTGGGAAGGCAGACACAGTTTTTAAATTCGGGTACTGCGTTGGCAGCATGACGTTTTTGCGCAAAAATGCCTTATCGACCTCAGTACCTTCAGGTACGTTATCGAGCATGATATCCACTGCAGAATAGATATTCTGGTGTTCACTAATGCTAATTTGTGGATTTAAAAATAGACGCAACGACCCTTGTGGATCTAAGTCAATCAAACAAATGCGGTAACGTTTATCCAGATTGAGCGCTAAGCACGCCGCTAAGTGCACAGCGGTCATCGACTTACCGGTTCCGCCCTTTTGGTTCTGAACGTTAATGATCCACGGCTTATTCTCTGTGTTCTTTTTACGTTCATGAAACTTGGGGATGCCCGCCGCATCCATCAACATGTGCGCTTCTTGCAATGAAATGGAGTAGTGATTGGCGTTGTTTTTCGTAAATTGGTGACCGTCCGCTTCGAGCTTACTGATCGCATCGTCTAGTTTGCGACGCGTTAGCCCTGAGCGGGTTTCCATCAGTGCTTTCGACATCGGAGGAAAATGTTCGTCACGACGTTCTTCTAATACGATCTCTATGCGGTCCGCTTGAACTTGAGCCGTCTGCTCCGCCAATTGGTAGAGACTCTCTATGGTTTGTTCTCTTTTCATTGCCAAAATCCGTTGTAAGTGACTAAAATAAATTGTACAGCATTTAATAAAACAAACAATAAAAAGGTGAACATTCACTTATGGATTAAAATCACATTAAATAAAAGAAATCGGAACAATTTGATGACTTCTTGCAATCTGATGTTATTTTCGTCAATAAGGTGAGCGAAATCGCCTAAAAATCTTAGCCACTTTGCTTCGCGTTCTAACCCCTCGTAAAAGTGTTACCTTGTCACATATTTACATTGTAAACTACAGAAGCAAACCGAAAGATGAAAGTAGGGCAGAAGTGTGGTCTTTTTATCCAAATAGAGCGTTCAAACCATTAATGCACCACAGCGTTCGCATTGTTCACTTCTGACATGCTCTCCACCCAAAATCCTATCGCCTGTATCGGAACGATTAAGTTTTCCTCCTATTTTACGGAGCGTGTCATTTCAACCTTTACCGATCTAACCAAAACCTCAGTCGTTTTGCGGTACGAAGCC
Source organism: Vibrio sp. R12-SG2-ISO1 (assembly GCF_059834045.1). NCBI lineage: Bacteria > Pseudomonadati > Pseudomonadota > Gammaproteobacteria > Vibrionales > Vibrionaceae > Vibrio > Vibrio sp. R12-SG2-ISO1. The sequence continues at coordinate 41,222 of NZ_JCBDGO010000006.1, read as the reverse complement.
GTTTACGTGAGCAGAATGAGTGATAATAGCTCTCGCAACGCCATCATCATGCAACCGGATCCAGCGGTGGAGTATTCGAAACGATGATCAAGGGACATCACTTGATCATGCTTTCGTTCCAAATCGATGAAATTGGAACGATGATCAAGGCAACAAACCCTAAATCTCATCAATTGAACCTCGCGATCTTTCATCGAGAAAGATCGGATCAATGATCAAGTGAATTGATGCTTCGGAAGCATGTAAAATAGAGCTTTATTTACGGACAAATGCAGATGGAATAAGAACTCATGCCAAAATAGCGGTGTTTAGCCAACAAATCAGATTGACAGGCACGGAATATGGGAAGAAACACAATTCACTTGATCATGCTTTCGAGCTACATCGTCGTAGAAGCCGTTGAGAGCAAAGTTGGCCGAGATTGTCGTTCAAATGCGATGATGGACAATAAACGGTGGAAATCTGAGCGAAATAAGCGACACTGCTCAGAAACATCCTCAGAAATGGCGTTGCCTTGATCATGTTTTCGGCACCACAGAGCACTCAGCACAACCAATAGACCACCGCTTATTGACACTTAACGATGCGCTCTGTGGATAACGTGTGAGAGAGTGATGATCATGCTTCTGCTAGCCCAATGATCATTGATTCAGAAGCCACATGATCATGGTTCTTGGATATTTTGATCATGCTTTCAATAACTTAATGATCATGCTTTCGTCTTTTACATGATCATGCTTTCCAAGTCAGAAAAAATAACGTGCCAATAAACAATGACTTAGAAGGCAACTGACGGCCAGATCATAAGATCATTGAACCAATATAGATCAAATAAATCAAAAAGATCAGTTATTTAAAAACCTCTAATTTTTTCTTTATTTATGATCTTTTTTTCTTTATTCTTCAGGAACTATAGCGATATTACGGCTAGTGTGATACGGATCTAATCATGAGTTCTGACGAAAAAATACTGATCAAAGCCCCAAGAAGCCACAAGGATGGCCATTTATTTGAGGTGTCTGAAACGGCTGTCCACTGGATAGAACAATACCAACACTTCAAAGGGGTGACGAAAAGTATTGTCGAACTGCTCAATCTCATCTCACTGCGAGGATTCAGCAGCAAAGATGGTTTGGTTTCAACCACTGAGTTGATCGATGCAACGGATGGGCAAGTCACACGAGCAGCCATTCAGCAGCGATTACGCGCCGCAGTCAACATCGGCCTTTTTTTGCAGGTACCAGTGCGTTTTGAAGAAGGACTAGCGGGCAAAACCATGCTCCATCGCTTTGTTAACCCAAACCAGTTGATTTCCGTGTTGGGCGCCACCAGCTTGGTCACGGAATCGGTGAAGCAAAGTGAGAAACAAAAACGCTCTAAGGCACTGGCTCAAACTCAAGTGAACAAACGCTTGCTCAATGAGCATGGCTTGAATATTCCCCCAGCAATGAAAGATGAGGCGGATCAGTTTGTGGTGTCGCCCACCAACTGGGCGGGCATTATCGATCAAGCCTTAGCGCCACCAAGAACGCGCAAACAGTACCAAAAAAGCATGGTGTCGATCTCAGGCACGCGTGCGGTGATCGAAACACGATCATCAAAAAACATCATGACGGTGGATGATCTGATGACGCTCTTCGCGCTGTTCACCTTAACCGTTCAATACCATGAGCACCACCAGCAACAATATCAACTCGATGCAACGCACGTGCCTAACAAAACGCCACTCTACATCACCGACATTTTGTCGCTGCGTGGCAAAAAAGACAGCGGCCCTGCACGAGACTCCATTCGTGACAGCATCGATAGAATCGAGTTTACCGACTTTCAGTTACACGAACTCACCGGCCGTTGGCTGAGCGAGAACATGCCAGAAGGCTTTAAGAGCGATCGTTTTCGTTTCTTGGCCCGAACCATTACCGCATCGGAAGAGGCACCTACAGAGGGCGCTGACGGCGAAATTCGCATTAAACCGAACCTCTACATCTTGGTCTGGGAGCCGTCGTTCTACGAAGAACTGCTCACGCGTGACTATTTCTTCTTGTTCCCACCTGAAATTCTGAAGCAGCATACCTTGGTCTTCCAGCTATACAGCTATTTCCGTAGCCGTATGGTTCGTCGACACACAGATCAAATGCTCTTAAGCGAGCTAAATCAAAAGCTTGCGCGCAACATTGAGTGGCGCCGTTTTTCAATGGATTTGATCCGAGAGCTGAAAAAACTCTCGGAAGGGAAGGGCAGTGACGATCTGTTTGTGGTCAATTTGTGGGGTTATCACTTAACGATCCGCACGATCGCGGAAGGCGACAAGATCAAAGATTACGAATTCGACATCAAATGCGATGCTGAAGAAGTGCTGCGTTATTCGCGTGCACGTACCACCAACGCGGGTAAGCGCAACATGGCGCCGACGCTGCCCAACCCGCTACGTAATGAGATGGTCACACGCCAACAGCTTGATGAGATGTCGCAGATCATTGATGGCGAATTCGAGCCTATCCAACGTAAAGAGCGCGCGGCAAAAGGCAAATTGGGCCGTCGGGTAAAACAGCGTAAGCACTTAGTTGAGATCAACGCCGATGAGATCACCATTACTCTCTCCAAATATACCTCTCCAGAGGCTCTAGAACGCTCTATAACGGCGTTAGCGGCGATGACAGGGCACTCCCATAACTCCATCCAAGAAGAGTGTCTGGAGCTCATTGACAAGCTTGATTACCTGCGGGTCGGTGAAGAGGTCATCCCATACGAGACTTTGAGTAAAATGGTCGAGTTGTACAACAGCCAAAGTGAAAACAAGCACTTGTCGATCGAACGCTTGATTGCGGGCCTCGCCGTGCGCCGAAAAGTGTGCAAACAAGTCCATGAAGGGCATCTGGATGAGACCGTATTCCGCGCATTAGATGAAGTGGCGGTGTAGTTTGCGGCCTTGTCTGACAATTGGACACTATCACTACATTACCCTGACACTTTACTGACATAAAGCGCGCCGAGCTTGGCTATTATTTATCCCGAATAGACAACCTTTTGTCCTTTCTGATGAATGAGAGATAGGATTATCTCTGATAGATTGGCTCATATTGTTACATTCATTCTGAATATTTGGCGAGTTCGATGAACTCGCTATTTTTTTGCCTGTTGATCCCCTATTTCTCCTTTTACGCTGCTTCTCTTAAGCGCTCGTGCGACCTTCATCACCTTGATCATGCTTTCGGATCACAGTGCAAGATCACCGACATCCCTTGATCATTCTTCCTAAGATTGACATCTCGGTACTGACACCGCTTCGCTTGAATCTTTTTGTTTGGATAAACCTTGGTCTCAGGATGGAGTCAGCCCGTTGTTACGCTTCGGGAGTGCGGAGAGTTGGATGTTGCAGAGGGAGAGAGTAGGGCACACCTTAGAAAAAATGAGAGCTGGATCGCCTGACTTTTCTTAAGGGTAATCATTTAAATGTATCGCTAGTTTTTCTGCCCTGCAAAGGCTATTTATAAAATAATCGGTAAGAGTGTTCGAACTATTAGCGCAATCACATTCTGACGCTAAAATTCTTAACAAGGGATAGGCGTATTTGCTACAGATTAGGCGTCCCTAGCATGGTTTGTTCGGAGGTTACTATGTCCATCAATTCTATTGACCATGATGAAATGACTCATATTGCCGGTAAGTGGGACTTCACGGAAGAAGTAGAAACAAAAGAGCCAACCAAGGCAGTCAAATCTGCCGAGGCACGTAGACGTATTGAAGCATTGAGAGAGATACGTGAAAGCGGCTTATCGATTGAAGAAGCGAAAGAACTTGGCTTACTTCATTAAGCAATCCCCTAATTAGTTAAGGGCGGCCATAGTGCCGCCCTTAGTTTTTGCCAAAAGAGCGCTGTTTTTTGATCTCGGCGGGTGAGCGAGGTGATTGAGACTCTACTTTGCTCGCTGGTGTGTGGTATATTCCCAATCCATATTTTTACAGAAACTGAGCGTGATTGATGTCGATTAACCTGTCGAACCTTCCTGCCGAAGAAAAAAACAAGGTTGAGCTTGATAAACAAGCATCATTTTTGGTTTGGAAGCTCCGTGAGGCCAAAACTGGCCCTGATGAAGTGAATCAGCAAGCGGCCAAAATCAAAGACGAGAACGAGAAAGCGTTCTTCTTAGACTCTGTAGCCAAATATAAGCGAGTAATGGGCGTGTTGTGACCCCATTTCTCAGCAAGGCGAGAAATTGAAAAGCCCTCGCATTTTGCTAAAATCCTTCGCGTTAAATTGAAATTAGAGAGAACATCCCGATGGGAAGAAGTTTTGAAGTGCGCAAAGCCTCAATGGCGAAAACTGCAGGCGCAAAAATTAAAGTTTATTCCAAATACGGTAAAGAAATTTACGTGTGTGCAAAAAACGGCGGTTCAGACCCAGACATGAACCTGTCGCTTAAGCATTTGATTGCAAAAGCGAAAAAGGACCAAGTTCCTGCGCACGTGATCGATAAAGCGCTAGATAAAGCCAGCGGCGGTGGCGGTGAAGATTACCAACCTGCACGCTACGAAGGTTTCGGTCCGGGTGGCACGAGCGTTATCGTTGACTGTTTGACTGATAACGGCAATCGTACTTTCCAAGATGTTCGCCAGTGCTTTGTGAAAACAGGCGCGAAAATCGGTGTGGAAGGCTCAGTATCACACATGTTCGACCATCAAGCGGTGTTCCAGTTTAAAGGTGATGACGACGAGGTCATCCTAGAGACCTTGATGATGGAAGATGTGGACGTCACTGACGTAGAACTGGAAGATGGCGTGATCACAGTGTTCGCACCTCATACCGAGTTCTTTAAAACCAAAACGGCATTGAGCGCAGCGTTCCCAGACTTAGTTTTGGATGTTGAGGAAATCACCTTCGTACCGCAGACGCACACGCCAGTCAGTGGTGAGGATGCGGAGAAATTCCAAAAGTTCCTTGATATGCTTGATGATTGTGACGATGTTCAGCAGGTATACCACAACGCTGAATTGTCGTAATCGACGAGTAAGACGAAAGAGTAACAAAAACCGAGCTTGGCTCGGTTTTTTTATGCCTGTGAGGTGGTCTTTGGGCTGGCCAACCAGGCTGATAAGCGGCGAATTTGTGGCAGTACCGTGAGGTTCAAGACCAAAGCGCATGGCCACGCCAAGGTAAAGCCTCTCATCCAAGCGGCGGGCCAGATGGCGTTAAAGCCCAAATTGTAGCCAGACAGCAGCCCAGACATGATAAACGCCATTGTGAAGGATGACAGTAGGGCTGAAATCCAAAATTGTTTACGACTCATTGTAGCTCCTCAATAAATGGTTGTTTTGGCTATTCTGCATGTGCGTGACTGCGTTACGAGTTACGCAATGAGAATAACTATTGATTCGACTTTTAGCTTATAACGATCCAAAATTGAGAAAAATAGTCAGGTTTAGAAATATGAATTCCATATTCGGAAATATAGACGATCTCTACCTCTTTTGTTGCGTGGTGGAGGAGGGCTCTCTCTTGGCTGCCTCTCGAAAGCTTAGCTTGCCTGTCTCGACGATGTCACGGCGTCTCTCTGCGTTGGAATCTCGCTTAAATACCCGTCTACTTGAGAAACAGGGTAGGGAGTTAGTGGCGACGCAAAGTGGTAAACAAGCGTTTACCCAATTACGCAGTGGCATGGAAGAGATCGAGACTGGGTTTCATCAACTGATTTCTAATAGCCAAGAGGTATCCGGTAACGTCAAGATAGCGATGCCACACAATTTTTATCAAGGCTTTGTTGGTCAAGTGGTCGAAAATTTTGTGTTTGAGTTCCCGAAAGTCTCGCTGGATTTAACGTTAAGTCAGCAACAGGCGATTCCACAAACCGATCGAGACCTATTGATGACGTTTGATGTTTCCGAGATGGATGACATGATTGCGCGGCCTTTGTTCACGGCTCAGCACGGTTTCTTTGCTAGCCCTGAGTATTTGCAAAAAGTCGGTGAGGTTTCCACCCTACAAGCTTTGACAGACCTAGATTGGGTAAGTTTGGATCACGCCACGGATTTGCCCATTTATCAAGACAACACCTTGGTCGAAGTGCTTCACATTAAACCTAAGTTGATCGTCAATGATATTCTCGCGGTGTGTCAAGCGGTAGAGAGAGGATTAGGTGTTGCGTCTTTGCCTTACCGCCACGTGATGAAAGAGATGAATATGCAGCGAGTGATGCCACAATACCAACGTGAGCCGCGCCAAGCGTATTTGGTCTATCGACAACGGCGCTATCAACCGCGCGCGTTGTCTTTGCTCATAGATCGCCTATTGGAAGGGGTGAAAACCATGCATCTACCCAATCGGTTTACAGTGTAAACCTCGACGATTATGCGACACGCTTTCTATCGTGCGCTAGTGCCGAGACCGCTTGAGGCAGCAGTGACATAATGATCATGCCCAGCATTAAGCTGTACTGAAAGGGAGTGAAGGATTCACCAAGCAGTATCATCCCTGAAACGATGCCCGCGACCGGATTGGCAATGCCGCCAAAAGTAAAATCGACCACAGTCATTCTTTGTAGCAGCCAGACATACATGGCGTAGCTAAACGCCGTATTCAGACCGACTACCCAGACTAACCCGAGTGCATTGCCCATTGAAAAATGCTCAATGACGGAGGCGTACTGCTCCGGAGACGAGACACTGTGGAGTAGAGCCGCTAAGGTGAGTACACCGCCCCCAATGAGTAATTGCCATGTCAGGACTTTCCACCAGTGGATGCGACTGCCCAAAGATTTGGTCAACGCGCTGCCTGTTACTATGCATAAAATCGCGCCCAGCATGGCGAGCAAGCCAACCGGATCTAGGACAATCGCACTGGGATCGAACAACCACCACGCAAGCATGATCAAGGATGCGCCGCAAATCGATTGCAGCAAGGTCGGTCTGATTTTATGAACGATCGCCGCGTAGCCCAGCGCAAACACAGGAACAGAGACCATGCCAACACCGGCAATTGCAGACGGCAATCGCAGTGCCATGACAAAAATCAAGCTGAAAAACAGCCCGATGTTGACCGTTCCGAGTATAGCCAGTACTCGCCATTCGCCTCTTTTGGGCCAGCTCGGCTTTATTGCAAGCAATAGCAGACCAGCCGGCAGCGCACGCAATGCGCCAAGCAGCAAAGGCGGCCAGTCTGTAAGCGCGAACTGTGTCACGGCGTAGGTGGTACCCCAAAAAAAAGCAGGGATCATGGCAAGCAATATATTCATTCAATTTATCTTTACGTTAAGATATTGGCCCGAACCATACGCCTATTCACCGTGCTTGTAAAGTATCTTTATGTTAAGGTAAATCCGCATGTCAGAATAATGGAGAGACACCCCGGTGGATGTCATTGACACCTTGACCCAGCAGTGGTCGACAGAAAAACCGCATCTCGACACAGGGCCGATGGCCATGATGGGGCGGCTATTGCGCATTGCGAAGCAGATCGAAGCGGCGCTGGCTCAATTGCACAAGCAGTATGACTTGAAATTGGGAGAATTCGACGTCTTGGCCACCCTGCGCCGCAGTGGCGCGCCGTATCGTTTGACTCCTTCTGAGCTTATCAACGCGATGCTGCTGACCTCTGGGGCGATGACCAACCGTCTTGATAAACTCACAAGTAAAGGCTTGATCGTACGTATTCACAGTGAGCAAGATAGACGCAGCGTTGCGGTTGAATTGACGGAGCGTGGGCGCACTGTGATTGATGCCTTGCTCGACGAGCACGTGGCCCTTCAGCATCGCCTTGTCGAAGGGCTGAACGTTTCGCAGCGTGAAGCGCTGACCGCTCTGCTTAAAGAGTGGCAGCAGCAACTGGAATCTTAGATGACGGACAACCGAAGAGTATGCCGATGCAATTAACCCCTGCCATCGCGCTTCATATTGTTGAGCGCGCCTCGTCCATCTTGCCTTATCCCGTCAATGTGATGGATGAATGTGGCATCGTCATTGGTTCGAGTGACGAGAGTCGTCTTCATCGCTCTCATAAAGGCGCCTTATTGGTACTGCAAGAGCAACGTGCGGTCGAAGTGGATAGTTCGATGGCTAAGGCGTTAGTGGGGGTTAAACAAGGGATCAATTTACCGATTCGTTATCGTGGACAATTGATTGGCGTGGTCGGCTTATCCGGAGAACCCCAAGAGGTACGCTATTACGCTGAGTTAGTCAAAATGACGGCGGAAATGGTCATTGAGCAAGCTGCTTTGGTGGCGGAACTGCAATGGGATAATCGCCATAGAGAAAAACTCCTGCAGCAATTACTAGGAGCGCCAAATGTTCAAGAAGGGCAATTGGCGACGATTGCCGAGCGGCTTACCATTGATTTGCGTCAGCCACGTCTTGCATTGATCCTCAAAGTGAGCTCAACGGTGCCAACGCCTTTGTCGCTAGAGGCGATTCAAGCGCTCATTGCGGATTTAGAGCATACTCAGCGTGACGCATTAATTGGCCTGATGCCTGATGCACCGGATGAGATTGTCTTGTTGGTGCCTGCGCAAGTTAAGGCTCAGCTCTGGGATAAATCTCGTGAGGAACATGCATGTTTGAGGCGATGGCAGACCATTGAGCAGTGCATCGAGCGCCATTGGGATAGCGGCTACTCCGCTCGGTTGACCGTTGGGCACTACTATCCAGGGCTAGATGGTCTTAAGCGCTCGTATCTCAGCGCTCAATCACTGCTGTTTATCGCCACTTCTGAGTCTCTGTCCATCCAGTTTTATCATCAACACACCTTGGCGGCATTGGTGGCGAGTTTACGACAATCGTCCTGGCATCAGCATCAGCTTGTAGAGCCGATTGAGCGTCTAATAGCCAAAGATCGTAAGGGCGTGCTGCTACATACGCTACGCACCTATTTTGAGCACAATGAGGATGCGATGAGCACGTGCCAAATGTTGGATATTCATAAAAATACGCTGCGCTACCGTCTAGAGAAAGTGGAAGTACTCACTGATAAACGACTTTCTTGCCTCGAAGATAAAGTGGCGCTTTACCTTGCGCTGCAAGCAAAAATTGTTTATTGACACAACAAAATAGCATTATTTTTCACCAATATTGTCAATAAATCCAATTTAATGACGTTCAAGCCATTCTATACTGGTGATACTCATTTGTGCTTGGCGAAATAGGAAAACCGATGAAAGTAGTGATTGCACCAGATTCATTTAAAGAAAGCTTAACCGCGATGGAGGTCGCTGATGCGATTGAGCGAGGCTGCCGCACCGTTTGGCCGGATGCGAATTACATCAAGTTGCCGATGGCCGATGGTGGGGAGGGCACAGTGCAGTCGCTGGTTGATGCCACGGGAGGCAGCATTGTACCCGTCGTGGTAACCGGCCCGATGGGCGAACCTGTTGAGGCGTTTTATGGATTGCTGGGTGATGGCCGCACTGCGGTGATAGAGATGGCCGCGGCATCGGGCATTCATCTCGTTGCCGCAGAGGATCGCAATCCGCTTACCACCACCAGCTATGGAACGGGAGAGCTGATTCTCGCCGCCATCGCACAGGGCGTCACGTCCATCATCATTGGTATTGGTGGGAGTGCGACCAACGATGGCGGAGTCGGCATGTTGCAGGCGCTTGGCGCGCGTTGTCTGGACAGACAAGGCAATGAGATCGCATTCGGTGGCGGTGCGTTGCGTGAGCTAGATTGCCTTGATCTCAGTGGACTCCATCCTGCCTTGACTCAGGTGGAGCTCAATGTCGCGTGCGATGTGGACAACCCACTGTGTGGGAAGCTCGGCGCTTCTGCTGTGTTCGGTCCGCAAAAAGGGGCGACACCGGCGATGGTGAAGCAGCTAGATGACAACTTAGCGCATTATGCTGACATCATTGAGCACACCACTGGGGCTATGGTCAAACATCAGGCCGGAGCGGGCGCCGCTGGTGGTCTAGGGGCGGCGTTACTGGGCGTGCTTCATGCGAAGCTGACACCCGGCATTGATATTGTGATGCAAGCGCTGGCGCTTGATTCTCACCTCCAAGATGCGGATTTGGTGATCACAGGCGAAGGACGCATCGATAGCCAAAGCATTCATGGTAAAACCCCCATCGGTGTAGCTAAAGCCGCCAAACGCTACGATATTCCTGTGATCGGTATTGCCGGTAGCCTTGCTAAAGATTGCGCGATTGTCTATCAACATGGGCTTGATGCCGTTTTTAGCGTCGTACTCGGCGCGACCGATCTTCCTACTGCACTAAAAGAAGCTGCCTTCAATGTGGAGCTGACGGCGAGAAACGTTGCGGCGGCGCTGGCAGTGCATCTGGATTAAGCGATCGCGGCCCTCAATGGGGCCGCTAAATGGTGGTTATTCGAGAAACGCGTCAAGGGCTTCTGTCGGTTGACGCGTGTTTGGATCCCACGCTCCCAAGGTATAGCCCTGCCAGCTATAGGCTTGCGGCTCCCAGTAAAAGATCCCAAGTCCTTTTCCTTGATCAACGTTACGTACTTTTTCAATCATATCGGCGACGATCGTTTTCGCCTGCGGTTCATCCCACGGCATACCGATTTCCGTAATCATGACTTCACTGCCGTAACGACCCACCAAATCATTTAAATTGGCTAAGCATTGGTTGTTGGCCTGTTGCCACGACATGCCTACCGCATGCATTGGATACGAAGACGCGCCGATCACATCCCACCATGCACTGTTGGACTGTAAACCATCGAGGATCCAACGAAAGTTGGCATTGTCATGGCAGTTGGCTAAGTGGACGATCACCTTGGCATCCGGGAAGACTTCTTTCGCCGCGTTACGGCCACTGTTGAACAGCCAAGCGTAATTGCGCATATTGCTTGACGCCATGCCCTCATTCCACAGCATGCCGTTGTTGGTTTCGTTGCCCACCTGTATCCATTTAGGGGTGATCCCTGCCGCTTTCAGTGCGTTGAGTGAATCTCGAGTGTAAGACCAGACTTGGCCCATCAGATCCTCAAAACTGAGAGATGCCCATTCTTCGGGTTTCCATTGATTGCCAGGGTCAGCCCAAGTGTCGCTGTAATGAAAGTCGATCATGACATCCATATTGGCTGCTTTGGCCCATTGCGCTTTGACGATGACATCATCAATAGAGCTGTAGTACCCATCGCTCGGGTTGACCCAGACACGGAGTCGAACGGCATTCATTCCGTGATCGCGCAGGATGGATAACACATCTTGCCGATAGCCCCAGTCATTATAAAACTCGTAGCCGTTATCTTCCATTTCGGTTATCCAGCTGATGTCCGCCCCTTTAACTAGGGCATGAGATGAGCTAGAGGCGACGATAGTGCCTAATATCGCCAAGGTTTTAATGAGAGTGTTCATAGATTCACCATTATGATTATATTCACGTTATTGTCAGATTGATTGACGAAAATAATATAGCAATGGGTGAGTCTTATTGATCAATTAATAAGCACAATGGATGGATTATGAGTGAGTTTATTTTATTAACTGTGATGATTTGAGAGATCTACAAAGTAAATTTACTAATAAAAATGTTAATGTGATCGCCAAGTCATGCGTTCTTTAACATTGAGAGGAATTTTAATATTAATCGTCAGTGTTCAATTTGGTAGAAAGTGGTGGCGATGCACTCCTATTAAATGCAACACCACCTTGTGATTAACTTACTTTAATAGACGGAACCTTAAAACTGTCTCGCCAGACAAATTCATGGCTAAAGAACACGGTTTTCTTATATTTTCTGCCTTCTGCTTGTTCGATGAACATGTCAATGGCGGCTTCACCCATCTCAAATGGGAATAAACGCATAGTGGTTAAACTTGGGCTCATGTGGCGAGCAGAGGAAATATCGTTAGTACCGATCACTTGAATATCGTCAGGAATGGTCAAACCGTGCTCATAAATGGCGCGGTAAACGCCCACTGCGACCATATCCGTTGCCGCGTAGACGACGTCAGGTAACGCATCAAGCTGCAGCATTTCCTTCATGGCTTGATAACCAGACTCAATACAATACTCTTTACTTACTTTACACAGCGCCTCTTGATAAAGGCCATGCGCTTTAGTGACCTCGCGAAAGGTGTGCAACCTTGCTTCGTTGTTGCCGATGAACGCGGGACGTTGGCACTGGCTTTCCAGCATGTGATGCATTACCTCGTTGGCTAAGCCCATTCGGTCAATCAGCACGGAATCGGTCTTGCTGCCGAGCGGATTGGAATCGACGAAAATAAGGTTCTTATTGTTCTGGTATAACGTAGCGGTTTCGTAGCGTGTAAAATGCCCGACGGCGATCACGGCCGCAGATTGCTGAATCAATTCTAAATTTGAACCGACCTGATGCAGGTGGAGCGTGCGCAGCGTAATCCCTTTTTCTAAACAACGATTTTGTATGCCCGCTCTGATTGAGGTGAAGTACGGGTCATCAATCTCCTGCGTGGGGGTGAGAAAGTTCACCATCACCACTTCTTGTTCCGACTGAACGTCAGCGACTTCCACCACTTTGGCATGAGTAAACTGTTTTTTACTTCGTTTTGGTGACTTGTAGCCTAGCGCTTCGACGGCTTCTAAAATGGCTTGTTTTTTGTTGTCGCTCACTGACAAAGTCGGATCGTCATTGAGAAATCGGGATATGGTCGAGGTGGATATATTCGCTCTTTGTGCAATATCTTTTAGTGTAGCCAAGGGGGTCACCTATATTCATATCTGCCGTTGGCCCCAAAGCGCAAGCACGGCTTTGGGGCGGGCGTCTTTTTCTAATGAGTAGAGTCTACCGGAGTAAATTCAACCGTGTTTCCATCAGGTTCAAAAATGTGCAAATGAGATGGAGAAGTAAACAATGAGATCGCTTCACCAGGTTGAACCTGAGTATCCCCGTGATGCAGATATTTAAAGTCATCCACACCACCACATTGACCAAAGACATACGTCATTCCGCCAAGACGCTCGACCACTTCGCACTGAAAATCTAACTGGATAACATCGTCGGTGGTCGCGAGATGTTCTGGGCGAATCCCCAATGACAACGGCTGACCAACCGCAATTTCACGGGTTTGAATCGGAAGGGTTAACGCATCGCCGACGTCCAGTTTGACGGTGAGGCTTGCGCTGTCCCAAGCGAGAACGCTACATGGCAAAAAGTTCATTTTTGGCGAGCCAATAAAGCCGGCGACAAATTTGTTTTTCGGATGGTTGTACAAATCCATAGGGGAGCCCACTTGTTCCACTTTCCCATCGCGCAGCACCACGATTTTGTCTGCGAGCGTCATGGCTTCCACTTGGTCATGGGTAACATAAATCATGGTCGACTTAAGCTCTTGGTGCAGTTTGGCGATGTGCAAACGCATGTCTACTCGCAGTTCCGCATCAAGGTTGGATAAAGGTTCATCGAAGAGAAACACTTTGGGATCGCGAACAATAGCGCGCCCGATGGCGACACGTTGGCGCTGACCGCCGGAGAGTTGGGCGGGTTTGCGATCAAGGAGATGATCCAGTTGCAGCGCCTTGCCAACGAGCTGGACTTTCTTCTCACGCTCTTCTTTTGGCACCTTATTCACCTTGAGTGAATAGCCCATGTTTTCTGCCACGGTCATGTGAGGGTAGAGCGCATAGGACTGAAACACCATGGCGACACCACGCTCAGACGGTGGCGTATCATTGACGACGTTACCCGCAATAGAGATGGCACCGTCGCTGATCTCTTCAAGACCGGCGATCATACGCAGCAGCGTTGATTTGCCACACCCTGAAGGCCCGACGAACACCACGAACTCTCCTTCGTCTATAGAGAGATTGACGTCGTGAATGGTTTGCGTATCGTCGAAACGTTTTACGACATTGGATAGCTGAATCGAAGACATGTTGAATTCCTCATTAATGATATAAAAACGTAAATAAAATGATGTGATCGAGTTCTTTGTTATTTAGTAAATTTTATTTTTACTTGTTTGATTTATCACAATACGTGTTGCTTATAGTGATTTAAATCACATCAATGAATGACCTATATGGAAAACTTAACACAATGAAGCATATTTGCACCATAAATTTTATTTTTTACCAAACAAACAAGGCGTGAAATTTTATGGATAATAAAAAATTTAGTAAAAAAATAAGTGTGCTTGCTGCGGCTACGGCTCTATTTTGTTCGCCGTTGGCACTGGCTCAGCAATCACTACTGGTCTGGGAAGACATTCAAAAGTCTTTTGGTAACGAAGAAGCGGTAGCGGCATTTGAAAAGCAGCACAATGTGAAAGTTAACGTGTTGGAAATGCCTTACGGTGGTCAGGTGGAATCTTTGCGTATGGATGGCCCTGCGGGTACAGGTCCGGATGTGATTTTGATTCCTCACGATCAGATTGGCGGCGCAGTGATTCAAGGTCTGTTGTCTCCGATTGAGGCAGACAAAGCGGTCATTGATACCTTCAGCCAATCATCGATTGATGCATTGACTTACAACGGTGTGCTTTACGGCCTTCCTAAGTCAGTCGAGACGGTGTTCATGGTGTACAACAAAGACCTCATTCCAGAGTTACCTGACACCCTGGAAGAGATTTTTGAGCTGTCAAAGAAAATGCGCACAGAAGACAAATATGGCCTACTCGCGAAATGGGATGAGCTGTATTACACCTACGGCATTTTAAATGGCATGGGCGGGGATGTATTCGCGAAAAAAGAGGACGGTTCCTACGATCCTAATAAAGTCCTTCTTAATACTCCGGGAGCCGTGGAAGGTGCCAAATATATTCAAAAATTCTATGAATCAAAAGTCTTTCCAACCGGCATTATTGGAAATAACGGTTTGAATGCCATTGATTCATTATTTACCGCTAACAAAGCGGCTATCGTTCAAACCGGCCCTTGGGCACTTCAACCTTATAAAGAAGCAGGCATCAATTATGGTGTTGCACCGCTACCTAAATTACCTTCAGGTGAGCAAATGGGCTCCTTTATGGGAGTGAAGAGCTACAGCATTTCAACCTTCTCGAAAAATAAACCATTGGCGCAAGAGTTCATTGAGTTCGTCAACAATTATGACAACGCCAAGCGCCGCTTTGAGCTTACCGGTGAAGTCCCTGCGGTCACTAAGCTAGTGGACGATCCTGTTATCAAAAACGATCCTGGTGCACGCGCGGTGGCGATGCAATCTATCCACGCAACGTCGATGCCTTCTATCCCTGAGATGAATGAGGTGTGGGATCCTGCTAACAGTGCGTTGCAACTGATTGCGACCAATAAGCAAGACGCGAAAGGCGCACTCGATGCCGCAGTAGAAAGCATCAATATGCAGATTGAGGCGAACCACGCCATGATGGGCCAATAACCGAGTAAAGAGTTCGGTTAATAGTTGGTGCCAGCTCGTCTGCTCCCGGTTGGGGTGGGAGCTGGTCACCAATAGGATGTTTTCCAAATTGGAGTTGTAAGAGATGTCTGACATGAGTGAACGTTTAGAGCAAGGCACGGGGCGTATGCGCTCTCATCGGTTGAATGCTGCTTTACTCGCACTAATTCCCGGCTTTGGCCAGTTTTATAATCGACAGTTTGTCAAAGGCGCGATTTTCTTTGTCCTGTTGACCAGTTTCTATGGAGTGAGCCGTGATTTTATTGCTCATGGGATGTGGGGGTTGTTCACGTTGGGAGAGAATCTGCCACAAGACAACTCGGTGTTTTTGCTCGCTGAGGGCATTATTGCTTCACTGGTGATTGTCTTCGGGCTGGCGGTGTATACACTCAGCATTAATGACGCGTACAAGAACGGTAAGTTACTGGATCAGGGGCGTCCGCTCAATTCACTTCGCGTGCAGTATCGTAACGTCATCAATGCGGGCTTTCCGTATTTGATGATAAGCCCAGGCTTTATCTTGCTCGTCTTTGTGGTGGTGTTCCCGATTATTTTTGGTTTCGCTATCGGCTTTACCAACTACAACCTATACAACTCACCTCCAGCGAAGCTAGTGGATTGGGTCGGGTTAAAAAACTTCTTTAATATTTTCCAAATTAATTTGTGGCGAAATACCTTTTTCGATGTATTGCAATGGACCATCGTCTGGACGCTGCTGGCCTCTACATTGCAATGTACCGTTGGTGTCTTGTTAGCGATTTTAGTTAATCAGAAAGACCTGAAATTTAAGCCTTTGATCCGCACTATTTTCATTCTTCCTTGGGCGGTACCGGGATTCGTTACCATCTTGATTTTTACCGGCATGTTCAATGACAGCTTTGGCGTGATCAACAACGTGATTCTCGATTTCTTTGGGATTGAGCCCAAAGCGTGGTTGACGGACCCTTTTTGGACCAAGGTGGCGCTTATTCTGATTCAAACTTGGCTCGGGTTCCCGTTTGTCTTTGCCATGACCACCGGTGTTCTGCAAGCGATCCCTAACGATTTGTATGAGGCAGCGACCATGGACGGTGCGAGCAAATTCCAGCAGCTGCGTACGATTACTTTGCCTTTGGTTCTTTACTCCATCGCACCGATTTTGATTACGCAATACACCTTTAACTTCAATAACTTCAACATTATCTACCTATTCAATAATGGCGGACCTGCGGTGATAGGCAGTAACGCTGGTGGTACCGATATCCTCGTCTCCTGGATATACAAGTTAACCATGTCGTCGTCTCAATATGGTATCGCATCGGCCATTACGCTATTGCTATCGATTTTCGTTGTGGGTATCGCCCTATGGCAGTTCCGCATGACCAAGTCATTCAAAGAAGAAGCGAGATAAGATCATGAGTATTAAACGCAGTAATCGCATTCGATTGACATTGAGCTACCTACTTATCTTGTTGGTATCGGTCATCATTATTTACCCATTAGTATGGACCGTTGGCGCATCGTTTTACCCAGGTAACAGCATTATGGGTGAGTCGATATTTCCCGACAATCCGACACTCAGCCACTATGCGACCTTGTTCGCCAACGACAAAGTGGCCTACTTAACGTGGTTTTGGAACAGTTTAAAAATCAGCTTTTTGACTATGGTTCTGACGTTAATCAGTGTCTCTTGTACGTCTTATGCGTTCTCCCGCTTTCGCTTTAAGGGCAGAAAAAATGGCTTGATGTTGTTCT
The DNA here is from genome assembly GCF_059834045.1 of Vibrio sp. R12-SG2-ISO1. NCBI lineage: Bacteria > Pseudomonadati > Pseudomonadota > Gammaproteobacteria > Vibrionales > Vibrionaceae > Vibrio > Vibrio sp. R12-SG2-ISO1. The sequence goes on along the minus strand of NZ_JCBDGO010000006.1, from coordinate 24,198 downwards.
TGCTGCTGCAGATGATTCCTCAGTTTTCGGCACTGATTGCGATCTTCGTTCTGGCGCAGATGCTCGGCCTGATTAACAGTCATTTGGCGCTGGTTCTTGTCTACGTGGGCGGCATGATTCCGATGAACACCTACTTGATGAAAGGGTACCTGGATGCCATTCCTAAAGATCTGGATGAATCCGCAAAAATGGATGGCGCAAGTAATATTCGTATTTTCCTAGAGATTATATTGCCGATATCCAAACCGATTATCGCTGTGGTGGCATTATTTTCATTCACCGGTCCTCTTGGCGACTTTATTCTTGCCACCACAATATTGCGCACACCAGAAAATTATACCTTGCCTATCGGTTTATATAATCTCGTGGTGGAGAAAATGGGCGCAAGTTATACCACATACGCAGCAGGTGCGGTTCTTATTTCGATACCTGTAGCACTTCTGTACCTATCACTACAAAAATACTTTGTATCTGGCTTAACGGCAGGTAGTACCAAAGGCTAACTATAGAGAGAAAGATATGAACACAACATTTAAGGTTGCACTTATTAGTGCGGCAGTGGTTCTTGCTGGCTGCCAATCAGCAAATACATCGAACAATACCGTAGATAATAATAAAGGCGAGGGTGATTATGTGATTACCGCGCCCGAGCTAAGAAGCGATTTTATTCGTGGTATGGATATTTCCATGCTGCCAGAAATAGAAGCATTAGGCGGTAAATATTACCAGCATGGTTCAGAGCAAGACCTGATTGAAATCTTAAAAGATCATGGCGTGAACTCCATTCGTGCGCGTATTTGGGTTGACCCAATGTCGGCATCTGGCGAGGTATTTGGCGGCGGAAACAACACGCTTGAGCGATCTATTGAACTGGGTAAACGTGCCCAAGAAAATGGCATGACTTTCCTACTGGATATTCACTACAGCGATTTCTGGGCGGATCCTAAAAAGCAACAAAAACCCAAAGAGTGGGAAGCGCTCACGTTCGAGAATCTGACACAGAAAGTCTACGACTATACCGCTGAAGTGATGAAGGCGCATCAAGCAGAAGGTGTGGTGCCAGATATGGTTCAAGTCGGTAATGAACTCAACGGTGGCATGCTGTGGCCTGATGGTAAGAGCTGGGGCCAAGATGGCAAAGAGTTCGATCGTTTGTCGCTATTACTTAAAGCGGGCATTCAAGCCGTGCATGACAACGACAATGGCAAAGACATCCAAATCATGCTGCACCTTGCTGAAGCGGGAGACAATGGCCTGTTCCGCTGGTGGTTTGACGAAATTACCAAGCATGGCGTCGATTATGACGTGATTGGTATGTCTTACTATCCGTGGTGGCACGGTCCTATCGATAAAGTGAAAGCCAACATGAATGATGTCATCAGCCGATACAACAAACCCATTGTGTTGGTCGAAACCTCGTTCCCATTCACCAACGAGAACGGTGACTCACTCGGCAATAGCTACTCTGAGTCCGGTCCTATTGAGGGCTACAGCGTCTCCGTGAATGGCCAAGCGCAATACCTGGCGGACATCATGACTCTGATGAACGACTTACCTAACGAGCAAGGACTGGGTATCTACTACTGGGAACCTGCGTGGCTACCTATTGACGGGGCGACGTGGTCAACAGAAGCGGGAATGGATTACAGCGGCGACAAATGGGACATGGGCAACTCCTGGGAGAACCAAGCGCTGTTTGATTTTGAAGGCAATGCCCTGCCGTCATTAGAAGTATTTAAAGGTCAATAATGAATAATAAACAACACATCATTCCCAAGATTAAAGGCTTGCTCCACGGGGCAGATTACAACCCAGAGCAGTGGTTGGATCGGCCCGATATTCTGGCCAAAGATATCGAACTGATGAAGCAGACACGTTGCAACGTGATGTCAGTGGGTATTTTTAGCTGGGCAGCGCTGGAGCCAAGTGAGGGAGAGTTCCAATTTGAGTGGTTAGACAATGTGTTGGATAGCTTAGCTGAAAACGGCATCTCGGTGTTCCTTGCGACACCGAGTGGCGCGCGTCCTGCGTGGCTCTCACAGCGTTATCCGGATGTATTGCGCGTTAACAGTGCACGCGTTAAGCAGTTGCATGGCGAGCGTCACAACCATTGCTACAGCTCTCCTAATTACCGTGACAAAGTCACCATCATGAACAGCAAGTTGGCAGAGCGTTACAGCGATCACCCCGCGGTGATCGGTTGGCACGTTTCCAATGAATATGGCGGTGATTGTCATTGTCATTACTGTCAGGAAGAGTTTCGTTTGTGGCTGAAGAACAAATACAGCTCTTTGTACAACCTCAACAAGCAATGGTGGAGTGCGTTTTGGAGTCACACTTTCACCAGTTGGGAGCAGATTGAGTCGCCATCACCGATTGGTGAAAACTCGGTGCACGGGCTCAAGTTAGATTGGAAACGCTTTTGCACCGATCGCGTGTCCAATTTCTGTCAGCATGAAATCGCGCCGCTCAAAGCGGTCAACCCTCAGTTGCCGACGACTGCCAACTTCATGGAGTATTTTTATGATTACAACTACTGGGAGCTAGCGAAGTCGATCGATATCGTCTCTTGGGACAGCTACCCACTGTGGCACCGTGATGCTGATGAAATCGCGCTCGCCTGCTACACCGGTATGTATCATGATCTGATGCGCACTTTGAAGAATCAGCCATTCTTGTTGATGGAGTCGACGCCGAGTCAAACAAACTGGCAGCCCATTACCAAGCTGAAAAAAGACGGGGTGCATCTCCTCTCCTCTTTGCAAGCGGTCGCGCATGGCTCGGATTCGGTTCAATACTTCCAGTGGCGCAAAAGCCGCGGTTCTGTTGAAAAATTCCATGGCGCCGTCATTGACCATGTTGGTCATGCTGACACCCGTACAGGTAGAGAAGTGACGGCGGTTGGTGAGTACTTACAGCAGATCAACGATGTCGCGGGAACCAGCACCAAAGCCGAGGTGGCGATTCTGTTTGACTGGGAAAACCGCTGGGCACTGGATGATGCCTCAGGCCCGCGCAATGAAGGTATGCATTACGAACAAACGGTGTGCGATCATTACCGAGGATTTTGGCGTCAAGGGATCAGCTGCGACATCATTGAGCAATTGTGTGACTTTACGCCTTATAAAGTCGTGGTTGCGCCCATGCTCTATCTCATCAAACCCGGCGTCGCGGAGCGATTAGAGGCGTTTGTTGAGCAAGGGGGTACCTTAGTCGCAACGTATTGGACCGGCATTGTCGATGATAATGATCTCTGCTTTATGGGGGGATTCCCGGGCGGAGAAGGGAGCCCACTGCGTCGAACTCTGGGTATCTGGGCTGAGGAAATTGACTCACTTTATGATCATGAGCGCGTGGCATTCCGTGTTTCTGCACCGTCTGAATTTGCGCTGGAAGGGGAGTTTCAAGCGAAACATCTGATGGAGCACATTCATCTCGAGACAGCGCAAGCCTTGGCGTACTACCAAGAAGATATGTTCAAAGACAAGCCGGTCGTGACCCAAAATCAGCATGGTCAAGGGGTGGCGTATTACATCGCAGCGCGTACAGAAACGGCGTTTAATGAGGCCTTCTATCAGGCGATTGTTCAGCGCCACGGTATTCATGCGCCGATAGAGGGGATTCCAATCGGGGTATCGGTCACCACACGTGAAGATGCGCAGACACGCTATGTGTTTATCATGAACTTCCTCAACCAAGAGCAGATTGTCCCTTGTCCGAAAGGGCGCTGGGTGTTGGCGGATACACAAGAAGAGGTGACACAGGCCATCGTCGCTAAGCCATATCAAGTGATAGTGATTAAAACGCAGTTATAACCCAATAGCGCCTAACACGTTGTTAGGCGCTGAAAAAACACAATTAAATAATGAGACGAGATTCGTCTTACGGGTAAGTGTTGCCTAAAGAAAGTGAAGGAAATACTGGCCCAACCAATAACTCGGAAATAAAACAAAAGGGAAATACAATGAAAAAGACAACATTGACGGTCGCTATTTTAGGTTCTTTATTTGCCACTCAAGTCGCTGCTGTAGACTTTCACGGTTACGTTCGTGCCGGGCTAGGTGCCAGTGCAGATGGCGGTGGTATTAAAGGCGGTGATGAGTTCAATAAAACGACATTGGGTCGTTTAGGCAACGAGTACGACACCTACTCAGAAATTGGATTGGGCCAAGAGTTATTTAATCAAGATGGCCGCTCCATGTATTTTGAAAGTATGTTTGAAATGTCTTCGGACGGAAATCTAGAGTCCGAAGGGACCAAAGATGATAGTGCCAACTTTGCGATAAAACAGCTTAATGTTCAGGCGAAAGGTTATATTCCTGCCTCTCCGGACGCGGTGATTTGGGCGGGTAAGCGCTTCTATCAACGTCATGACTTACACATCATTGATACAAAATACTGGAATATTTCAGGTTACGGCGTCGGTATTGAAAACATCAAACTTGATACAGGGGCTATTTCAGCGGCGGTGATTCGTGCTGACAATGAGCTCGCTACGTGGGAAGGCGATACGAAAACAAGTCATGGTGATCTCAACACATACTACCTAGATTTGCGTTACGCTGGCTTTAGTCCTTGGGAGGGTTCATGGACTGAATTTGGTATCGACTACGCGATTATTAACCCAACAGATGCTCAAGAAGAGTTAACGGAAGACTTTAAGAATGGCTTGATGTTGACTGCTGAACTTAGCCAAAGTTTCTCAATGGGTTGGAACAAGTTTGTACTTCAGTACATGGATAAAGGCTTAGCGCAAAATGCGACGTCACAAGGTGGCGGTTGGTACGATATTTGGAGTGATGATGTCAGCGAAGCTAAAGGCTATCGCTTCATCAGTACGGGTGATATTTACCTAGGTGACAACGTTGTAGTGAACCATGTCTTAACTTACGGTCAAACTAAAGATTATGGCAAAAAAGAAAGCTGGGGTGGTTGGACTGACGATGTCACACTTTTCTCCTTTGTTGCGAGACCAACGTACAACTGGTCACCATACAACAAAACCATGCTAGAACTGGGATACTTTGACAAAGAAATCAAAGGTGATGCGGATTGGATTGATGACAAGATGAGCGGTAGCAAGATCACCATTGCCCACGCCATCACTGCGGGTGATTCGTTCCTAGCACGTCCAGAAATTCGTTTCTTTGCTAGCTACTTCAAAGACAACGAAGGGGAGTCATTCAACAGCGGTAAGAGCAATGACACCATTAACTATGGCGTACAAATCGAAGCGTGGTGGTAATCCAACCTTAATGTAATCCAACTGTTTAGATAGATCAGCGTACCCCAACCTGATCTATCTTTTCCCAGCGTGTGCTGGGATACCTTTCCGATTTTGCTCTTAAAGTGGGTCATATTTATCTGGGGGGATAAGCAAGCAATATGGCGGCATTACCATTTTAAGAGCCTTTTTATTTGGGCTGTTGTATGACATCACTCTCGTTGAAGAATAAGATCATTGCCTTATTCGCGGTTTCACTACTCATTACCATCACTACGGCTTATTTTAGCGTTAAACACGTGATAGGCGATTACATCACGACCTCCTATGAGACGCGCATGATGAAAAACGTTAGCTTGATCAGCAGTGAAATCAAGCAATCGTTAGAGCGTGATATCTCTGTCATTGAAAGTCTCGATTTTGGCATCATTGGTATTCGTGATACCAAACAAAAGCTCGGCTATGGGCAAGTGGTTAAATTGATCAATAAAACCGCGCTGAGTGACAAAGGCAGCCTAAAAGCCGAAGACGCGCAGTATTTCATCGACCTTGCCCGGCAACACCAAGAAGGCATCAAGATCACCCAAACGCTTTCAGACCAAGGAGCGGCGCAAGTGATCATCTCGAAGAAAAAAAGCGGCGTGGTCGATTTCTTCACCATAGATTTAAGTTTGATTGGTGTACTGATTGAGCGCTACAGCATTCCCGGAGTCTACTTTGAAGTGCTTGATGGCCAAGGCCACTCTATCTATTCCACCAGTCAAGCTCACCATCAACTCAAACAAACCGATACCATTACCGTCGGTGAGTCCACATGGACGCTACGCGCCTACATCGAAGCGGACTATATCGATGGCATCACGCAAAGCATCAATCAAGACATCACCAAATACCTTGCGGTGTGCGCTTTCGTGATGCTGATTTTCACCTTGTACAGCCTCAAAGTGCAAATTGATCCTTTGGTACGACTCAAAGAGTTGATGGAGAGTCTGTCTGGGCACGATGCGGATTTGACCCAACGCATCGATCTCAACCGTCGTGATGAAATTGGTCAAATTTCTCGCTCGGTTAACCACTTTATGGACAGCTTACAATCGCTGTTTCGCAACATCTCTCACTCGAATATCGCGTTGAATCAAGCGCGTGATGCGCTCGACCATCAAACCAGTTGCAATGTAGAGACGGTTGCCAGCTATGGTGAGCAGAGCGTCAGTCTCTCGCGTGCGATTGAGGATATTCGCCACTCCTCCCAAGCCATTCAGCAACAAACTGACCAAGCGATGCAACTGGCTCAGCAGATCAGCACCCAAGTGGGCAATGCGGTAACCAAAGGGAGCAGTGCGGAGAAAAACGTATTGGCGTTGGTTGAAAATACAGAGCAAATCTCCGCGTCAATGAGCGTTATGGATACAGTCTCTGCGGGCATTAGCGGCATTCTTGATACGATTTCTCAAATCGCAGATCAGACCAATTTGCTGGCTCTCAACGCCTCGATTGAAGCCGCAAGAGCCGGCGAAGCAGGCAAAGGGTTTGCGGTGGTGGCCGATGAAGTACGAGTCTTGGCCTCGAAAACGCGAAATTGTACTGCGCAAATTGATTCGTTGTTGGCCCAGTTCTCTGATTCGTCGAAACAGATGGCAGGAAAAATGTCGCAAACACTGGAAAACAGTGAGGCGAGCCGAGTAAGTACCCTAGAGGTGATCGAACAAATTCAACGTATTGAAACCGCGGCGACCGAGATCAATGCGATTAACTCGCGTATTTCACAAGCGTCGGATCATCAATGTTCTATGATGCAAACCCTAAATCAAGAAGTCGCCCAAGCCCATTCATTGACGCAGGCGATCACTCAGAGCGCAGAAGCCATAGCGAAAATCAATGGCGATTTTAAACAAGTGTCCGGCGAGCTAACGCAAAGTGTGGTGGTGTTTAAGGTATGAAAAAGGGAGCAACACGTTCCCTTCCTTGCCATTTAACGCGGCTCTCGCACTATTTTGATAGCCCCGTCGAGGTGAATATCACGCTGCGGGTAGGCGATGGTGATGCCGTGCTCGTTAAACGCGGCGTCAATCTCGAAGCGAATCTCACTTGAGACGGATCGGATGCCCCCTTCAACTTGCGAGTGAATCCAGAAGAAGGATTCAAAGATCAGGGCGTTGTCGCCAAAGTCTTGGAAAAAGACTTTGGGTTCAGGTTTAGGCAGCACCTTTGGATTGCTGGTGGTGATCTCACGCATCAGCTTTTCGACCAAGCGAACATCACTGCCGTATGCCACACCGACGACAACCGACGCGCGCACCAGTTCATCGCGTAGCGTCCAGTTGATCACTGTATTTTCAAGCAACTTGCTGTTTGGGATCAACATATGCACGCCATCGACACGGCGAATACGGGTCGAGCGGGTGTTGATTTGCTCCACCGTGCCCTTTGCGCCTTCCACTTCAAGAAAGTCGCCGATTCGAATCGGCTTTTCGCCAATCAAAATCCAACCACTGATGAAGTTGTTGATGATGTTTTGGGCGCCGAAACCAAAACCGATCGCAATGGCACCGGAGAGAAACGCAAACGCCGTGATCGGGATGTTGAGCATCGACAAGGTGGTGAGGAAGATGATGCCAAGGGCAATCACAAACAAAATCCGCTCAATCAAATGGATGATGTTGGGATCTTTGCCATTGGACGCCAGCCTTGATGAGACCGCTTTGATCATCAATTTCGCGATCCACAAACTCACCACTATCCAAGTTGGAACCATCAAGATAGCCCACAAGGTGATCGGTTGTTCGTTAAAGGTAAAGAGCGTCATTTCTAACCATGAAATGGCTTGCTCAAACATAGTGTTCTACTCCTGTATGCTAGACCCGCAAAATACCTGCGCAGGGTCGATTAAAAAGCGTTTGCCCATCGCTTGGCGGCCCAGCAACATCAGATAAGTCATGTCTGAGCGGTCGGTGAGCGTAATTTGAATCGGCCACTCTAACTCGCCCAATTTGGCCATCGTTTCAATCACGTAGCGCTGCTCTGACATACCGTTGGATGACTTGATTTTGCGCAGATCATACAACTCAGATTTGCATCGCACCACTTTGTCGACGTCGTGCACTTCTGGGTGAATATCAAACTGAATACCGGGTTTACCGTTCACTTTGATAAGCTTAATGTGATCAACGTGTAGGGACGAGGTTTGCGCGCCTGAATCCACTCGCACGGTGAGATTATCAATGCCCAGTTCAGGCAAGGAAATGTTCTCTAAGCGACCAATAATGACTTTTTCTGTGTTGCTGCTTTTCATTACAGACCTTCTTTTATCTCTCTAGAGGCGACGTCTTCAGACAGTTTGTCTATCTGTTCGGCGACCGCTTTTTCATCTTCATCAAAATAGGCGATGTGATACATGGCTTCGCCTTCTTGAACCAAAGGAATGTTTTGCTTACCGATGATGACCCCTGTGCGAGGCGCGACAATCACCGCCAACTTTTCACCGTACGCACTGCTAATGGTAGCCAGTTCATCGCCCTTCTTGACGTAGTCACCCAACTGGTACTTGTGTCTGACGATGCCACTGGCACTGCCGCGAACCCATTGGCTGCCACGAGCGACCACAGGCTCCGGGACCCCTTTACGTTGGTTGCGACCTTTGCTGACCATGTTGAGATGGCGCAGGACGCGAATCACGCCACGGGTGCCCATACGAATAGAGGTCTCATCAAAGCGCAGTGCTTCACCGCCTTCATACACCAAGACTTTGGTATTCGAGTTGGCGGCGCAATCGCGCAGTGAGCCGTCAATTTCTTCCGAGTGCAGTACCACAGGCGCACCAAAGGCGTTGGCCAGCTCTGCGGTCACCTCATCTTCAACGTTAGCCCGGATCTGTGGCAAGTTGGTGCGATGAATCGCGCCGGTATGCAAGTCGATACCGTATTGGCATTTGTCGATGATTTCGGTTTTAAAAATATTGGCGACTCGAGCCGCGAGCGACCCTTTAGGCGAGCCCGGAAAGCTGCGGTTGAGATCGCGTCTATCAGGTAAATAACGGCTTTGATGAATCACACCATGCACGTTCACCATAGGCACAAAAATCACCGTACCACGCAGGACGCGAAAGCGTTTCATGTTGATGATGCGATGGACAATTTCAATGCCATTGAGCTCATCACCATGCACCGCGGCACTAACGAAAATCGTCGGCCCTGCCTGTTTTCCACGCACGATATACACCGGCAGCGAAACTTCGGCGTCTGTATACAGCTTTGCTACTGGCAGCGCAATCTTTTTACGCTCGCCCGGCTTAATCGTGTGAGCGCCAATTTTCAGTTCTGTCATGCTTATTAACCCTTGCCACGCGTCTTGTTGGCGTTAAATTTGGCGTTTTTCTCAATAAATTCGTACAGCTTGCCCGCCACATCGAGGTTGGTTGCTTTTTCAATGCCTTCTAGACCTGGAGAGGAGTTGACTTCCATCACCATCGGGCCGCTGTTGGAGCGCAGCAAATCAACGCCACAGAAATTCAAGCCCATCACTTTGGCCGCATTGACCGCAGTTTCGCGCTCTTCTTTGGTCAAACGAATGATCTCCGCAGAGCCGCCACGGTGCAGGTTGGAGCGAAACTCCCCTTCGGCCGCTTGACGCTTCATTGCAGCAACCACGCGTCCACCAATCACCAAACAGCGAATGTCAGCGCCGCCAGACTCTTTGATGTACTCTTGAATCAAAATGTTCGCTTGCAGTCCCATAAAGGCTTCGATGATGCTCTCCGCCGCTTTAGAGGTTTCCGCAAGTACCACGCCAATGCCTTGGGTACCTTCAAGCAATTTAATGACCAGCGGTGCGCCGCCGACGTTTTTGATCAAGTCTTTGATGTTGTCCGGTTTGCTTGCAAAGCCCGTTCTTGGTAGGCCAATGCCTTTGCGAGACAGCAATTGTAGCGAGCGCAATTTGTCACGAGAGCGGCTGATCGCCACCGACTCATTGACGTTAAAGGTGCCCATCATTTCAAACTGTCTTGCCACCGCAGTGCCGTAGAAGGTGATGGAAGAGCCAATACGCGGAATCACCGCATCGTACAGCGGCAACTCTTCACCGTGATAACGTACGGTAGGGCGGCTGCTTGTTATATCCATGTAACAGTGTAGAGTGTCGATCACATCGACTTCGTGGCCACGTTCGATACCCGCCTCGACGAGACGCTGAGTGGAATAGAGTTTTTTATTGCGAGACAGAATAGCGATTTTCATGAGGCACTCCTTTGTGTTTGTGTGACTTAACTGTAGTCTTTGAAAATCGATAAGCAAAACTCTATATTTCTTACAGTTTGTTTGAAAAAATTTATCAAAGCCGATGAAGATTGAATTACTAAAGACCTTTATTGAAGTGAGCCAAACGCTCCATATTCGGATGTCTGCTCAGAACTTACACCTGACGCAGGCGGCGGTCAGCTCCCGAATCAAACAGCTTGAAGATGAGTTGGGGGTGATGCTGTTTGATCGCGCTAACAAGCGCCTAAAACTGACCGCAGAAGGCGATAAAATGGTCAAGCACGCCAACGACATGATGGCGATGTGGCACAAAATAAAGCAAGAAGTCGGCGTGACAGACAGCGATGGCTCGCAGCTATTTTTAGGTGCCATGATGTCCATTTGGGATATGGTGCTGCATGACTGGTTACAAAAAATTCACCGTAATATTGATGATGTCCATCTTTACACTCACACTTACTCATCGGTGGAATTGCGTAAACGGGTCCTCAACCGAATCTTAGATATCGCGTTTCTGTTTGAGCCGCCACATACCGATGAAGTCGTGGCGAAAAAGCTCTGCACTGTCCCTTTGGTGTTGGTCAGTACGACGCCAGTAAGGGAAGCGTCGGAGCTAGAGAGCTTTGTGATGGTGGATTACGGTGATGCGATTAACTCTATGTTTTCCCATCACTTTGGCGAAGAGCTCGCGCCAAGGCATCATATGACGCAGCCCAATGTTGCCCTCTCATTTATTCTCGAGGCGGGCGGGGCGGCGTACTTGCCGCGGCAGATGTGTTTTGCCCAGTTGCGCCGTCAGCAACTGCATTTGGTGCCCAATACGCCGACGTTTCATCGTGATATCTATGCGATTTACTTGGCCAGCAGCCACAAACGTGAGCTGATTGAGGATTCACTGATGCTGTTTCCCTATAGTATTAGATAACCTTCAGTATTAGATAATGTTTGTTTTATCCCGTTAATTGTTCGATTTTTTTTATCAACTCACTTTTTAACCGTAAATAATCACGGTTGGGCGTGAAAATTAAGGAGCGTCAGAGTGCTAAAAGCGTTTTATCTACATGACAATCAGTTGTCCGAAGGCGGCGAAGAGTTAATCACTCAGTGGCAAACTCAAGGTGGCCACATTTGGTTAGATTTTTATGAAGAGCCCGCTCAGCAGGAAGCCGAGCTTCTCGCTAAGCTAGGCTGCCACCCATTAGCCATTCAAGATGCGCAGCGCGATCGCCGTCCGCCTAAGGTGGAAGAGTTTGATCAGCATACTTTCGTGCTTTATCGCGGTTTTAGTCATGTTGAAGAGCATCTCGATTTAAAAACCATGGCGCTTGCCTGTTTTGTCGGGGAAAACATCCTGATCACCCGCCGTGTGGAGCACTCGTTCGGTATTGAAGCGTTAGCGGCGCACAAATCGCTGGCGAAGTATTTGCGTTCACCAAGCTTGCTGTTGAGTAAAATCATGAACGCCTCGGCGCAGCGTTTTACCGATGCGGTGTTAGAAGCGGAAGATGAAATCAGTGAGTTGGAAGATGGCATGCTGACGCAATCCAGTGATGAGCTGATGCAGCGACTGATTTTGCTTAAATCCCATCTGCGTAAAATTCATCGCGTGCAGTCCTACCACGTGAAGTTGATTGATCAGGTGATGGAAGAAGAGCTGGCCTTCATTGATATGAACGATTCAGAGGTGAAACACAGCTTCCGTGATGTGTTTGATAAATTCGATCGTCTCGAAAGCTTAACTTCCATGTACTACGACTTGTGCGGCGACTTGATTGAAGGTTACATCTCGCTGAGTTCGCATCAACTGAACAAGACCATGCAGCTATTGACGGTGGTATCAGCGATTTTCGTGCCGTTGACCTTTATTGCCGGTATCTACGGAATGAACTTCGAATACATTCCTGAGCTGCGGTTTGAGCACGGCTATTTTGTGTTGTGGGGTGTGATGATTGGTGTCGCGTCGGCGCTATTGTACGTCTTTAGGCGCAAACGCTGGTTGTAGCGAGCGGTTAAAACGCCATCGCCCACCAAATCGGTGGGCGATGGTTTTTTATGGCTTGGCGTGTGATGCTTCGCCGAGCGCCGTTACTCGGCTTTCGTCTCTCGGCCGTTATTGTCTTTGAGAGTGCTGTCTTTGTGATTGTTCTCTTTGCTGTGGATCAGTGACACCATGATTTCGCCCGCCACGGGCTTGAGTTCATCTGGCTGGCTGACAATCTGGATGCGGTTTTTCACATTGACCACAAACAACGGCACCACGGTGGCGTCTTTGTACTGCGCCTTGTAATCCTCAAAGGTGAAGTTATCACTGATCTTGGTGTGCTTCATTTCAGCCCCTTGACCAATCATACTGGCCAACTTTTTATAGCTGACTGTGCCACCGAGCAGCAGGGAGTAGGCGTGTTCAGAGTTGTGAGTATGCTTATCTTGTGACTCATCGCTTTTCTTTTCATGCAGACAAAACACCTTGCGATGGCCAAAGTCGGTCGCGAGTTGCACACTGGCAATAGAGTTGAAATGTTGGTCGGGGGTGACCGCCAGCACCTGACCAATACCAATCAGGTCGAGGTTGTCTTCGGCATGGCTCGAGGTTGGGTTGCCGTAGTAGCTATCAAACCCGTCCATGCGCGCTTTGCGTACGTAGTCCCAGTTGGAATCGGCCATCAGAATTCGGCAGTCGTAGGTTGAAATCGCTTTACCAATTTTGCGCGCAACATCGTTGGCACCCACAATCAAAAAGCCTCTTGGCGAAGGCTCTGCGACACCCAGCCAAGCCGCGATCGGGCGGGCCGTGGCACTTTGCAGCACCACGGTGCCGATGATGACCATAAAGATCAGTGGCACCAGCAAGTTTGCGCCTTCGACCTCCAAAAAGGTCAGTTTAATGGCAAACAGTGAAGAGACCGCAGCGGCAACGATACCGCGCGGGGCAACCCAAGCGAGGAAGGCTTTCTCTTTGGTCGACAGCTGGCTGCGCGCCGTGGACAGGAAAATTGACACCGGACGAGACACCAACTGGATGACGGCAAACAGCACCAACGCCGCGAAACCAAGCTGCTCAAAGTCGGACACTCGCGCGGCGAGTAGAATAAACAGACCAGAGATAAAGAGAATGGTGAGGTTCTCTTTAAAATGGAGGATGTGTGCAATGCTGACGCCTTTGACGTTGGCAAGCCATACGCCCATCACGGTTACGGTCAAAAGACCCGATTCGTGTTCAAGATAATTGGAGGCGGCAAATACCCCTAGTACAATGGTCAGCACGGCAAACGGTTGCAAATACTCTGGTAACCAATGGCGGCGCATCATGGCGGCCACCAACACGCCCGCTGTGATGCCCAAGCCAAAACCGACCACCAAAATGGTGCCGAACACGGCTAAGCTGTGCACTTCGCTTTGTGAGACGATGAATTCATACACCATCACCACAAACAGCGCGCCTAATGGGTCAATTAAGATCCCTTCCCAGCGCAAAATATTGGCCAGGCGTGAGCTTGGCCTGACCGTGCGTAGCAGCGGCACGATCACTGTTGGCCCTGTCACCACGGTTAAGCTGCCAAAGAGGAAGGCGATGGTCCAGTCTAGGCCAAGCAAATAGTGGGTCGCGAACGAGGTAATGATCCAAGAGATCACTGCCCCTATGGTGACGATACTCCAAACACTTTTACTGATCCCCCTTATTTGTTTGAAGTTCAGGGTCAAGCTGCCTTCAAATAGGATCACGGCAACTGCCAGTGAAATGATGGGGAAAAACAGGTCGCCCAAGGCTTGCTCGGGTGAGAACAGGCCAAGCACTGGCCCTACTAGCAATCCAGCAATCAACAAAAATAGAATCGCCGGCAGTTTAAGTTGCCATGCGACCCACTGACAGACTAATCCTAGAACCCCGACACCGGCTAGGGTCAAGGCGATCATCTCTGAACTCATTGTTATTCCTTTTGAAAATGGATGATATCTTTGAAATTCAAGCTACACCTGAAACTGGGCGCTTGCACCCTTTTTCTTATCCACTTAGAGTGAAAATCCATACGGTCAGTGAACAAGAGCGGTCAGTCAGTAAGAACTGTCAATCAGTAAGAATAGTCAAGTTAGGGGAACATCATGGAAAATAGGCTTGATCCGAGCGAGATTTCATTGCTTTTACCAGACACCGACGCTGGGCTTGCCGTGCATAACCCTGCAACAGGCGAGCCAGTGGGTGTGGTGCCTGTTAGCACCTCGCAAGAGATAGAGCAGGCCATCGGGCGCGCGCATAAGGCACAGCCTGAGTGGGCGGCACTGAGCGCCAAAGCGCGGGCGAATCGCCTGCTTGCCTGGCATGCATTGTTGCTTGAACACCAAGAAGCACTGGCAACCCTGATGACGCTTGAGCAAGGTAAACCGCTGCCCGAAGCGCGAGGTGAGGTGGCCTACGGCGCGAGCTTTATTCAGTGGTTTGCAGAAGAGGGAAAGCGAGCCTACGGTGAAACCATCCCCGCACCAAGTGGGGATAAGCGCATTGTGACCATAAAGCAGCCGGTAGGCGTGGCTTGCGCCATTACGCCGTGGAACTTTCCGATTGCCATGATCACTCGCAAAGCGGCGCCAGCGTTGGCGGCGGGATGCAGCTTTATCGTCAAGCCGTCTGAACTCACCCCGCTGAGCGCGTTCGCATTGGCCAAATTGGCGTATCAAGCGGGCATCCACCCTGATGTGTTTCAGGTGGTGATTGGGCGCAGCGCGCCAGAGGTGGGTGAACGGTTTACCTCTTCTCCGTTGATTCGCAAACTCTCGTTTACTGGCTCTACTCGAGTGGGCAAAACCTTGCTGGCGCAAAGCGCACATGACGTTAAACGCACATCGATGGAGCTGGGCGGTAACGCCCCTTTTATCGTGTTTGCCGATGCAGATGTAGATGCGGCGGTAGATGGGGCTATCGCCTCTAAGTTTCGCAATGCTGGGCAGACCTGCGTGTGCGCCAACCGCTTTTATGTTCAGCGTGACATCTACGACTTATTCGTGGCGAAATTTGTTGCGAAAGTGGAGGCGTTAAAGGTTGGTAATGGCCTCGACGAAGGCGTAGAGATAGGCCCCATCATTACCCATGAAGCCAAACAAAAGCTTTTGTCGCTGGTGGAGCAGGCCAAAGCGCAAGGCGCGGTCGTGGTCAACAAAGCGCAGACGTTAGACGGGCAGTTTATGGCGCCAGTGGTGCTGACAGAGGTTGAGCACACGATGGCGCTGGTCCAAGATGAAATTTTCGGCCCCATCGCGCCTATCATCGCCTTTGACGATGAGGCGCAGTTAATTGAGCAGGCCAACGACACGCCTTATGGTCTCGCCGCCTACTTTTATACTCAGCATATTGGCCGAGCTTGGCGCGTAGCCGAGGCGCTGGACTACGGCATGGTTGGCATCAATGAAGGGATTATCTCTACCGAAGTGGCGCCATTTGGCGGCGTAAAACAGTCTGGTATCGGCAGAGAAGGTGCCAAGCAGGGACTGGATGAATACCTCGACATCAAATACCTCTGCTTTGGTGGCGTATAGCGCTAAGTCAATCGGTGGACAGTGCAGAGCGCTCGGCTGCGGCTGAGCGCTCAACTTCATCAAACCCGCGCAAAATATTGCTCAGGGTCACCGCCGCAAACAGTGCGATGACAAACGATAAATGCCAAGCCTGACTGAGACCGAGCTGCACGAGCGTCATACTCACGAGCGCAGAGACGACCATTTGCCCACCTCCCGACATGGCCGCCGCCGCGCCCGCTTGCTTTTTGTAGGGCAGCATCACCATCGCTTGCGCGCAGGGCAGCGCAATACCATTGCCTAAGATCATCAACAGTTGACCCAACATTAAAAACAGTGGTTCTACCGGGCAAAAGAACAGCCACAGCGCTGCGCTGAGGTGTAAGGCGGGGGTAAACAGCAGCATCTTTTTGGTGCCAATCAGCGGTCTTACTCGGTTGCACAGGCTCGTGCCTGCCAACATACCCAGTGTTGGGATCAGCGCCCACATTGCGTATTCGTCGGAGGTCATGCCGATGTGATCTTGCATAATAAATGGCATCACCGACACCGTGGTGATCATCAAGCTAAAATTAAGCCAGCCGATGCTAGCAAAGCTCATAAAGTAGCGCGAGGTCAGCAGAGCACGGTATTGGCTCACCATCGCCTTTGGCGAGGGGATGGCACTGGTGCTGTGCAGCGTTTCATCAAAACGGAGCGCAATCACCACCCAGGCTAACCCGAGATAGCCGAGCAGTGAGACG
Source organism: Vibrio sp. R12-SG2-ISO1 (assembly GCF_059834045.1). Taxonomy (NCBI): domain Bacteria; kingdom Pseudomonadati; phylum Pseudomonadota; class Gammaproteobacteria; order Vibrionales; family Vibrionaceae; genus Vibrio; species Vibrio sp. R12-SG2-ISO1. Next base: position 7,468 of record NZ_JCBDGO010000006.1, on the reverse strand, counting down.
AACACCATCGTCCAGCCAAAGTGAAAGTTGATAAAGCCGCCAAGCACCGGCGCCATGAGTGGGGTAATGGACGCCGCCATCGCAATGTATGACATCGCCACAGGCAGCTCTGGGCCGCTAAATCGGTCACGAGTCGAAGCGCGGGCTAATACTGCGCAGCAGCCAGTGCCGAGCCCTTGTAGAAAGCGCCCAGCGACCATGCCCATAAATGAGTCGCTAAGCGCAATGATCAGCATAAGACCTGACATCGCAATCAGCAGCCCAGTCAGCAGCACCTTTTTGCGACCCAAGGCATCAGAGATAGGGCCGTAGATAAATTGCGAAGGACCAAAGCCGAGCAGGTAAATACCGACCAACAGCTGCGCTTCATCAAGCGTGATCGCGAAATCTTTTGCGATCCAAGGCAGCGCTGGAAAGACCAACCCCATACTGAGTTGACCGATACTGATGATAAGACACGCCAGTAAGATGGAGCGAAAGTGAATCGCCTTGGCCATTAACGGTCCCCTTTGCGCGTAAAGTGAGCGTGTTTTCCATGACCGCGGCGGCGCAATTCACCTTCGTGGTCATGCTCACTGAGCTTGGCTTTAACGCGTTTGACGGTCGATAAACTGACATCACACTGCTCGGCTACTTGAGCTAAGGTAAGGCCTTCAAAGAGCAGCGCGGCAATCTGTTTGTGCTTGCTGCGATCGGCAGGTCTACCACGAAACTTCTGTTTCCATTGTTCAGGGTGACGCTTGAGTGCTCGGCGCCCTTGCTCGGCGGCAAACAAGCGATGCTGTGTCTGTACTTGCGCATAGCCGCTGAGCATACTCAGTAGCGTTTGTGTTTCTGCGGAATTAGGCGCAAAGGTCATGGGTTGGCAAAGGGTTTGCAGTGTCACGCCCTTGTCGAGAATATCCTCGATTGTTGCGAGAGCTTGGCTAAAATCACGCCCAAACACGGTGAACCACCAAATCACCAGCGTATCGCCAGATTGTAGATTGTTGAAGAGCGATTGAAATTGCTCCCGTTCATTGGGTGGCACGCAGCCTTGTACTTGGTCTTCAAAGTGCTTGGCATCGCCGGTGTGTGCTTGCAGTGCAGCCAAGTGTTCTTGATACGCTCGGTTTTTGGGTGAGAAGCGAGTATAGAGGTAAGTCGCCATAGTGACTCCTTAGTTAACGTAAAGGTCCAAATAATGTATTGGCTCATAATTAAGTTCACTATACTCGGGTTCATAATTTATGCAAACACCAAATGAGCCATTTACACTTCTTTACGCGGGCAAGTGAGAAGTTTACGTGAGTAAGTGACAAGGCGCCGTTGTTGGCGCCTTGTCATTTTGATTCATCCAGCGGTTGGTGATCCAAGCGCACGAACTATCAGCATGTGATTGATGAGAATGCCATCATCATGGATGAAATCATTGTCGCCATCGTCACGCCGACTGAGAGGTTACTTCACACTTTCTATAACTGATCGCTCAGTACGATTGCCGCCAGCGTCTGCTGGCGGCATGGTAGAACAAACGCCATCAAGACACGCATTATGACCATAACGCAGAGACATTTTTACGTCGGCACCTACACCGATGCCCCTAGCCAAAGCCGCGGCATTGCCCGCATCGCCCTAGATACCCAGACAGGAGAAATCACACGTTTAGAGGATGTGTGTGAGTTGCGTAATCCTTCCTATCTGGTGAACACCTCGACTGGGCTCTACACCTTCTCGGAGGTCTCTGAGCAAGAGGGGGCGCAAGTTGTCCATCTCCAACCAGTGGAGAAGAACGGAGCAATGAACTGTGCGCCGATCCACGGCGATGCGCCTTGCCATATCGCTATCGATGCTGCTCAACGGTTTGTCGCTGTTGCTAACTATGGCAGTGGCAATGTAAGTGTTCACTTACTCGATGAGAATCATCACCCTTCTTCTACGTCGACAACGCTTTTTATTGACGGGTTTGGACCTAAGACTCACCGGCAATCAACCCCGCACGCGCATCAAGTCACCTTTATCGATGGTCATTTAGTGGTGGTCGATTTAGGCAGTGATCGGGTCCATTTTTATCGGCATCAAGATTCGCTCGCGTCGTTTGAACTCGACTACTCCGTGGCCCTTTCTCCCGGCAGTGGACCGCGTCACCTTGTATTCAATCAAGCTTGCAACCTCGCTTATGTCGTGTGCGAGCTCTCTGAAACGCTTGCGGTGCTGACCTATTCTCAAGGCCATTGGTCACAGAGCGCTGAGGTCCCGCTATTACCAGAAGAGACGGTCTATGAGGCGGCGAGTGCGATTTACCTTAGCCAAGATGAGCGCTACGTGTACGTCTCTTGTCGTAAGCAGAACTGCCTTTCTATTTTGGATGTCTCAGTGACCCCACCTCAGAATATTGGCAGAGTCGATACACAAGGTCAGTTCCCGCGCGATTTTACCCTGAGCGCGTGTGAGCATTGGCTGCTGGTGGCCAATCAGCACTCCAATAACATCGTCAGTTTTCATCGAGAGACCCTCAGTGATGCATTCAGGCCCACCGGTTATGAGTGCTCAATTGATGCGCCTGTCTGCTTGGTGGAATACCAAGCTTAAAGCGTTGAGAATGGGCTGATAACGCCGCTTGCTCCACGTTCAATCACATGAGTATAGATTTGAGTGGTTTTGACATCCGTATGGCCAAGCTGCTCTTGCACGGTTCGAATGTCGGCGCCACTCTCAAGAAGATGCGTGGCGAACGAGTGGCGCAGCGTGTGTGAAGTCACAGGTTTTTCAATCTTGGCCCGTTTGGCCGCCGCTTTAATCGCTCGTTGAATGGTGGTGACATCAATGTGGTGCCTGCGAGTTTGATTAGATGCGGGATCGACACTAAGTCTGTCGGAAGGAAAGAGAAATTGCCAATTGAGCGTTTTGTTGGCGCCCGGATACTTTTTGTCTAGCGCGCTAGGCATCATTACACCGGCATACTCCGGTGCGAGCAGGTCGGTTTGCCAAAGGCGGGCTACCGCTTCTCTTTGCTGATGCAGTGCTGGACACAGTTCTTTGGCCAAGGTCACAACGCGACTTTTATTCCCTTTAGATAGGTGGATACGCAACGCGTAAAAATCAAAATCGACGTCTCCATAGCGCAGCCTGACACACTCTTTGACCCTTAAACCTGAGCCATACATTAACTGGATAGGCAAACGCCATTTGGGATTGGTATGCTCGAGCAGCGCGCGGATTTCTTGTTTGGTTAACACCACTGGCAGTTTCTTTTGTTTGGTCGCTTTTCGATATCGGATGTCGACTTTAATCGGCTGTTTCAAGATATGTTCATAAAGGAAAACCAACGCGTTTAACGCTTGAGCCTGAGTATTCGCCGCGACATTTCGATCAAGCGATAGGTGCGAGAGAAACTGCTCAACATGCTGGACATCAAGCGTGCTCGGATGCTGTTTATCATGATGGAGAATATAGCGTTTGATCCACGACACGTAAGCCTCAATCGTTTTATTGGCATAGTGCGATGCTCGCATATAATCGGTCACTTGTTGCAGAAACGGTGATTGGATTTTCATGACGTTTTGTGTGTCGGTTAACGGATATAAAACAGTGTACGCTGCCCTATTGGTATTAGACTGCACTTTGCCGCACATTGCGACCAGTATCATAAGGGTTCATCCTTTAGCGAGTTGTTTTGCAAGAATTTAGCAGATTTCGTTCACAGAACCGATGCAGAATAGGCGGCGCTAGTTGGTTGCGTTAGGTGGTTTGGGGTTGTATATAAAGCGTTATATTGCCCCGATAAAATCGGGCTATCTAGAGCTTTAAAATGATAAGAAAATACAACGAAAATGACATGGATTCAGTTCTTGAAATTTGGCTTAATGCATCAGTTAAAGCTCACGATTTCATCTCAGCTGAGTTCTGGAAATCTCAAGTAGAGAACATGCGTAATATCTACATTCCGGCTTCAGAAACTTACGTTTACGAAGCTGAGTCGAAGGTGGTAGGTTTTTACGCACTATATGAAAATAACTTAGCTGCTATATTCGTTTCTCCTGAGTTTCAAGGTAAAGGTATTGGTAAGCAACTATTGAGTCATGCTAAAGCTCAAAGGGCGGTATTAAGTCTTTCCGTATACAAGGAAAATCAGGCTAGTTATCAGTTCTATTTGTCTCAAGGGCTCCAAGTAGTTAGTGAACAATTGGATGAGCATACTGGACATCCAGAATACACAATGAGTTCGGGCATATAACAAAAAATTTAAGAGTGATTCACAACGCTTGGCGCTCTCACTTCAAGCCAGTTTAGTGTTTATGGCACAATGCGTTAGGTAAGGTGTCAGCGTTGTTCACACCTTAATTTGGCGTTATGTAACAGGCTGATTTTCTGTAATATTTAGTCCTTCGAAAAGCCAAACTACTCCGCTAGTTTTAGTTATTGGTCCAGCGTTTTGGGTTGGCTTCTTCGCGATGATTCAAGGTTAACGAAAGAGCTTATCGCTTGGAAAGTTCATCTCGGCTTGTTTCTCAGGTTCAAAAACCAAATCACTCGCTGAAGCTCACTATCCTGAAATCGTTGTAACTCCCCTACTTCGAATTTGACTTTCGCACTCAAATCCATCAAAAGAGCCTTGAGTGATAGGACGTTTTTAGTAGTCTGAAGGCAACAATAAAGCCCGAGTGCGTCATTACATAACAAACAATTTAAGCAGACCCTCAACGCGTGCCATTTTCAGTTTGCAGGTAGTTCAGTGGTTATGGCGCTCTGCAGAAACTATCGTTGTGCGTTTCGGGCTACTTAATCGAGCGTTAAGTGTCAATTCAACATGGTATTACGGTTGGAAATAAGATTCGATGGAAGAAAATAATAATAGACTTAATCAAGAATGGGTGACTCTCAATGCGGTAAGAGACATGGTCAAACTTGCTTCCAAAGGCAGTATGTCAAAGTCTACTTACGACAACACGTTAGAGTTTGCTGGAGACCTTTATCCTGAGCTCCTTGGTCCGGAAAATAGCCTTCTAAAAAGAGAACGAGAGAGTGATACGACAAAGGAATATAGACAAAGAGCTGAATTAGAGTCTCTGCGTGAAGAAACGGAAGTTAGTGCCTTAGAATTAGTCTTAAAGGATATTGCTGAGTACGAGTCCTTACTCGATGTTGCTAAAGCAAACCAAAAAGACCGCAAACGGACTGACCAGCTTAAACGTAGGCTTAGCCAGTTAGATAAGGCAAAAAAAGAACTAGAACCTAAAGCTCACAGTGAAAATCAATTGATTTTCCGTGATGCATATAACGTTGAAAGAAATTTACCAGAGCTCTCAAAGGGACATGCGCATAAAGATTTTCGCTTAACTGATGGAAAGATCCTTCGAGTCCGCGTTTTACACCCAGATAGACCTGAGCACATAACAGGAGCAGATATAATATATGAGCGACATAATGATCGCACTGGTGGCATAAGTATCGTCGCAGTTCAATACAAAATCTGGGAAAACAGAAAAATGTATCTTTCCGATGATCGTATGAATGGGCAAATTGACAAGATGCGAGAATTTCTCTGTAACAAAGGGATTTGTCAGTCCAATTCCGAAGAATATCGGTTCCCATGTTGTTCCGGTTTCTTGAGACCTACGGATAAACTGCAAACCGCTGAGCAAAAGTTTATTTCAACCGGTGAACATTTACCAATTTGCAAAATTGAAGAGTGTACGAGCTATGGTAAGCGCGGTGGTCTTCAACTTACGTATGACGATATAAAAGAGTACTCTCTTTCCGGTGACCTATTCGAAGAACTCTTTAACCGAGGAAAGATTGGTTCTCGTGAATTAACGCGTAATGAATTGGAAGACTTATATCATGAGGCATCTGTTATTGACTCGTCAGATACCGTAGTAATTTACGTGCAAGAATTTGACACTTAACAAGGCGTTTAAGGCGGATTCACAACGCGTGGCGATTTCAGTTTAAGTTAAGTTTAGTGTTTAAGGTACAATGGTTTAGGTTTTGTGGTTAGCGTTGTTCACCACTTAACGCGGCGTTATGTTCTAGGGCAGTTCACGTATCTTCAAACGTTTTTGAAAAATAGTTTCCAGCATCCTGTTTTTCCACATATCCTAAATTAAAACAATAAATAAGGACAATATATGAAGGGCTTGGTTAAGTGGTTTAGTAGTGAAAAAGGCTATGGATTTATTACCTCTGACTTGGGACAAGATCACTACTTTAACGTGCGCAGTGTAGTTGGCGCAGAGTTACCAACAAATGGTGATAGCGTTGAATTTGAATCAAAGATGGGCAACAAGGGCCCTAGAGCTGTAACCGTTAAAATAACAGGAAAGGCACTTAAGCAAAATCAGTCTGGAAGACCGAGAGACGATCGAGTCAACTGTCCAGGCTGTGACAAAAAGATTGTCCCTAGGATGATTACATACCGTGGGGAGCCAGATAAGTCCGTATGTCCTTATTGTGCAACTACAGTCCAAAGTTTTAGATCGAACCTAGGGGCGTATATAGTTTTGGGGTTAGTGGCCGTGTTTATTCTATTTGCTCTGGTGAACTAGAACATAACAATAAATTTAAGAGTGATTCACAACGCTCGGCGCTTTCACTTCAAGCCAGTTTCGTGTTTATGGCACAATGGTTTAGGTAAGGTGTTAGCGTTGTTCACACCTTAATTTGGCGTTAGTTGGCGGGTGATTTTTTAGGGCTAGTTCAGCGTCATCTCTGGCCATTCGTCCGGTGTCATCGGCAATTTTGCATTGTCGGTGTCAGTTCTTGAATAACTCAAACCAAGCGCTTTTCAATGTTCGAGGATTTGCCTCATTTTGGTTTCGTGCAGGTTGGTTGCCAGTTTCGTGGGCGTAAAGTCGCGTGGAGTTTTGGTGTTTCAGGGGCAGGTTTATGCGTTGTTCATCTGCTCGTCTGGATTACCGCTTCAATAATTCCAACTGGTGTTTTGTGTACGCTTTCTTTGCTGGGGTGTAGTGGCTCACATTGCTTTGAGTAAATCGTGGGTAACTTTGGTTTCGGTGTTGTGTGCTTGGGTTCGGTGGTTTACTTTTTCGTACGGTGGCGTTTCTGGCGGAGCAACGAACTAGCCAACTAACCAGTTACTCAAGTGGACGCCAAACGCTCGGCGGTTTTGGTTTGGAGTTCAGTGGGTTTTGCAGGTTTATCGCAGGCGCCACTTAGTAAAGCGTTAGTTGGCGGGTGATTTTTTAGGGCTAGTTCAGCGTCATCTCTGGCCATTCGTCCGGTGTTATCGGCAATTTTGCATTGTCGGTGTCAGTTCTTGAATAACTCAAACCAAGCGCTTTTCAATGTTCGAGGATTTGCCTCATTTTGGTTTCGTGCAGGTTGGTTGCCAGTGTCGTGGGCGTAAAGTCGCGTGGAGTTTTGGTGTTTCAGGGGCAGGTTTATGCGTTGTTCATGTGCTCGTCAGGATTACCGCTTCAATAATTCCAACTGGTGCTTTGTGTACGCTTTCTTTGCTGGGGTGTAG
>NZ_JCBDGO010000005.1:0-179924 GCF_059834045.1 Vibrio sp. R12-SG2-ISO1 | reverse complement strand
ACATTGCTTTGAGTAAATCGTGGGTAACTTTGGTTTCGGTGTTGTGTGCTTGGGTTCGGTGGTTTACTTTTTCGTACGGTGGCGTTTCTGGCGGAGCAACGAACTAGCCAACTAACCAGTTACTCAAGTGGACGCCAAACGCTCGGCGGTTTTGGCTTGGAGTTCAGTGGGTTTTGCAGGTTCATCGCAGGCGCCACTTAGCAAGGCGTTATATTTTTAATTGGCTAGGTTAGGCTCTAAGGATAAAGATGTATATTGAGTCACAAGAAAAAATTTACTATAGCAATAAAGAACCAATTCCGTTGGATGATGTTATCGCATCATTACAAGGGTATTCAGAATTAATTAAAATGCTTCCAACGGTGCTTGAACATCTTGATGACAGCCTCGTTATCGAAGACATCAAGGTTTACGTTGATGAGGTCAGTAAAGGTAGCCTTTGGGAAGTTTTACTAATTGGTTTAGCTTTTGGTAGCCAGCAATCATTAGACTGCCATTTAACTGGTGTAAACGACTGGGCTCATGAAAAACTTATGAATGCAGGAATAACTAACAAGAATATTCGAAACGGCTTGATTGTACTGGTAGCAATACTTGCTGTAACAGGAGCTTCTATGGCTCTTGACCATATGAAAAAGTTGCTTGGTGGGCGCGACGAGAGCACTGCTACAATCCAAGCAAACAACAACATATTCATTAATATAGGAGCTGAGGCATACGGTACAACGCCAGATGCAATTCAGTCCGCAATTGCTCATGCAATTGAGGTGCATGGTCAAACAAAGGTTGCTAAAGAAGCAAGAAAAATTATTGCACCAGCTAAGTTAGAGCAGGGAGCTGAAGTTAAGTTTTTCTCTGGTGCCAATGCATCTGATGCACCAATAGTCACTTTTGATCGCGAGTTGGTAGAGGCTCTTCCAAGTTATGATTTCAATGAGGGCGATGTATCTATCCCTCAAAATGACGTCGATGTTTACATTACCAGTATGGACCTGGAGCGTCATAAAACTGGCTGGGCTGCTCATATCCCTTCGATTTCCGAAAACAAAAGGATTCCAATTAGCTTTAACTCAGACGAGAATCTTGAGCAAATTGCTTTTGAACGAAACTATAAAGCCAATATTACAGTCGTATATGGGCGTGATAAAAAGTCTGGAGACTTAAAACCAAAGCGTGCGTTGATCACTTCACTAGGACAGAAGCTCGAAAAAGGTTTTAAAGACAAAAAAATATAACAAACTGTTTAAGAGTGATTCGCAACGCGTGGCATTTTTACTATGCGTTGCGTGTAGTGGTTAAGGTGGTATGCGGAAGCATCGGTATTGCGTTGCTCACACCTTAACAGGGCGTTAGTTGGCGGGTGATTTTTTAAGGCTAGTTCAGCGTCATCTCTGGCCATTCGTCTGGTGTTATCGGCAATTTGGCATTGTCGGTATCAGTTCTTGAATCACTCGAACCAAGTGCTTTTTAATGTTCGTGGGTTGCCTCATTGTGGTTTCGTGCAGGTTGGTGGCGGGTTTCGTGGGCGTAAAGTTGCGTGGAGTTTTGGTGTTTCAGGGGCAGGTTTATGCGCTGTTCATCTGCTCGTCAGAATTGCCGCCTCAATAACTTCAACGGGTATTTTGTGTCCGCTTTCTTTGCCGTATTGTAGTGGGTCACATTACTTTGAGTAAATCGTGGGTAACTTTGGGTGCGGTGTTGTGCGCTTGGCTGTGGTGGTTTATTTTTTCGTACGGTGGCGTTTCTGGTAGAGCAACGCACTAGCCAACTAACAAGTTACTCAAGTGGACGCTAAACGCTCGGCGGTTTTGGCTTGGAGTTCAGTGGGTTTTGCGGATTCATCGCAGGCGCCACTTAGCAAGGCGTTAGTTGGCGGGTGATTTTTTAGGGCTATTTCAGCGTAATCTCTGGCCATTAGTCTGGTGTTATCGGCAATTTGGCATTGTCGGTATCAGTTCTTGAATCAATCAAACCAAGCGCTTTTCAATGTTCGAGGATTTGCCTCATTTTGGTTTCGTGCAGGTTGGTTGCCAGTTTCGTGGGCGTAAAGTTGCTTTGAGTTTTGCTGTTTCAGTTATCGCTATTTTCGCTTTCAATTCGCTCATTGGCGTTGTCGTCGTAAAAACTTTTGGCGGTGTGTTTAGTCTGCTTTCTCTGCTGAAATGCAGTGGCTCACATTCCTTTGCGTAAATCGTGGGTAACTTCGAGTGCGGAGTTGTGCGCTTGGCTGTAGTGGTTTACTTTTTCGTACGGTGGCGTTTCTGGCGCAGCAACGCACTAGCCAACTAACAAGTTACTCAAGTGGACGCCAAACGCTCGGCGGTTTTGGTTTGGAGTTCAGTGGGTTTTGCGGGTTTATCGCAGGCGCCACTTAGCAAGGCGTTATAAAGCAAATGGAGTTTATACGTTGGAAATGGATATTTTCGTAGTTGATGCGTTTACAGCTCAACAGTTTAAAGGTAACTCAGCAGCAGTAGTTCCAGTCAAAGATTGGCTTTCTGATGAGCTAATGCAAAATATAGCAGCTGAAAATAACTTATCAGAAACTGCCTATATAAAAAATGTCGGTGCTAATCAGTATGAAATTCGCTGGTTTTCCCCACTGACAGAAATTGATTTCTGCGGTCATGCGACTTTAGCATCTGCTCATGTATTGTTTAATGAGTTCGGTGCTGAAAACCAAATTGAGTTCATCACAAAAGAAGTCGGAAACTTAAATGTCATTCTCAATGCACAGAATGAAATTGAAATGACTTTCCCCAACCAGAAACCTGAGGTTGTTTCTACAATCCCGACACAACTACTGAATGGACTATCTAACGAGCCGATAGAGGTTCTCAAAAACAGGCAAGCCTACTTTGCCGTCTTTGCTAGTGAGCAAGAAGTGTTGGACATCACTTATATCTCTGAGCAATTGAAACAGCTTGCACCGTTAGACGTTGTAGTCACTGCTAAATCCGATAAGTATGATTTCGTATCACGTTACTTTTGGCCAGCAAACGGTGGTGACGAAGATCCAGTTACAGGTTCTATTCATTCTGGTTTGGCTCCTTATTGGGCTGACAAATTGGATAAAGCCGATTTAGTTGCCTACCAAGCCTCCAAAAGAGGTGGTGTAGTGAAGTGCTGTGTTTCAGATGGGACTGTTGTTCTATCAGGTAAAGGTGTTCTTTATCTAAAAGGCAAGATTAACGTTTAGTGGAAATCTGCTTTATAACAAAGCGTTTAAGACGGATTCCCAACGCTTGGCATTCTCGGTTTGATTCAGCTTTAGTGTTTACATCACAATGGTTTAGGTTTGGTGGGTAGCGTTGCTCACCACTTAACGCGGCGTTATGCGTAAATGGAGGAAACATGGAAAATCAGGGAAAGCTGTTCTTCTTCTGTGGCAAGATGGGGGCAGGAAAATCGACTAAATCTAAGGTTGTGGCTGCTGAAAATAATGCAGTCCTAATTTCAGAAGATGATTGGTTGTCAGCTCATTATCCCTCACAAATTCAAACGTTTGACGATTACATTAAGTACTCAAACCTCATTAAGCCTTTCATTAAAAGTCATGTTCAAAACTTGCTAAATGTTGGGATTAACGTTGTCATGGATTTCCCGGCCAATACCGTTAAGCAAAGAGCTTGGTTCATATCACTGTGCCAGGAAGTAAACAGTGATCATGAGCTTTGGTATTTAGACTTAACCGATGAACAATGCTTGTCCCAAATCGCGAAACGTCGGGTTGAAGTGCCAGAACGGGCTATGTTTGACACAGAAGCGGTATTTCATCATGTAACCCAATATTTTGAAGCTCCAACAGCTAGTGAAAAGCTTAGCTTGGTACGTGTGGTAGGATACGCATAACAAACTGTTTAAGAGTGATTCGCAACGCGTGGCATTTTTACTATGCGTTGGTTTTAGTGTTTAAGGTGGTATGCGGCAGCTTCGGTATAGCGTTGCTCACACCTTAACAGGGCGTTATGACTACAAAAATGAGGAATAATTTAGGTGACTAGAAACAAAAAGATATCAACTTTGCTCATAGGGGTCGTTTTTCCTACATTGTTGTTCATTTTTTCCCCAATGTGGACGAGCTTATTTGAGTCAACTAAAAACTTAGAATATGAACCACAGTATGTCATAGAACTCTCTAGTCGGATTGCTGGTTTAGAGAAGTGGAATAAACTAGAAATAAAGTATGATAATGTAAGACTCGAGAACCCGCATATTGTTGGTATTAAGTTTACAAACAGTGGTGATGTGCCAATTGAAAGACAAGACTTTGACTCTCATTTAAATATTGTCTTTGATAAAGATACAAAGGTGCTAGGTCATAAATTTGTAAAAGTTAAGCCTGAAGAAATTGAATTAGCCTCTACAATTGAAAATCACCAGATATCAATTAATCCTACACTGCTTAATTCTGGCGATTCATTTATTCTAGAAGTGCTACTTGACGGAAAAAATCCAGATTTTACAGCATCATCGAGAATATCTGGAATCGATGGTTTAGCGCAGAAAGAAAGGAGTGGAAAAGATGGTATTTATCTGCATAAGGTAATTTCAACAGGAGTGGGTACTTCAAGCCATTTTACCCTTATCCACTTTCCTACATATGCTCTAATGACTATAGCATTTGTATGCTTCATGGCTTGCTCTTTGCTTGATCAAATACCAAAGGAGTATGACCACAGTTCAAACTTTGTCGCATGGGCTGTTTGTTTGTTTGTTGGTGTTGCGTCTACACTTTTTGGTATTCATAGCATGGAAATGCCTTTTAATGAGTCCAAAGTCTTTAGTATTGTTGTGACTATTTTGGCTTGGTTCACACTTCAGTACATGAGCTATCTAGCCTGTAAGGTACTTCGGGGAACAAGTAGTCATAACAAAGCATTTAAGAGTGATTCCTAACGCTTGGCATTTTTTATTTCATCGTTGAGTTCAGTGTTTACGGTGGTATGGTTGGGTGTCGCGGTCGCGTTACTCACACCTTAATGCGGCGTTATGTTTACGGAGACTAAACGTGACTTTACGTAAGTTAATGATAATGTTATTGTTTTTGCTCTCATCGAATGCTTTTGCTGTAGAGCAAAGCTCAGATGTCAGTGAATTGCGCAAGAATGTAGAGATCAAAAAGCAAGAATATGAACGAGCCAAAAAAGCGTACGAGGAAGCGAAAGCTAGTTTAGAAAGCGCTCTCAAATCCGCTGATAAAGATGAAGTTCCATGCACTTGCGTATTTAACAAAAATAGAGCCTGGAATCCTGAAAAAATCATCTGGAGAGATGTTTTTTGGGAGTGTGCTCATTATAGAGATGACGGAACTTGCTCCAAGGTAAGGAAAGTGGAAGGGGCCGTCGTAGAGTAAACATAACAAACAATTCAAGCAGACCCTCAACGCTCGCCGATTTTGGTTTGCGTCGGGTTTTGTGTTGCCGAGGAATGCGGAAGGTTAGCCAGTGCGTTTCGGGCTACTTAATTGGGCGTTAGTTGGCGGGTGAATTTTTGGGGCTAGTTCATCGTCATCTCCGGCCATACGTTCGATACTATCGGCAGTTTAACATTGTCGGTATCAGCTCTTGAATTACTCGAACCTAAGCACGTTTCAATGTTCGCGGGTTTGCCTCATTTTGGTTTCGTGCAGGTTGGTGGCCAGTGTCGTGGGCGTAAAGTCGCGTGGAGTTTTGGTGTTTCAGGGGCAGGTTTATGCGTTGATCAGTCTGCTCGTCAGCATTGCCGCTTCAACAACTCCAACTGGTGCTTTGTGCCCGCTTTCTTTGCTCGGAGTGTGGTGGCTCACATTCCTTTGAGTAAATCGTGGGTAACTTTGGGTTCAGTGTTGTGCGCTTGGGTTCAGTGGTTTACTTTTTCGTACGGTGGCGTTTCTGGTAGAGCAACGAACTAGCCAACTAACCAGTTACTCAAGTGGACGCCAAACGCTCGGCGGTTTTGGCTTGGAGTTCAGTGGGTTTTGCGGGTTCATCGCAGGCGCCACTTAGCAAGGCGTTATATTTTTAATTGGCTAGGTTAGGCTCTAAGGATAAAGATGTATATTGAGTCACAAGAAAAAATTTACTATAGCAATAAAGAACCAATTCCGTTGGATGATGTTATCGCATCATTACAAGGGTATTCAGAATTAATTAAAATGCTTCCAACGGTGCTTGAACATCTTGATGACAGCCTCGTTATCGAAGACATCAAGGTTTACGTTGATGAGGTCAGTAAAGGTAGCCTTTGGGAAGTTTTACTAATTGGTTTAGCTTTTGGTAGCCAGCAATCATTAGACTGCCATTTAACTGGTGTAAACGACTGGGCTCATGAAAAACTTATGAATGCAGGAATAACTAACAAGAATATTCGAAACGGCTTGATTGTACTGGTAGCAATACTTGCTGTAACAGGAGCTTCTATGGCTCTTGACCATATGAAAAAGTTGCTTGGTGGGCGCGACGAGAGCACTGCTACAATCCAAGCAAACAACAACATATTCATTAATATAGGAGCTGAGGCATACGGTACAACGCCAGATGCAATTCAGTCCGCAATTGCTCATGCAATTGAGGTGCATGGTCAAACAAAGGTTGCTAAAGAAGCAAGAAAAATTATTGCACCAGCTAAGTTAGAGCAGGGAGCTGAAGTTAAGTTTTTCTCTGGTGCCAATGCATCTGATGCACCAATAGTCACTTTTGATCGCGAGTTGGTAGAGGCTCTTCCAAGTTATGATTTCAATGAGGGCGATGTATCTATCCCTCAAAATGACGTCGATGTTTACATTACCAGTATGGACCTGGAGCGTCATAAAACTGGCTGGGCTGCTCATATCCCTTCGATTTCCGAAAACAAAAGGATTCCAATTAGCTTTAACTCAGACGAGAATCTTGAGCAAATTGCTTTTGAACGAAACTATAAAGCCAATATTACAGTCGTATATGGGCGTGATAAAAAGTCTGGAGACTTAAAACCAAAGCGTGCGTTGATCACTTCACTAGGACAGAAGCTCGAAAAAGGTTTTAAAGACAAAAAAATATAACAAACTGTTTAAGAGTGATTCGCAACGCGTGGCATTTTTACTATGCGTTGCGTGTAGTGGTTAAGGTGGTATGCGGAAGCATCGGTATTGCGTTGCTCACACCTTAACAGGGCGTTAGTTGGCGGGTGGTTTTTTGAGGCTAGTTCATTGTTATCTCAGGCTGTTCGTTCGGCATCCTCGGCAATTTGGCATTGTCGGTGTCAGTTCTTGAATCACTCAAACCAAAGCGTTTCTCAATGTTCGTGGATTTGCCTCATTTTGGTTTCGAGCCGGTTGGTTGCCAGTTTCGTGGGCGTAAAGTCGCGTGGAGTTTTGGTGTTTCAGGGGCGGGTTTATGCGCTTTTCATTTGCTCGTCAGAATTGCCGCCTCAATAACTTCAACGGGTGTTTTGTGTCTGCTTTCTTTGCCGGAGTGTAGTGGCTCACATTACTTTGAGTAAATCGTGGGTAACTTGGGTTTCGGTGTTGTGCGCTTGGGTTCGGTGGTTTACTTTTTCGTACGGTGGCGTTTCTGGCAGAGCAACGAACTAGCCAACTAACAAGTTACTCAAGTGGACGCCAAACGCTCGGCGGTTTTGGCTTGGAGTTCAGTGGGTTTTGCGAGTTCATCGCAAGCGCCACTTAGCAAGGCGTTAGTTGGCGGGTGATTTTTTAAGGCTAGTTCAGCGTCATCTCTGGCCATTCGTCTGGTGTTATCGGCAATTTGGCATTGTCGGTATCAGTTCTTGAATCACTCGAACCAAGTGCTTTTTAATGTTCGTGGGTTGCCTCATTGTGGTTTCGTGCAGGTTGGTGGCGGGTTTCGTGGGCGTAAAGTTGCGTGGAGTTTTGGTGTTTCAGGGGCAGGTTTATGCGCTGTTCATCTGCTCGTCAGAATTGCCGCCTCAATAACTTCAACGGGTATTTTGTGTCCGCTTTCTTTGCCGTATTGTAGTGGGTCACATTACTTTGAGTAAATCGTGGGTAACTTTGGGTGCGGTGTTGTGCGCTTGGCTGTGGTGGTTTATTTTTTCGTACGGTGGCGTTTCTGGTAGAGCAACGCACTAGCCAACTAACAAGTTACTCAAGTGGACGCTAAACGCTCGGCGGTTTTGGCTTGGAGTTCAGTGGGTTTTGCGGATTCATCGCAGGCGCCACTTAGCAAGGCGTTAGGAAATTTGAGGAAAGTTATGTACGCGGTGATAGTAGAAAATGATGTTTCTCAATGGGACGATGATACAGGCGTTTTGTATCATTTTCCGAAGCGATACTTAAAGTATCTAGAGCCAGGAACTCAAGTCATTTACTACAAGGGACGCATTAAAGACAAAGCGTATCAAGTAAGTAGATTGTCAAACGAACCACACTATTTTGGTATTGGAACAATCGGTAAAGTATTTCCCGATAGAAATAGTACTAAAAGTGACTACTTTGGGACTATCGATAGTTTTGAAACATTCTCTAAGCCAATCCTTGCCAATATAGATGGTAAATATTTAGAAAGTATTCCCTCTAACCTAATATCAAATTATTGGCGAAACGGTGTTAGGCCTATATCCAAAGAAAACTATGACCTAATATTAGGGCACCTTTCTAAAGATGCCCTACAAACTGCCAAGCCTAAGTATGGAGTGGAAGAAAGTAGCGACCAATCAAACATGTTTGAGTCATTTCATGAGGGTAACTTCAATAAGAAGTACGTCACTACGTATGAGAGAAATCCAAAATTAAGGCGCCAAGCAATAGCAATTCATGGGGCTATCTGCGCTGCGTGCGGTTTCGACTATGGCAAAGTTTATGGCAGCATCGGCGAGGGTTACATTCATATCCACCATAAAGTTCCAGTGTCGCGATTAGGTATTTCGACGTTAGTAGACCCAGAAAAAGATCTAGTCCCTTTATGCGCAAATTGTCACGCAATGGTTCATAGGAAAAAAGATCAGACTCTGTCGGTCGAAGAACTAAAAGTATTGCTGGGTTCAAATTCCTAACAAGCAATTTAAGAGGGATTCACAACGCTTGGCATTTTTGCTTCTACTTCAAATTTAGTGTTTGTGGCACAATGCTTTAGGTTGGGTGGATGCGTTGTTCACCCCTTAATTGGGCGTTATGTGTTTTGGAGTTCCGATGGAAGTAATGAAACTTGTATATGAATTAGATAACTCGGATGAGCGCCTAATTCAAAGTGTTGAAGAGCTAGATAAAGCAATCAGTCATATCGTTGAGTTGCTCGATAATTCAGCATGCTTGTATATGAATAAGAGCTACTCTAGTTCACTATTTTTCAGTATTACAGTGTTAGAAGAAGTGGCAAAAGCCCATCTTGGCTCTCACACAAATGGTAATCATCCCGAGAAAAAGCGGAATGTATTCAAAGACCATAAGACAAAGCACATGTTAGCAGCTCTTCCTACTGTAGCTATGGGGTCCCGACTTCAAGACGCAATAGGTGAGGCAGAAATGAACCGTATTATGGTAATGGCAAAGAGTTCGGCATTAGTCCAAGCTAGAGAGCATAGCCTTTACTTCCAAAGAGAAAACGGAAAACTTAAAATACCAAAGGAAAAAGTCAGTCGTAAATTTTCTCGCTCTATGCTGTTGTTCGCAATCGAAGTTTTTGATGACGCCTTATGTGGTTTAACTAACTTTTCTAATGAAGCAGCAGAGCAGACTGATGCATTGTTTGAGCAAATAAAAAACACATAACAAAGCGTTTAAGACAGATTCCCAACGCTTGGCATTTTTCATTTCATCGTTGGGTTTAGTGTTTACGGTGCAATGGTTTAAGTTAGGTGGTAGCGTTGCTCACTACTTAACGCGGCGTTATGCGAATTTCTGAAACAAACATTAACTTACAATGTGAAGTTGGTTTCGTTATGAAGCTATGGTCTCATTAAGTCGTTATGTATGCTGGAGATTGTAATGGGAATTGAAGCGTTAGTTTTTACACTTGATGTATTGATTACTACTTTTTGTATGTTTGTTGCTTCAAAGCTTTCTTTCGTAATGATTGATATCAAGTCACTCTTAATTATTGCGGTCTTGGTGTCGCTAGTGTCTTTGATTCCAACAGTAGGTTGGGTTCTAGGTTTGATGTTGTTTGTGTATCTATTAAGTAAGGCGGCTCATACAAACATAGGTGATTGTATTTGGGTTGTTCTATTCACAAAGGTAGTGTCTGTAGGTGTTACTTTAGCAATAGGTGGGCTATTCGCATAACAAGCAATTCAAGCTGATTCGCAACGCTCGGCACTTTCGGTTTCAATATGTTTGGTGATTACGGCGAAGTGTTTAGGTAATGTGGCAGTGTTGCTCACAACTTAATTGGGCGTTAGTTGGCGGGTGATTTTTTAAGGCTAGTTCAGCGTCATCTCTGGCCATTCGTCTGGTGTTATCGGCAATTTGGCATTGTCGGTGTCAGTTCTTGAATAACTCAAACCAAGCGCTTTTCAATGTTCGCGGATTTGCCTCATTTTGGTTTCGTGCAGGTTGGTTGCCAGTTTCGTGGGCGTAAAGTCGCGTGGAGTTTTGGTGTTTCAGGGGCAGGTTTATGCGTTGTTCATCTGCTCGTCAGGATTACCGCTTCAATAATTCCAACTGGTGTTTTGTGTACGCTTTCTTTGCTGGGGTGTAGTGGCTCACATTGCTTTGAGTAAATCGTGGGTAACTTTGGGTGCGGTGTTGTGCGCTTGCCTTTGGTGGTTTACTTTTTCGTACGGTGGCGTTTCTGGCGGAGCAACGAACTAGCCAACTAACAAGTTACTCAAGTGGACGCCAAACGCTCGGCGGTTTTGGCTTGGAGTTCAGTGGGTTTTGCAGGTTTACCGCAGGCGCCACTTAGCAAGGCGTTATAACAAATTTAAATAAAGGAAAGTTATGTACAAATGTCCGAAGTGTTCTTCTGAGGATACTTATAAAGAAAAAATTAACGGTATGGATACAGGTGATAGGGTTTGCAGAAGTTGTGGTCATATAACGTCAGCCTCTTCATTTAAAAAGAACAGTGATAGGGCTGTTGGCGCAGCGACTGGAGGTGCGATATTAGGAGCCTCGCTAGGTGGTCCGGTTGGGCTAGTCGTCGGTGGTTTGCTTGGAGCTTGGCTTGGAAATGCTGTTGACGAAAACAAGGAGAATAATAATGGATAAAGCTCTATTTATTCCATCTGCTATTGTTGCCGCTATTCTCATTTTGTTCTATGCCTGTCTTACGTATAAAAAAGGCTTAGATTTTGATCAACAAGCTATTACAAATATAATCTTGCAGTCTTTTCAACTCGTTTGTGGTTGTGTTTTGATTGCGAGTACATTTGTTGATGAACTGGCATCACTAGTATCCGACTTGAATCTATATATTCTTATTGCGGGTTCGGTATTGTTTGTTAATGCCCTCAAGACTGTTTATCGTGATATGCCTTTCTCGCTATCACGCAATCGAAGTCAAAAAACAGTTCAAACAGATCGCTAGTAAAAAATTTGTTATAACAAACAATTTAAGAGTGATTCGGCACGCGTGGCATTTTTACTATGCGTTGGTTTTAGTGATTAAGGTGGTATGCGGGAGCGTCGTATTGCGTGCCTCACACCTTAATTGGGCGTTAGTTGGCGGGTGATTTTTTAGGGCTAGTTCATCGTCTTCTTTGGCCATTAGTCCGGTGTTATCGGCAATTTGGCATTGTCGGTATCAGTTCTTGAATCAATCGAACCAAGTGCTTTTCAATGTTCGTGGATTTGCCTCATTTTCGTTTCGTGCACGTTGGTGGCCATTTTCGTGGGCGTAAAGTTGCTTTGAGTTTTGGTGTTTCAGGTGCAGGTTTATGTGTTGAAAATCTGCTCGTTAGCTTTGCCGTTGCAATAACTCGAACTGGTGTTTTGTGTCCGCTTTCTTTGTCGGAGTGTACTGGCTCACATTGTTTTGAGTAAATAGTGGGTAACTTTGGGTTCGGTGTTGTGCGCTTGGCTGCGGTGGCTTACTTTTTCGTACGGTGGCGTTTCTGGCAGAGCAACGAACTAGCCAACTAACCAGTTACTCAAGTGGACGCCAAACGCTCGGCGGTTTTGGTTTGGAGTTCAGTGGGTTTTGTGGGTTGGTCGCAGGCGCCACTTAGCAAGGCGTTATGTGCACGAGCAGGTTCAGCTAAAGTTAGCAGTTTCTGGAATGGTGTAAAACTTTGAATTTTCTAGCTCCGACATCGTCATAGCTTTTAAGCCAACATTCTCTCTATTCATGTTTACCCATTTCAGAAAGTTTGTTTGTGGTACAAACTCAACAAACTTTTTCCTTAATACTTCACTCGATACCGGAATAATTACTCCAACGCTTTTGAAAGCAGCTTTGATAATTTTAATATCGCATTTGTAGAGTTCTCGGGAATACTTTGCAGAAGTTTGATTTAGATAGTTTAGTTCTACGTTAAAACAGTATAGCTGTCGAGATATGTTCACTTCATGGCTGTGGGCGGTTTTAACACCAACTTTATAAGCACAATGAAACTCCCAGTCTTTGACACCACCAATGCCTACTGACTTAATCGTAGATAACCTATGAATAGGATTTTTAGTTATACCTATTTTGAAAACATCTATAGATGGAGAATAAGCTACGTATATATGATCGCAAATGTACTTGTTTCTGCGATAGGGCGTATCTAATGCGCCTTCAGGAATGTCATTAGCCAAAGAAGCCACCATACTGCGAGTTGATGCTCAAACAGTGGCATACTTACAAAACTAAAAAGTTGAGTTTGGTCAATTTGAGCGGAAAAAGTGCACATAACAAGCAATTTAAGAGGGATTCACAACGCTTGGCACTTTTGCTTCTACTTCAAATTTAGTGTTTACAGTACAATGCTTGAGGTTGGGTGGTGGCGTTGTTCACCCCTTAATTGGGCGTTAGTTGGCGGGTGAATTTTTGGGGCTAGTTCATCGTCATCTCCGACCATTCGTTCGATGCTATCGGCAATTTAACATTGTCGGTATCAGCTCTTGAATTACTCGAACCTAAGCACGTTTCAATGTTCGCGGGTTTGCCTCATTTTGGTTTCGTGCAGGTTGGTGGCGAGTTTCGTGGGCGTAAAGTTGCTTTGAGTTTTAGTGTTTCAGATGCAGGTTTACGTGTTGTTCATTTGCTCGTCAGGACTGCCGCTTCAATAGTTCCAACGGGTGTTTTGTGTCCGCTTTATTTGTCGGAGTGTAGTGGCTCACATTACTTTGCGTAAATCGTGGGTAACTTTGGGTGTGGTGTTGTGCGCTTGGGTTCGGTAGTTTACTTTTTCGTACGGTGGCGTTTCTAGCAGAGCAACGAACTAGCCAACTAACCAGTTACTCAAGTGGACGCCAAACGCTCGGCGGTTTTGGTTTGGAGTACAGTAGGTTTTGCAGGTTTACCGCAGGCGCCACTTAGTAAAGCGTTAGGTTGCAAGTGATTACTCGACTTTAAAGCCTGGTTTGAGTATGCAAGTAGATGAGCGTGCAATCTCAGTTTTGATATGGAGTAAATTTCTTCTTCGCCTAAACTTGAGAAGCATTTCTATTTTTGAAAGGAGAGTTGTCATGCGTTCATTTTGGTTAGTAGCACTGTGTATTTTTCCTTCGCATTCATTTGCGAACGTTAGCATGGAAAAAAATGGTGAATATGCGACTATATACGTTGTAAATAATAGTTCTAAAACATGTAGTTACGATATTGTCGTTAAGGATTATTCGAGTTTACTATCATCAGGCAAGAAAAAATGGAATATCAAAGCTGAAGTTGTATTCAAGGTAGCAGCAAACTCAAGTTATTCTTATGAATATTATTCTTCCGGAGCTACGAATTGGAAGTACCAGCTTAGAAATAAAACGTGTAAATAATGTTCTAGAGTTAAAGCAAGAACCTAACAAAGCATTTAAGAGTGATTCCCAACGCTTGGCATTTTTAATTCCATCGTTGGGTTTCGTGTTTACGGTGTCGTGGTTAAGTTTCGCGGTAGCGTTGCTCACACCTTAATGCGGCGTTATACGCTTTTGAGGAAATAATCCAATATGAACAAGGTAATATTCAGAAATTGCGATGAAGATAGTGAGTATTGGGTTGCTCTAGAGAAGCTGTTTCAAACGGAATGGCCTGACTTTCTGTTTGTAGATACCTATAAACTAGAATCTAACCTTCCGCCGGTAATTGTTGCTCTCAGAGAGAACCAAGTTATTGGAGGTCTCGCTTATTCGCGCTTTAAAGAACCTCATGGTGACTCGGAAGTTATTTGGCTTAACGCAGTTTTCGTATCCAATGAGTGGCGTGGTCAAGGTATTGCGAGTGAACTGATCAATCGAGGTGTTAGGCATGTATCAGCAGCAACTCAAAGTAACCTGTATGCTTACACAAATGTACCATCGTTGTATGAGTCTTTAGGTTGGTTAGCGGTTGACATTGAAAGTGAGCCAAATCATAAGGTTATGAAAGTTCCGTTGTAGTGTTAGCACGCGTATAACAAACGGTTTAAGAGTGATTCGCAACGCGTGGCATTTTTACTATGCGTTGGTTTAAGTGATTAAGGTGGTATGCGGAAGCATCGGTATAGCGTTGCTCACATATATGGTCTCCCCCTGTTTTGCAAGTCAGTAGCATGATTAAAAGCGCAGGTTAACTACCATATATACGGCCTGTTGTAACGGCTATCGCCTTGGCCAAGATGAGGCAGTCGAACACGCAGTCCTAATCACCTTATCGACTTTAAAAGCCAGTGTGAGCACAAGGTTTTCAACGTGTAGGATTTATCCTGTTATTCATCTCACTACGTACTTTGCAAAGGGTTGGTGGTGCATGGTGTTTATGCTGGTTGATACTCTTCGTTTTTGGCGATAACAGCCCAAGCTATCCGCATGAGTTTGTTTGCGAGAGCGACCGCAGCACGGTTAGGACCTCGTCGTTCTTGTAACTCAAGCATCCATTTACTGAGTTTGTCAGACTTGAACTTGGCTCGCCGTAAAGCAGCCCTAGCACCATGAACTAGTAACGACCGTATATAGGTGTTACCTTGCTTCGTGATGCCCAGAAGCATCACGTTGCCGCCAGTTGTGTCTTGCCTTGGAACCAGCCCCATCGCTGCAGAGGCATCTCGCCCAGTTTTGAACTGTTTTCCTGAGCCTAACCATACTGCAACGGCTTGACTAGTGAGTGGCCCAAAGCCAGGGATCGACATCAGTCGTTTGGCATTATCGAACTGTTTGACGGTTTGGTTAAGTTTGTCTTCAAACCAACTGATTTGCTCATCGATGTATAGATAGCGTTCGTACTGGCGTGATAGAAGCTCTCGTAATATGGGCGATAGCTGGTTTTCGGCGTCTTCGAGCACTTCGGGAATAGCTTTCCTGAACGAAGCCTTTCCTTTGGGTAGAACAATACCGTATTCAGCAATAAGTCCTCTAACTTGATTAATCAGACGGGTCCTTTCGGTGACGCATAGTCTACGCATTCGAATCAGTGATTGAATATCTTGCTGTTCGATAGATTTGTGTGGGACGGCAGGATGCCGTTGATAGAGGGCAAGTTCTGCAATCGCTTCGGCATCGTTATAGTCGTTCTTTTGTTTGCGTCGCTGACTTTTAACATGTTGAGGCGGGTATAAAAGTACCTCGTGACCGAACTCCACGAATTCTCTAGCCCAATAATGAGCTCCAGAGTAAGCTTCCATGGCGATGGTGCATGGACTTTGACTTGCGACATAGTTAAGTAGTTTACTTCGTTGAAGTTTTTTACGGTTGAGGTTCTTTCCTTTATGATTGATTTCAAAAAGAAAGAAGATATTTTTTGCTAAGTCGATGCCAATGATTTTATGCTGAGTCATGGTCTTCTCCTTTTGCTTCGGACCTGAACACTCCAAGCATGGCTCATGGCCATGTGAAGTGGTAGGGGGAGACCATCTCATCACCTTAACAGAGCGTTATGTGCTTTGACGAACAATTACAGTATTCCACTTGTTGTGAGGAAAATTATGAGCTGTTGGATTTGTGGTGAAGACGGAACAACGGGTGAGCACTTGGTAAAAGCGAGTGACTTGAGGGCTCTATTCCCAGTTAAAACTAGTAAAGAGCCGGTATATTTCCACAAGAACAAACGAAACCCTCAAAAGCTACAAAAGGTTGGCAATAATAAATTTGTTAAGTCGGAAGCAAAGTTATGCGCACATTGTAACGGTGCCAAAACACAGCCTTTCGATAACGATTGGCAAGCGCTTTCAGAGTATGTTCGTAGAAACTACCGACAACTCAGAGCTAACAGAAGAATAAAACTCAAAAATGTATTTCCCGGCAGGACAAAGCGAGCGGCGCTCAATGTTCACCTATATTTCGCAAAGTTGTATGGTTGCCGGGCTACTTCGGAAGAGCTGCCTATTGATACTGCCTCTTTAGCCACTGCCATCAATGAAACTAAAGCAAACCCTAAGTTACATATACGGCTGGAAGTCTGGGATCCAAAAACAAAACTTGCAGGTGTTTCAAAAATTGAAAGTAAGACCCAAGGTGGCGTGAGAGACACATATTGGTATTATGTGATTGACAATATTGTTGTATGTGTCTCTTTCAATGACTTCAAACCTAGCAACCGCCTAAATAAATCACACTGGCACCCACAAGGTAGTGGAAAGTACATTGATTTTAAAAAACGCACATAACAAATTGCTTAAGAGTGACGGCTAACCTTTGGCATTTTTGGTTTGGTTGAGTTTAGTGGTTACGGTGGCTTTGCTCAGGTTTTGTGGTTTAGCCGCACCTTAGCAAGGCGTTAGCCCTATCAGAGGAAAACAATGAAATTGACCTTTCCCCGAGATTAATACTGCCGCCTCGATGAAGTTTCCCATGTTTACGCCACTTGATTGGCATAATCAAGTGGCGACATATAATTTAGAGAGCTATGTGGTCGAATATGGTTGTCGTGCTCTCTCCATAGATTTATTTCGTAACGTGCTTCATCCAGAGTGCGGAACCAGTGTTGATTGAGACACTCATTTCTGAACTTGCCATTTAGGCTCTCCACAAAGGCATTTTGAGTCGGTTTACCTGGTTGAATAAAGGCGAGTGTTACCGACGTTGTCTTTGACCAAAAGAACATGGCTTTGCTGGTAAATTCCGTCCCGTTGTCGCAAACAATGTTATCTGGCTTACTGCGCACCTCGGTTAGTTGAGTTAAAAAACGGGCAACTTGCTGGCCACTGATTGATAGGGACACCAGCTGCCCAATGAGTTCTCGTGAAAAATCGTCAACGACATTGAGCACACGAAAACGTCTACCATTGCTCAATTGGTCAGAGACAAAGTCCATCGACCAGCGTTGATTGGCTCTTGTGGGTGAATTCATAACTAGTCTCGGGCGCTGTAGCTTTTTGCGCTTGTTCGTTCTGACTAGCAGTCCTTCCTCAGTGTAAATACGATACGTGTGCTTCTTATTCACAACTAAGCCCTCTGCTTTTAGTAAACTGTGCAGCATCAGATAGCCATAACGGGAATATTGAACGGCTAACGCTTTTAAACGTTCTCGTAAGGCCCTATCTACAGGGTTTTTAGCTTTGTATCGAAACGCCGTTCGACTCAAACAGGCAAGCTTACAGGCCGCTCTTTCACTCAGTCGGTGAGTGTCAATAAGGTATCGAGCAATAAGCTTTCGAGAAGATGGCGTTACCACTTTTTTGACACAACACCCTTCATTGCTTCGACTTCGAGCAACTTCTCCGCGAGGAGCCGCTTAAGCTTATTGTTCTCAGATTCAAGCTCTCTCAGCCTTTTGGCCTCATTCACTTCTAGCCCTGCATACTTGCTGCGCCAGTTATAAAAAGTGCCCGATGATATCCCCATGTCGCGACAGATGTCGTCAACCTTAGCGCCAGCTTCATGCTGTTTAATCGCCTTGATGATTTGCTCTTCCGTGTATCGCTTTTTCATTTTGAGATCTCCATTAGCTCTAGTGTATTAGAAATCTCATCAAAGTCATGGTGTTAATTTAGGGGGAAAGGTCAGTTACAACAGCTCGTTGAGCGACGAGGTTACAAGCGCGCGGCTGTCGCCCTAGCAGCCAAAAACGCTCGAATAATATGGGCATTATTAACGACTGAAAACGAGTACAAAGCTAACTATATAAGCGGTTAGCCCTTACCGAGTCAAAGCAATAGCAATTGATGAAAATACGGTCAGACCGAGATGCCTGAGCCTGTTTAATTGGGAAGTAGCAAATACTGTCTAACGAATGAGGCTGGCATCAAACGAATATCATCAGGGTGACGGATAGAATCCGGCAAAACACCGAATGTAGAGCTGCTGTCAGACCCACTGTTGTCAGCGGTAGCTATTGTTGACAAAAGAGGGAGTCCATGTAGCCCAATTAAGTAGTGAGCAACGCTGCCACCTACCTAAAGCATTGTGCCGTAAACACCAAAGCTGATTCAAACCTAAAATGCCAAGCGTTGCGAATCTGCTTAAATTATTGTTATGCGCCACTTGCGAACACCTCCATTCAATACCATAATTAGGTACTATTTGGTATTGGGAGATTACAATGGCTAAAAATACTAGCATCACTCTCGGCGAGCACTTTGATGGTTTCATTAGTAGCCAGATTCAAAGTGGACGCTATGGCTCAGCAAGCGAAGTGATTCGTTCAGCCCTGCGTTTACTCGAAACACAAGAAACGAAAATGAACACTTTACGACAACTGCTCGTTGAAGGTGAAGAAAGCGGCATGGCTGACTATGACCTCGATTCGTTTATCAGTGAATTAGATAGCGAAGAGAGAAAATGAAACCATTTCAACTTACCAACAAGGCAAAGTCTGATTTAAAAGATATTGCCTTGTTTACCTCTCGCAGATGGGGTCGCGAGCAACGAAATGTTTACCTTAAGCAATTCGATGAATCATTTTGGCTACTCGCTGAAAACCCTGACATCGGTAAAACTTGTGATGAAATCAGAGATGGCTACCGAAAATTTCCACAAGGGAGCCATGTTATTTTTTATCAACAAATTGGCAGCCAAAACATCCAGATTATCAGAATCTTGCATAAGAGCATGGATGTAAATCCAATCTTTGGCGCATAGCGTTGCGAATCTTCCTTAAATGGTGGTGATACTAAATTCAATGTTAAGAGACGGTGTTATGTGGGATAACAATAGCGCCAAAAACTAACTATTGACGCCATAGTCTCTTGTTATAAGCCATTTATCTTACGTTTTCTCCGACCTATAAACCACGACACGCCGTCAAACACCTTATTGAATACCACAATATAACCTACTGAGTTAGTTAGAAGCGTAAGTAGAAATAAGGGTTCATTGGTATTTGCTAAATCTGGACCAATCATCGTGATCACTTTAACTGATAGATAGCAACCAAACCCAACAAACAACCCTCTTAAGAAATTTTCGATTCTCATTAATTTACTCCTTCCTTGTGAGAAAACCTACAGCCCTGCAATGTAAACTCACTGATTTGCTCGTGGCTTATAACGCTCTGCTAAGGGGTGGGCAACGCAATACCGAAGTCGCCGCAAACCACCTTAATCACTACAATCAACGCACAGTGAAAATGCCACGCGTTGCGAATCCCTCTTGAGCAGTTTGTATGGATAATAACCAAGCCAAAAGGGTAAAGTGAGACCCAGGCTTTAGCTGCAACTAAAGCTTTCTATGTGGCAGTTCGATTGAACGCTGGCTCCTCTGTTGAGAGACCGATAACAAACATGAACGCCTCATAGGACTCCAAGCATAAACCTCGAATAGTCGACTGGGTCTCGAACCCGCATTTCGCAAGCAAGAGTTAGCTTATTATGAACACAAACACACTTCAAAACATTAATATCGGTGCTGATACTGGTAAATCACAGCTCGACATTTACATCCGTCCACTCGATGTCTTTTTTACCGTCCCAAACAACGAAAAGGGTATCAAACAAGCCTTAACTACCATCAAAAAACATAACCCGCAGCGTATCGTTATCGAAGCGACTGGGCGCCTGGAGATGCCCTTCGTGTTAGCGTGTACCGAGGCCGAGTTACCTATTGTTCGTGCCAATCCCGTTCATATCAAACGCTTTGCCGGCGCTATTGGTCGTAGAGCTAAAAACATACGTTTAATGAGTGATTTAGTAATTCGCCGCAATCAGCTGCTCGCGATGCAGACCATGGAAAAAAATCGTATTCAAATTTTGCCAAAGCACTTACATTCGACAATCACACCCATCCTGACAGCGATAAAAAACCAGATTTCAAAGATTGAAAATAAGCTTGTCAAACTCATCGAAGATTGCCCTGAATACCAAACGAAAAACACCCTCTTACAAAGCGTACCTGGTATCGGCAATATCGCCGCTGCGTCTATCATCAGCAATGTGCCTGAGTTAGGCTATGACCTTTCCCCCTAAATTAACACCATGACTTTGATGAGATTTCTAATACACTAGAGCTAATGGAGATCTCAAAATGAAAAAGCGATACACGGAAGAGCAAATCATCAAGGCGATTAAACAGCATGAAGCTGGCGCTAAGGTTGACGACATCTGTCGCGACATGGGGATATCATCGGGCACTTTTTATAACTGGCGCAGCAAGTATGCAGGGCTAGAAGTGAATGAGGCCAAAAGGCTGAGAGAGCTTGAATCTGAGAACAATAAGCTTAAGCGGCTCCTCGCGGAGAAGTTGCTCGAAGTCGAAGCAATGAAGGATGTTGTGTCAAAAAAGTGGTAACGCCATCTTCTCGAAAGCTTATTGCTCGATACCTTATTGACACTCACCGACTGAGTGAAAGAGCGGCCTGTAAGCTTGCCTGTTTGAGTCGAACGGCGTTTCGATACAAAGCTAAAAACCCTGTAGATAGGGCCTTACGAGAACGTTTAAAAGCGTTAGCCGTTCAATATTCCCGTTATGGCTATCTGATGCTGCACAGTTTACTAAAAGCAGAGGGCTTAGTTGTGAATAAGAAGCACACGTATCGTATTTACACTGAGGAAGGACTGCTAGTCAGAACGAACAAGCGCAAAAAGCTACAGCGCCCGAGACTAGTTATGAATTCACCCACAAGAGCCAATCAACGCTGGTCGATGGACTTTGTCTCTGACCAATTGAGCAATGGTAGACGTTTTCGTGTGCTCAATGTCGTTGACGATTTTTCACGAGAACTCATTGGGCAGCTGGTGTCCCTATCAATCAGTGGCCAGCAAGTTGCCCGTTTTTTAACTCAACTAACCGAGGTGCGCAGTAAGCCAGATAACATTGTTTGCGACAACGGGACGGAATTTACCAGCAAAGCCATGTTCTTTTGGTCAAAGACAACGTCGGTAACACTCGCCTTTATTCAACCAGGTAAACCGACTCAAAATGCCTTTGTGGAGAGCCTAAATGGCAAGTTCAGAAATGAGTGTCTCAATCAACACTGGTTCCGCACTCTGGATGAAGCACGTTACGAAATAAATCTATGGAGAGAGCACGACAACCATATTCGACCACATAGCTCTCTAAATTATATGTCGCCACTTGATTATGCCAATCAAGTGGCGTAAACATGGGAAACTTCATCGAGGCGGCGGTATTAATCTCGGGGAAAGGTCACCCTAAATCCAATTCTAGGGTGAAATTTGATTACAAGTGGTTCTGAGGAAGTTGTGATTGTCCGAGTACGGCTACAACTAAAATGAAGCCATCTTCTTTTGTAAAGTAAGCAGTATGCTTGCCCACGGGGAAATAGAACCCGCTTGGGTATATGTCATCACAACTGCGACCAACAGCTGGATTATCAGCAAGCATTTGAAAACCAGTTAGTAACGTATCTTTATAGCTTCGCCACTGGGTCTCGGAGAAGTTGTTAACTGTATAGCTTTTGATTTTCCGTAAATGAGTCTGGGCTAATTTACTCAGTTTGTATTTATTCTTTTGCATAGCGGGTTATAAGGCGTTTAAAAAGTCTTCACCATCAATCACATTGCCTTGTGCTAAGTCTTGTTTCGCTAACTCGAAACAGTGCTTAAGGTAATCGGTTTTCATTGCTTCTAGTTCTTCATAGTCCTTGATAGACATTACAACGACGGCATCTTTACTGTTTTTGCTAATCTTCACAGGCTCACGTTGGGCGCTTAGAAGTAGCTCACCAAAATTACGTTTGGCATCATTTGCTGTTAATGTGTGCATGATCAATCTCCAAATCTGGAATTACAGTAAGATTATAGTTGTTCGCATGAAATGGTCAATCTAATTAAATCGTGCGATTTGTGCGAAAGGTAAACTAACCAGTTACTCAAGTGGACGCCAAACTCTCGGCGGTTTTGGTTTGGAGTTTAGTGGGTTTTGCGAGTTCATCACAGGCGCCATTTAGCAAGGCGTTCTAGTGATAAATCGTATGGACGAAACATGAAATCGGAAAGAGAAAGTATAGAGCTTTCAAGAATCATAGATTTTTGGATCGATAAATCCAATGTGTTTAAAGGCTTTATCGATCTGAATGAACCAACTTGCTGGGCTTGCGGTCAGGGGTGGGATGGGCGATACGATATTGTAGGTGGTGATTACCTCAAAGCGTGGGCAAAATGTCCATTGCAAATTTGTCATATAATCCCGCATTCTTTGGGTGGTACAGAAGAGCCTTCAAATTTGGTTTTAATGTGCAAGGAATGCCATGATTTAGCTCCTAAGGCGAATACGATCAAAGACCATCTCATACGTATTCTGACTATTGGCTTGATTGTTTCAAGTGTTGTCTGGATGATTTGCCCGCAATCTTTGGGCGTGATCACAGGGCCGATTTCCATCATCATCGGCGTATTGTCAGGGGTAGCATCCACACGAAAATACGAACTACAAATAGAATTTCAACACGCTGATGAAACTGGCGTGCAATGGATATCAGTGGCGAAAACAAATGATAAGCATATTGAGAGCGTATTTGAACAGCAGGTTGGCAGAATACTAGAGCGTATCGCGTAGTCGGCTCGTTGATGTGGACGCGCTACGCGTGGTATTCCACTGGGCGCACCTCCTCACCTACACCCACCAAGAAAACATTGCTTTCGCTATCAAGACGTTGAACACTATCCGCGTGTTTCCTCGCTAAAAGAATGATGAGTATGTCCTTACCTCCTTGCCCGAATTGTCAATCTGAATACGTTTATCAAGACCAATCCCATTTAGTGTGTCCGGAATGCGCTTATGAGTGGAATCCTGATGAGGTTCAGGGTGAGCCACAAGTCAAAGATGCGAACGGAACGCTGCTCAGTGAGGGCGATAAAGTGACGTTGGCAAAAGATCTTAAGGTGAAAGGCAGTTCGCTAGTATTGAAAATTGGCACTAAAGCGCTCATTCGTCGCATTGCAGAAGGCAAAGATCATCAGTTGGACTGCAAAGTCGATGGGGCCGGTGACATGGTGATTACGGCGCAGTTTGTGAAAAAGGTGCAGTAGCACACCCATTGGCATTGCCATTGAGTGTGCGTTTTACTCGCGTTTCTAATGTGCGTTGCCTAAGTCCACTACTGAGGTGAGCTGTCGAGGCTACTGGCGACATCATCCATCATGATCTCGGTCGCATGAACGCCTCCATAAGTGAGATACCACGCAACAGGATCGATGTAGACAATGCGCTGCGCTTTGGCTGCGGGAGTGTGCGCGATAAGCGGATTGTCAAAGAGTTGCTGCGCGGCGCCGTGGGCCTTGCCAGTCGCTTGCTCTCGGTCGAGCACAAACAGTGTTGATGGTTTGGCATCGGCGATGTATTCAAACGAAATCAGTTTACCGTGCGGGCCAGTCTCGCTGGCCACTGTTTGGCTCGATGCGGGCAAAAATCCGAACTCTTCAAAGATGATAGAAAAGCGACTTTGTGGCTCGAAGGTCGAGATTTTTTTGCCACTGCTCATGACCATCATCGCGTCACGTTTCTCAGCGCGAACCGCAGACTGGATGGCGTTAATGCGCTGCTCGGTTTCTTCAATCTTCGACGCCATTTTATCTTCTTTGCCGACCAACGTCGCGATAGCACGCCAGTTCACTTGGGTATCGTGCCAATATTGTCCATTGGTCGTTGACAGCATGAGCGTGGGTGCGACCTCGTTGAGATCATCATAAATGCGCATCATGCGTTCATCGGCAATGATCAAGTCGGGTTTTAAGGTAAAGAGGGTTTCAAAATCGGGCTCAAACAGAGAGCCAACGTTGGTGACCGTCTCACCGTAGTGGGCCAAGTAGCTCGGCATCAGCATATGCACAGCGCCGATTGGCGTGACTTCGAGGAAGTCGAGCGTGTCGAGGGCGCTATGTGTCAACACGACAACCCGTTGTGCCGGCTTATCGAGTTCGATATGGCCTTTGATATGCGAGACATCGATTGATGCCGCATGTGCCTTGCAGGCCATCACGGCCAGCGTGAATTGAAATAATAGACGCGTAAACATGTGCATTACTCCGAAGCAGGTTGAGTCCATTGAATAGCAAACTGATCGCCGCGATAGGCAAACATCTCCAGGTGCGAGGTGAGCACTTGCTTGACGGCGCTGAGCGCCTCGGGGGTTTGTGCTGCGCAGTGAATATCTAAACTGTCGGGTTCGCTGAGGGTGAGTGTACACATTCCATAGGGAAAATAAGCGACGCCTTGGCGCTCGTTATACTCAACCTCAATCTTACGACTGAAATGTCGACATAAAGTGGTGAGGTAGCGCGCGCAGTGCTCAGAACGAATCTGAGCATGAACCTGGCAATCGTTAGGGGTGGGTTGGTTGGATTCCATAGTAATGTGCGCCTTAGGCTAAAGCCCAAGGCGCGTCTCCTTATCATTAGAATTCGTAAGAGGCGGACAGTTTGTAGTTGCGCCCGGGTTCTAGATCATCCAAGGTAGCGCCACGTGCGGCACCAGAGCGTGAGGCGTGCGAGGTGTAGGCTTCATCGAAAATATTGTCGATACCAAAGGTGACCTGCAAGCGATCCAGTTGGCTAGGGCGCCATTGAGCGTAGAGATCGTGCGTGTTATACGCTTCTTTAACTGGCTGATCCTCTTGAACATTATCTTCTTCCAGCACGATGATGGATGTCCAACCGACGGTGGTATCAATCGCTGCAAACTCATAGTCGATGCCGAGCGAAATTGAGTCACCGACGTCCATACTGCGTCCGTTCGCTGCAATCAGTGGGCCGCCTGTGGATTGGTTGGTGGTGTCACTGCGAGCGTAGGACGCTCGCGCACTCAGAGCCTGATAGCTGTAGGCCGCGCTGAGCTCAAAGCCTTTGATCTCCGCATCACCAATGTTCTCAATCAAGTAACTGCCATCATCTTGGTAGGATTCACCGATGTAGTCGTCAATCTCGTTTTGGAACAGCGTTAGGTTCGCACTGATGGCATGCTGGTCAAAGCGTTGGAAGTAGCGAGCGCCCACTTCGCTCGATAGGCCAGTTTCTGCATTAATATCGTCAGCGAGATAGGCGACATCTTGATAGGCGATAAAGGTTTCAAGCAGCTCCGGGCCCTTAAATAGACTGCGAGTGCTGGCAAAGAGCGTCCATTGCTCGGTGATATCCCAATCTGCGCCAAGCGCCCAAGTCCACTCGTTAAACGTGTCCTTGCTGGTTTCGGCATCACGGATGTAGTGGTCATAACGCAGGCCCGCTGTAAGTGCGAAACTTGGCGAGAGCTGAATTTTGTCTTCGAGATAGCCAGCGCTGCTTTTCGCATGCTCTTGCATAAATGGCGTACCCCCATAGGCACTTTCACTGGTTTTATCCATGTACTCAAGCCCATAGGTGAAGCGATGCGCACGCTCAGCCAACATCAAGCTAGATTGAAACTGAGCGGTGGCGCCCAAGTTTTGGTTTTTCGCGGTGTTCTGGCTGTGTCGGTTGGCTGGCCAGCGGCCAGTAATTGCTGACTCGTCACGATCAATTTGAGTGGTACTTGAATAGAGCGTGACTTTACCTTGATGGTTGTCGCCCCGCAGTTCATAGGAGCCCGTAAAGGTGTCGCGGTCATACTGAGTCGGGATTAAGTCTTCACCAGAGAGCTCAGTGTTGGCACTGCCACCCATATCCGGTCTTGGGCTGTAGTCGCCCTCATCACGGTAGAGGTCATAGCTGAGCTGAAAACGATGCAGATAAGAAGGCTCATAACCCAGTTTGAACAGCATATTCGAGACATCGCCGGCTGCGCCATAGGTGGTGTCACCATTGCCGTCTTTAAAGTCATCACGTTCGACGTAGTTCGCGTACACCATCGCATCAACATTATCGTTCAAGAGACCATATGCGGTGACAGAGCCTTGACGACTGTCGTTGCTGGCGACACCACCATACACACGGACGCCAAAGCTTTCGTTGTAACGCAGCAGGTCTCGAGCGTCTTTAGTCTCAAAATAGACCGCACCACCAAGGCTTGATTGGGTGACGGAGTTGTTGCCCACTTGGATGTCGACCGCTTTAAGGATGTCGGGGTTGAGTGTGAGGTTGCCGATATGGTGGAACATATTGGCGTGCTGCGATGCGCCATCGAGGCGGATGTCTAAGTCCGTTTCCCCGAGGCTACGAATGGTAATGCGTTGGTTAACGGAATGAGTTCCGCCGACATCGACGCCGGGTACACTGCGCAGTAGATCCGACATGTGATCCGCTTGCTTAATGGAGATGTCTTGATCGCCCAAGAACTCCGAGCTGCTCGAAACTTGAGTGCCCCAGACTGTGAGCGTTTCATCGCTCGTGTTGTCGCTTTGGGTCTCGGCATAGGCACCGCCGCTGAGTGTGACCGCAATGGCCAAGGCTAGAGTCGATACCGAAACGATCGGTTGGTGATGTGAGTTCATGAACTCCCTCTTATACATTGTAAATGATAATTAATATCATTAATGTTATGCTACACCGATAGCACATGAACAGCTTTTATGGTTATGCAAAATCGCCAACTTGTTATGAGGGAAGTTATGCATTCTAAACAGATCACTCCGTCACTGTTTCGCATGGAAATGGCGGACGGGATCAAAGTCTTCGGCGGCGGGCAGAGGAGTCAGCAAGAGAGCCTAGTGATCGCCCCCGCGACGCCATCGGTGATCTTTACCGTGTTGTTAGATGGAGATTTAGAGTTTGGTTATGACCAGCTTGAATGTACGCTTAGTGCGCAACCCCAGGCGCAAGTGATGGCCGTCAATCTCGTTCACCCTGCCAGTTTTTGGCGAAGTGTAGAGAAAGATCAGTGGGTCGCGAAAATTCACCTTGTGTTGCCGCGAATTTGGTTTGAAACAAAACCGCTTGAAGGCGGCGCTTTTCGTACTTTTTACTCCGCTCACCTCGCCAGTGTTTGTTTTGATTTGCCGAGCGTGGCCGCTAAAGAAATACAAAGACTGCTTCGCACCCCGCCCCCAGAGACGATTGCCAAACGCATCGAACTGGAGAGCGACATCCATCAGCTGCTTCTCCAATTGATGAGCCAGCTATGTGCGTGCGAGGTGACTCAGGCCCCTCATCATAGCGCGCGCCAAGACGTCGAGATGGCGGAGATTGTTGCCTTTATTGAAACCCATTTAACGCAGGCGCTGACTTTAGAGGCCATCGCTGAGTTTGCGCACATGAGCGTTTCGTCGCTGCAGCGGCTGTTCAAAGATCACATGAACATGACCGCTGCTCACTATGTACGGCGCAGAAAGCTGAATGATGCCAGAGTGAAACTGGCGACCGGTTGCATGACGGTCAGCGAAGCCGCTTACAGTTATGGTTATCGTCACCCCTCCAATTTCTCTCTCGCGTTCAAAAAACAGTTTGGTTACTCACCAAATCGAGTGGGTGAAAACGCAAGTCTTGAGCACAAGGAGCCAAGGGCAAAGCGAGTATTCACTTCTGAATGCCCAACGTAGCCCATTGTTTGAACGGGCTACGTTGGATCAGTGTTAAAACCATAACCCAGTGGGCAGCCTGAGTAAAAGTACATCACGCATCAGCAGATAAAACATCACCACGATAACAAATGAAGCGGTGAGGTGTTTACTCATAGAGCAGGTTTCTATTTTATCGAAATTCGCGATCAACATAATGGCAACAAAAGCGAGTAACGAGGATAGCCCAAAACCAAGCGTGGTCATCAAGAGCGTCCAGAGGGCCATAATGGCAATCAGAGCGCTTTGTCGCATAGTCGGGCTTATCTTTAGCGAAGACCAATTGACTGTATCGCTAGCGCGCCATACTTTACCGATGAGTAATACTGCCAAGACCATCATGGCGACCACAATATAAGTGGGAAATACTGCGCCTAGTTTAGACATGCTCTGCGTTTGATTGAGCAGCAGGCCACCTATGACGATAAGCAGTGCACCGATCGCTATGGTCGAGCCTTTGTGATCTCTTGGCGTGTCAGAGGGAGCAAAGTTATGCTTTTTTGCTGCCCAGAGCGGGAACACAAGCGCAATGATTGCACATATAATGATGCCAATAGAGATGGGGCGAGCAAAAAACATCTCGAAGACTTTACCTTGCGCCGAGCCTATCAAATAGGCCTGAACAAACCCTTGTTCTGCGATCTTTCCTAGTACTAAGCCAAGTACAATTGGCGAAGCACTGAAGCCAAATTTACCTAAGAACCACGCAAACACACCCAGTATGAACATCATAAAGGTGTCATGAGGGTTGCTGTGAATCGCATAACTCCCAATAACGGTTAAGAACGCGACGGTGGGGACCAACAACTGTTTTGGCGTTTTGGCAATCGAACGATAGGCATATTTTCCAAGAATTAAACCGACGGGCAGCATCAGTAGCGTTGCGATGATCAAACCGTAGATAAAGGTGTAGACAATGCTCCCTTGTTCAGTGAACAGAGACGGTCCAGTCTTAATGCCTTGGACGAGCAAAGCCCCAAGTATGATCGCATCAGGTGGCGTACCAGGAATGCCAAGCACCAATGTTGGGATAAAACCACCGCCAACGGTCGCGTTATTGGCTGATTCGGTCGCGACGATGCCGTCTGATGCGCCTTCGCCAAATTTTTGATCTTTCTTCGCATTGCGGCGAGCTTCTGTATACGCCACTAATCCCGCAATAGAACCACCTGCACCGGGTAGGATTCCGACGACGGTGCCGATAATGGAGCTTCGCATCAGATTGAATTTACTATTTTTGATGAGAGAAAAGGCGCGTGACAGCGACGATTTTCCTGATACCTCAGCAAAATCTAGATGAGGGGTTTTGTTCGCGACTAGGTCGATGATCACTGGAACACAATACAATCCAATGATTGCAGAGGTAATATCAATTCCGCCGAGCAGTGAGACCTGATCAAAGGTATAGCGGACGTCACCACCGACTACCGCCACGCCAACCGTGGATAGCAATAAACCGATGCAAGCGCCGATCAAGCCTTTGAGAGTGTTGCCCACCGAAAGAGACGATATGAGTGTCAGACCAAAAACCGCCATCCAGAAATATTCTGATGGACCAAATGCCAAGGCAACTTGAGCGAGTGGTGGTGCCAGCATCAATAAGGCAAGCCCCCCCACGATACCACCTCCTACTGAAGCGAACGTTGCCAGAGAAATGGCAAGGGCCCCTTCTCCTTTCTTCGCCATTGGATAGCCATCGAACGTCGTCGCGATGGCAGAAGGGGTGCCCGGAGTATTAACCAAAATTGCTGCAAACGCCCCACCATAGATAGCTCCGGTGTAAATTGCACCGAGGACAATCAAGCCCGAAGCGGGGCCCATCACATAGGTAAAAGGGACGAGAACTGCCACCGCCATGGTGGCAGACAATCCTGGCATTGCTCCGATTACTGTGCCGGCTACGACACCAACCAGTGCGAGTAATAGGTTGATCGGTGTGAGTGCATC
The DNA here is from genome assembly GCF_059834045.1 of Vibrio sp. R12-SG2-ISO1. NCBI lineage: Bacteria > Pseudomonadati > Pseudomonadota > Gammaproteobacteria > Vibrionales > Vibrionaceae > Vibrio > Vibrio sp. R12-SG2-ISO1. Next base: position 150,132 of record NZ_JCBDGO010000005.1, on the reverse strand, counting down.
AAGTAAATAACTAAGCAATTCCATCGTGAACCCCTATTTCACTAGCCCAAGCAGTTTTGCTACTTCTTGGTTTTCAGCTTTGTTTTTTTCAATAAATGCCTCCATCTCTTGATAAGGGATGTCGGTGAGCACAAATCCGTTGCTCTCCATTTTTTCCACAAAATCAGGGTCTTTATTGATATCGCCGATAATTCGAGAGAGCTCCACACGAATGGCCTCTGGGGTCGATTTCGGAACAGCGACGCCGCGGTATGCCCCTCCCACTAAATCGATGCCTAGCTCCTTGAACGTTGGGACATCTGGAAACGCCGCGAGACGCTCTTCTGCCGAGACTGCGAGCATGCGCAGTTTGTCACCAGCATTTGCCCCGGATGTGGCGTAGTTGAAACCTGCGGTCACCTGGCTACCCATTAACGCCGTCATGGCAGGACCAATACCGCTAAATGGGACGTAGGTTGTTTTCACACCCACCTGCTTATCAAACGATACCTGACCAATATGATTGGCTGAGTTGGATCCTGAGCCTGCAAACGTGACCAGTCCTGGATTGGCTTTTGCGTAATCGATCAGTTCAGGTAGGCTCTTGAATTGACTGTTTGCCGGGACGAAAATCGCGTTCGGAGTGTAATGAAAATAATAAATGGGCGTGAGGTCATCGGTCGTGTAGCCAGACTCCTTAACAATCGGCTGCATGATGGTGTGAGGGATATTTATCCCCATCACGGTATAGCCATCACCTTCCATACTGTTGAGCTGTGACCAAGCTACTGCGCCGCCCGCACCGGGTTGATATTGAATGACGGTTTTCACACCTGCGTGTTTTTCAAACACGGTCTGTTGAAAGCGTGCAGAAAGATCAGACTCGCCACCGGCGTTAAAGGGCAGAATATAATTAATGGGTTTGCTGGGGTAGTCATCGGCTGCAAACAGGGAGCCAGACAGCGATAGAGCACCGGCAGCCAGTGTTGTGAGCAATGGTTTAGTGATATAGCTTAACTTACTTGTTTTCATTGTTTCGTCCTCGTTATTGGTTCACTTAAGCGCGAAGCGGGTGACGATTTTTTATCGTTCTTATTTCGCGCCTTGATATTCTTTGTTCGATGAGCTCCTCTAAATGTGTGACGAGTTTTTAATGGTTTTGGATGTAGTCAATGACCGCATCGGTCACTTGCTTAGTGGTTGCTTTCCCACCAATGTCGGGTGTGCAAATCCCTTCGGAAGACACCGACTCTATGGCACTCATCACCAGGCGAGCGGCTTGATGTTCGCCTAAATGCTCGAGCATTTGGACTGCAGTCCAAAAGGTCGCGATAGGATTGGCAATTCCTTGTCCAGTGATGTCGAACGCAGAGCCATGGATCGGCTCAAACATTGAGGGATAAGGGCTATTTGGTGCGATGTTTGCTGTCGGAGCCACTCCTAAACTGCCTGCTAAGGCACCGGCAAGATCGGAAAGGATATCGGCGTGAAGGTTGGTGGCGACGATAGTATCGAGTGATTCAGGGTTAAGCGTCATTCTTACCGTCATTGCGTCCACTAGCATCTTGTCCCACGTGACATCAGGGAACTCTTTCGACACTTCCTCTGCAATTTCATCCCACATCACCATCCCGTGGCGTTGAGCATTAGACTTGGTGACCACGGTCAGGAGCTTACGTGGACGTTGCTGCGCAATCTCGAATGCATATCGCATGATTCTGGTTACGCCAGCACGGGTAAAGATCGACACTTCCGTTCCTACTTCTTCTGGAAAACCTTTGTGCGCGCGTCCGCCGTGACCTGAGTATTCGCCTTCTGAGTTCTCTCGGACGATGACCCAATCTAGGTCGCCTTTGGTTCTTCCCTTGAGGGGGGATGGGATTCCTGGGATGATTTTGGTTGGACGAACATTGGCGTATTGGTCAAAACCTTGGCAAATCTGCAGTCTTAAGCCCCACAAGGTAATGTGATCGGGGATGTCAGGATCGCCCACCGCGCCAAAGTAAATCGCATCGAACCCTTTTAGCGTGTCTAAGCCATCTTTGGGCATCATTTCGCCGTGTTGGCGGTAGTAGTCCGAGCCCCAGTCAAAGTGTTTGAACTCAAATCTGAGCTCCGGGAATCTGCTCGCTAGTGACTTAAGTACTTGAACCCCTGCTGAAATGACCTCCATCCCAATGCCATCAGCCGGAATGGTCGCGATTTTGTATGTTGACATAATGGTTACCTTCTTACTTGTTAGATTTTGATTATGAGATGTAAATAAATTGTTATCACTGGCGTTCTGTTATATAAATTAACGATATAATCAGGAGGTAAGATGAAGACGGAACAGCTTAGGTGTTTTATCGCCGCCGCCGACACTCTACATTTTGGGCGTGCTGCACAAAGTTTGAACATGCTACCCGCCGCGTTTGGGCGACAGATTAAGTTGCTCGAACAATCTCTGGGGCTCGTATTATTTAATCGTTCGACGAGAAGCGTGGAGCTGACGTTGATTGGTCAGCAGTTCTATTTTGATGCGTGTCATCTCATTGATCAGATAGATGCGGTAGAAAATCGGTACAAAAACTTGCGGATTGGTTCGCCTCACACATTGCGCGTCGGGGCAATTGACAGCGCCGCGATTGGGTTGCTGCCGAAATTGATTCTTAAATACAAGCGCTCTCATACGAACGCATCGATTCGTATCATCGAGGATAAAACTAAGCGCCTGATTCCAAAACTACTCTCAGGCGCGATTGATTTGGCGCTCATCCGACCGCCGGACAGTCTGAGTGAACGCATTGAAATCGAGCCTATTTGCCATGAATCACTGCGCTTGGCACTGCCAGACTCTCATCCATTAGCGACGCTCGAGCGTGTCACCATCGACTTGATTGCGGATTTTCCGATGATCGTACCGAACCGCAAAGACAGACCTCATAGTTACGACCTGACTTTTAAGTTGTTTCAGGCTGCAGGCTTTCAGCCCACGATTTCACAAGTGGCCAATGAAAAGCAGACGATTTTGAATTTGGTTGCTCAGGAAATGGGGCTAGCCATTGTGCCTTCTTGGTCAACCGGTGTCGCCCCATCGAATGTGTGCTTTAGGGAGATAGAGGGACACAGCCATATCGGTTTACCTTTGGCCGCAGCTTGGCTTAAAGGGTGCTCCGATTCTGTTAGGCAGGGATTGGTGGAAATGTTGAAACACTCACCAGAGCTGATCGACCAGTAGCGTGTTTCTCTCGCGAAAAGAGCTCTTGATGGCTAATCGCAGTATATTGAACTGTAACTATTGTCGTTTTTAATATTATTGAGACAAATTAGAGCGGGAGTTCACAAATTGACCAGTTAGTGCTTTTGACCGAGTTAGGGTGGAAAAAAATAGACTAGAGTGATTACTAAATACCTCACAAAAATAGGCTAGGTTGAATGCTGAAAAGCTCGTTGTTCCGTTCTGCTGTCCGGGCGCCTCGCGCTCTGCATTGGTATCACTGGGTCGTGATTGTGTTTTCGCTTGCGTTGACGCTGACCGCTTGGCAAGTGACGCTCAAACAGAGTCATCAGAAATCAAAGGTTCAATTTCAACATCAAGCCAAACAATTAGTCGCCTTGGTTCAAGAGCGGATGGAGAAGTATGAGGAAGCGCTATGGGCCGGCGTCTCTGCACTGCACATGCTTGATAGACCGGCGAGCCGCGCGGATTGGAAAGTGTTTGCCGATGAGCTGCGCATCGAGTCTCGGTTCCCGGGCATCAACGGGATTGGTGTGATTCATTACGTGCCAGAAGAGAAAGTGCCGACGTATTTGTCTTGGCAGCGTGAGACGATGGCGACCTATGCCATGCATCCCACGCGCTCTGGCAAGGAGTATTGGCCTATCACTTACATCGAGCCACAACAAGACAATCTCAAAGCGGTGGGTCTGGACATGGCGCATGAAACCAATCGTTACAGTGCGGCTCAGCGGGCGAAATCGAGCGGTCAGGCCAGCATCACCGGGCCGATCGTCTTGGTACAAGATTCTCAGCGCACGCCGGGCTTTCTTTTTTATGCCCCGTGGTATCGCCAAGGTATGGAAAACAATCAATATGGTGAAAGTGGCGGCGATTTTCAGGGTTTAGTCTACGCGCCTTTTGTGGTCTACAAATTGATGGATGGTACGCTCGACAGAAGTACACGTTTAGTGAATTTCAGCATCTATGATGGCGACACGGAGCTCTACAGTGAACTCAATGATAGCAACCGTCATTACGATGCTGATCCGACGTTTTCTGAGCAAATCAGTTTGGATTTGTATGGTCGTACTTGGGTGTTTCATGTTCAGTCCTCGCTGCTATTTAAAGAGCAGCAAAGCCTGAGTCAACCTGCGCTGATCTTAGTGTTTGGTCTATTGGTTGATGTTCTGCTACTGGTCATTTTCTTGATGCTCAGTCGTGAGAAAGAGCGCGCTCAGCAGTACGCCGATCAAGCCACCCAAGATTTGCAGTTGCGCACTCAAACCTTAGAGCAAGTGACGGCCGATTTAGAGAAGCGCAACCATGCGCTCGAAGAGGCCAACCACGAACTGGATCAGTTCGCTTACGTCGCCTCCCATGATTTAAAAGCGCCTTTGCGTGGTATATCCCAGTTGGTTACGTGGACCATCGATGACTTAAAACCCCATCTCACTGAGCAAACAGAGCAGTACGCCGCCTTATTGCAAAATCGAGTCAGTCGTTTGGAGCGCTTGCTGGATGATCTGCTGCTTTATTCGCGTGTAGGCAGGAAACAGTGGAGCTTAGATCTGTTTCATGTTGGGAATAAGATTGAAGAGATTTTTGAGCTGCTTAGCCCACCGCCAGGGATCACCTTAGAGTATGACGATCAGTTGGGTGAGATCTCCACCTTAGTCACGCCGCTTGAAATGGTACTGAGAAACCTGATTGGTAATGCGATTAAGCATCATGACAAGGAGAATGGTTTGATTCGCGTGACCGCTACGGAAATTGATGACCGTTATGTGTTTACCGTGCAAGACGACGGGCCAGGCATCCCTGAGGCCTATCAAGAGAAAGTGTTTGAACTTTTCCACACTCTGCAACCAAGAGACAAAGTAGAAGGCAGTGGCCTTGGCCTGTCGATTATTAAGAAAACGCTGGATCTCTATGGTTGCGACTATCGATTAGAAAACAACCTTGAACAGGGCTGCACGTTCCGTTTTAGTTGGCCCAAACAGCCGTACTTTGCCGCGCTAACCATCGAGCGCGCCAATCCAACCGTTACTCCATAAGGATGGGATTTAACTGATGAAAATCTTGATTATTGACGACGATACCATCGATAGAATTGCCGCGATTCGGACTTTGCGCGATACCGATTTACTTATCCAGGTGATCGACGAAGCAACGACGGCCCATGAAGGGCTCAAGATGGCGCTCGCCAATAAATATGATGTGATTTTGCTCGACTATCAGCTTCCACCTTCAAATGGCATTGAAGTGCTGATGCAATTGAGGAGCGTGAGCGATTTTTCTACCTCGATTGTGATGCTCAGCCACAGCAATGATGAGGAGTTGGCGCTGTCGTGCATTGAAGTGGGCGCGCAAGACTTCATCATGAAAAAAGAGATCACCGCGTCGCGATTACGTCGCGCTATCGTGATTGCCACCGAACGCTACTACCTCGAGCAGCAGATTCAAGCCAAACACACCGAGCTCAAACGTATGGCAGAAGAGGACAGTTTGACTGGGCTGAGTAATCGTTACTTTTTTGATGAAACCTTAAAAAAAGCACTATTGATTGCTTCTCGCTCGAAAAAGCCATTAATGCTCCTGTTGATTGATCTCGATAAGTTCAAAGACATCAATGATAGCCTTGGCCACGTTGTCGGTGATGCGGTCCTTAGGCATGTGGCTCAGCGTCTCTCCCATTGCTCACGAAAAAGTGATTACTTGTGCCGCATCGGTGGCGACGAGTTTGCCATTATTATCCAAAACCTTGAGATGAAAAATCACGTCCACCTATTGGTCCAGCGCCTGCTTAAAGCGTTTGAAGAGCCGATCATAGTGGAGAGCCATAGCATAGATATGACCATCAGTATTGGCATCGCTTCCGCGCCAGAGTGTGCCACTAACTCTGTAGAATTAACCAAGTGTGCCGACATCGCCTTGTACCGAGCCAAAGATCAAGGTCGAAATCAAGCGCAGTATTACTCGAAAGCGTTTCACAACTTGATTGAAAAGCGCATACGCATTGAAAACGATCTTAAACGCGCGATTCAAAATGATGAGTTTGAACTCTACTTTCAGCCTCAGTTTGACCGCAACGCCAACCTAGTGGGGGCAGAGGCGCTGCTGCGCTGGAATCACAAAAAGCTGGGTATTGTGTCACCTACCGACTTCATTCCGATCGCGGAGGAGTCCCATTTGATGATCGAAATTGGTCATTGGGTATTTCGCGCGGCGTTTGATCAACTCAAAATATGGAAAGAGCAATTTGCACGCTTTAGTGCCTCGTTTGTCGTGGCCATTAATGTCTCACCCAAGCAGTTGACGGAGCTGAGTTTAAAAACGCAGCTTGAAGAGTACCTTTCGTTTTATGAAGTCTCTCCGAGTCAGGTGGAGTTGGAGATCACTGAAAACTGCTTGGTCGCAGAAGGCGCCTCAACTGAGATGCTGCAACAGCTGAGTGGGCTGGGGTTCAAAATAGCGGTGGACGATTTTGGTACTGGCTACTCGTCGCTCTCACATCTCAAAGAGTACCCGATTGACATCATTAAGATCGACAAATCGTTTATGGCGAACGTTGAAGAGAAAAGCGCTCAGCAACTCTTTACGGCCATCTGTCTGTTTGCGACCAGTCTAGAGTACGATACCGTGGCTGAAGGTATAGAAACCGAGTACCAAAGCAGCCTTTGTCAGGGAGTCGGGGTGGCGCGTCATCAGGGCTATTTTTACTCGCAGCCATTGCCTGTTGAGGAGTTTGAGAAGAAGTATTTTGGCTAGAGCGCAGCGCTGATTAGTTCACCACGCTCTAGTTGAATCATCGCTTAATCGCGGTCAACCGCAAACGGAGACCATGCTTGACGTGTCGGCATCACTTCAAGGCGGTTAATGTTGATGTGATCGGGCAGCGTCGCCACGTAGAACATCTGTTCGGCAATGTCTTGCGCGGTGAGTGGGGTAGTGCTGTTGTAGAGCTTATCGGACGCCGCTTGATCGCCTTTGGTGCGTACCAAAGTGAACTCGGTTTCTGCCATGCCTGGCGCAATGTCAGTCACACGTACACCGGTGCCGAGCAAATCACAGCGCAAGTTGTAGCTAAATTGTTGAACAAACGCCTTGGTTGCCCCATAGACGTGGCTACCTGGGTAGGGCCATTGTCCGGCGATAGATCCCACATTAATGATGGTGCTGCCGGCGCCAGATTGGATCAAAGTCGGCAGTAGTGCGTGCGTCACATTCACCAATCCTGTGACGTTGGTGTCAATCATGGTTTTCCAGTCATCAAGCTCGACGTCTTGCGCCGCTTGCGGAGCCAAGGCCAGACCGGCATTGTTGATGAGCAGTCGCACGGCGGCAAATTCGCTTGGCAGTTCTGCCACGGCTTGTTTCACCGCGTCTGAATCACGAACGTCAAGTTGAATGATGTGCACAGGCACATTGAGTTCGGCTTTCAGTGCCTCTAAACGCTCGAGGCGGCGACCAGAGAGCACCAATGACCAACCCGCTTGTGCAAAACGCTCTGCCGCGGCTCGGCCAAATCCAGATGTCGCACCAGTGATAAATGCCACTTTTTTCATTCTTTGTTCCTTTTGATTGCCAGACTGAACTCGGAGCATAGCATGTTTTCGTTACTGGGGATGAATGCACAATCTTATCCTGCTTGCCGTTACGGTTTTGGTCTGGATGGGTGCGTTCGGCTGAACTACCTGACTGATATGCATCAAGTTTTCTTTTTTGGGGTTAAGGTCAGACCAAAATGGTGAGAGGAGAGAATCGATTGCACTAATATACAGCGCAAAAAATGACCACCCTTGCACAGTTAAGAAGCGGGTTAGAATAAAATTACTATAATTCAATGAGTTAAAATTAAATTGTTGAACGAGTTTTATTGGCACCCTTTTTGGATTGGTTGGATATAGATACCGACAGGTTGAATAACCATTCATCTATAAGGAGATAGCCACTATGAACATGACGTTCAAACTGAAACTGGCCGCTTTGGGCACCACACTCGCACTGAGCTCGTCTTTGGCATACGCAGAAGAGACGATCAAAGTCGGTGTGCTCCACTCGTTGTCCGGGACGATGGCGATCAGTGAAACCACACTGAAAGACACCGTGCTGATGTTGGTCGATGAGCAGAACAAAAAAGGCGGTTTGCTAGGTAAAAAACTCGAAGCCGTGGTGGTGGACCCTGCGTCCAACTGGCCACTGTTTGCAGAGAAAGCGCGCGAATTGATCGAAAAAGAAAAAGTCGACGTGGTGTTTGGTGGTTGGACGTCGGTATCACGCAAATCCATGTTGCCTGTGTTTGAAGAGCTCAACAGTATCTTGTTCTACCCGGTTCAATATGAAGGGGAAGAGTCGTCGAAAAACGTCTTCTACACTGGCGCAGCGCCAAATCAGCAGGCGATCCCTGCGGTTGATTACCTCATGAATGAACTCGGCGTTGAGCGCTGGGTATTGGCGGGCACTGACTACGTCTATCCGCGCACTACCAATAAGATCTTGGAAGCGTACCTCAAAGCCAAAGGGGTGGGGGAGTCTGACATCATGATCAACTACACGCCGTTTGGTCACTCCGACTGGCAGTCAATTGTCTCTGACATCAAGAAATTTGGCGCAGAAGGGAAGAAAACCGCGGTGGTCTCGACCATCAATGGTGATGCGAACGTGCCTTTCTACAAAGAGCTTGGGGCGCAAGGCGTCTCATCGGAAGACATCCCAGTGGTGGCGTTCTCTGTGGGTGAAGAAGAGCTGTCGGGTATGGATACCTCACCGCTGGTGGGCCACCTTGCCGCTTGGAACTACTTTATGAGTGTCGATACAGACAGCAACGCAGAGTTTGTCGAGACATGGCAAGCGTTCATCGGCAGTGAAGAGCGTGTCACTAATGACCCAATGGAAGCGCACTACATCGGCTTTAACATGTGGGCGCAAGCGGTGACGAACGCAGGTACGACCGACGCACAAGCCGTTCAAGATGCATTGATTGGTGTCTCTGTCCCCAACCTCTCAGGGGGCTACTCGACCATGATGCCTAACCACCACATCACCAAACCGGTTTTAATTGGTGAAATCCAAGATGACGGTCAGTTCGATGTGGTGTGGGAAACAACAGGTTTAGTCGCTGGTGATGCTTGGTCTGATTACCTTCCTGAGTCGGCGAAACTGTTCTCAAGCTGGTCGAAACCTTTCTCTTGCGGCGCGTTTAACGTCGAAACCAAGCAGTGTTCAGGTTCTAATTAATCACCACGATTGGCGCCCGGCTTTTACGTGGAAGCTGGGCGTCTTTTTTCCGTTGAGACCCTTTCCTTTTCACCCACGCAAGGACAGACATCATGAGGCCAAGGAGTGTGCCGATTATCAAGTTTATGTGGATCAGTCTATTGAGCCTGATCGGGTTGAATCTCGCCAATGCACAAAGTCAGGAAGACTTTGCCAGCATACTCAATGGCAAGAACAATCAAGCGAAAGAGCAAGCTATGACTTGGCTGGTGGAGACACAACCAGCCGAGGTAGCGAAGCCTATTTTGACCGCCTGGCTAGAAGGCGATCTCTACAGCTTAAAAGCCAACAAGCAAGATCTTTACATCGCGCCAGAGCTCAAAGCGCAACAAACCGCCACTCAGGTTTGGACGGGCGAGACACTCATGATTGAAAGTAAACGCCAGTTTAGCAAAGTGCGGGTGAATAACGCGTTGCGTGGTCTGATTCGCGCTGAAATCGCCTCACTGGGCCTAAGTAGTGCCAATGAAGCGGTGCGACTTTCGGCGGTGGTGGCGTTGGTGGGCAATACAGAGCCCAGCGTGGTGGCCAAGTTTAAAAAGCGTCTAGTGAGCGAAACCTCGCCCGCGGTGATTGAGCAGTTGCATCTGGCGTTGGCGGTGGACAGCGCCCTCAATGCGAGTGACCCGGGCCAAGTGGCGGCGATTGCGCTGCTGTCGGATTACAAACAGCCAGTGGTGGTGCAAACCCTCAATGCAGTGTTAAGCCGTGAGCAAGATGAGGAAGTGATTGAGGCGGCGCAAAAGGCCCTCGACCGCTACCAACAAAGCCAGCGTTTGTATTCGGGGGTGGAGACTCTTTTCTTTGGTCTTGGCTTAGGCTCGGTGTTGGTGTTGGCCGGCATTGGCTTGGCGATCACCTTTGGTGTGATGGGCGTGATCAACATGGCGCACGGTGAGCTTATCATGCTTGGCGCTTACACCACTTACGTTATGCAACAATTGATGCCCAATCACATTGGGTTGGCGTTGATACTTTCTATCCCGGCGGCATTTGTCGTCTCTGGGTTGGTGGGAGTTGCGATTGAACGCAGCGTGATTCGCCATTTGTACGGACGACCGCTGGAAACCTTACTGGCGACGTTTGGTATCAGCCTGATTCTGCAACAAGCGGTGCGCTCGGTGTTTTCGCCGCTCAACCGCTCAGTCAGCACGCCGGATTGGATGTCCGGTGCACTTAGCCTCAACCCCATGCTCTCTCTCACCTTCAACCGCTTGTACATCATCCTGTTTTGCGCGTGTGTTTTCATTGGTTTGGTGATGGTCTTGAAAAAAACACCTTTGGGTCTGCAAGTGCGCGCGGTGTCGCAAAATCGCGCGATGGCTCGTGCGATGGGGATCCGCTCAGAGCGTGTCGATGCCATGACGTTCGGCTTAGGTTCCGGGGTTGCCGGTATTGCAGGTGTTGCGCTGTCTCAACTTACCAACGTGGGGCCCAATATGGGCCAAGCCTACATCATCGACTCCTTCATGGTGGTGGTATTTGGCGGCGTTGGCAATCTGTGGGGCACCTTAGTGGCGGGGCTCGGCCTTGGGCTGTTTAACAAAATATTGGAGCCTTGGGCAGGCGCGGTACTGGCGAAGATCTTGGTGCTAGTTTTTATCATCCTATTTATTCAAAAACGTCCTCGTGGGCTTTTCCCACAACGTGGCCGAGCGGCAGAAGGTTAAGGAGTTCACATGAGTCAATCTATTCAGTCACGCTCGGTAGTGCTGTCGGCGATGCGAGGCGACAAAGGTGGCCAAGTGACCGTGGCGCTCATTCTGTTGGCGGTGGTGTTGGTGCCCTTGGCCAATACCTTGCTGCCCGTCGGCCATCTCTTTCATGTCGAGACATTCACGCTCTCTCTGATGGGCAAGTATCTCAGCTATGCCATGCTCGCCTTGGCGGTGGATCTGGTGTGGGGCTACCTCGGCATTTTGAGTTTGGGCCACGGCGCCTTTTTTGCCCTTGGCGGCTATGCGATGGGCATGTATTTGATGCGTCAAATTGGTGATCGTGGTGTGTACGGGAATCCGATTCTGCCGGATTTTATGGTGTTTCTAAATTGGCAAGAGCTGCCGTGGTTCTGGCTTGGTTTTGATCAGTTTTGGTTCGCGTGTGTGATGGTGGTGTTAGTGCCGGGGGCGCTGGCTTACCTGTTTGGTTATTTGGCGTTTCGCTCTCGCGTGTCGGGGGTCTATTTGTCGATCATCACCCAAGCGCTGACCTATGCCCTGATGTTGGCGTTTTTTCGCAACGAAATGGGCTTTGGCGGCAACAACGGCCTCACGGATTTTAAAGACATACTTGGCTACAGCTTGCAGCAAGACAGCACGCGCATCGTGTTGTTTATGGCCACCGGTCTGATGCTGGCCCTGAGTTACTGGGTGTGCCGCACTGTGGTGGCCAGCCGTCTTGGCCGCGTGGCGTTGGCGATTCGCGACACCGAATCCCGCACACGATTTATGGGCTATGACGTCGACGGCATCAAGCTGTGGGTGTTTGTCCTTTCTGCGGTGATCGCGGGCATTGCGGGGGCGCTTTATGTCCCGCAAGTGGGCATCATCAATCCCGGGGAATTTGCGCCGCTCAACTCGATTGAAGTGGTGGTCTGGGTCGCGTTAGGCGGCCGCGCTACCTTGTTCGGCGCGATTGTTGGCGCTTTGGTGATCAACTACGCCAAAAGCTGGTTCACCGTTGAGTTCCCAGAGGTGTGGCTCTTCGCCCTCGGGGGCATGTTCGTGCTCTCGACTATGTACTTCCCGAAAGGGTTGATGGGGTTTGTCAGCGACAAGCTCGCGAAGGTCGACACGCCTAAGCGCCGCGCAGCAAGCGATGAGGAAAGAGATAAGAGCAAAGAGGTGACGGCATGAACATGACCCATACAACATTGACCGATTCGGTCAAGCAACTGACCCGTCGTGATGAAGTCTTTTCGTTTCTCAAGCCCGATACCCACCCGTTGATTGATACGCGGCACAACATTTTGCTCTATGTCGAAGGCGTCAACAAAAGCTTTGACGGCTTTAAAGCCATCAACGACTTGAACTTGTACATCAAAGAGGGCGAGCTGCGCTGCATCATCGGCCCCAATGGTGCAGGAAAAACCACCATGATGGACATCATCACGGGCAAAACCAAACCCGACAGTGGGTCGGTGTGGCTTGGCTCCAACATCAACCTCCTGAAGATGAATGAGGCGCAAATTGCCAATGCCGGCATCGGACGTAAGTTCCAAAAGCCGACGGTGATTGAATGCTTAAGCGTGTGGGAGAACCTTGAGCTGGCGATGGCGGGCGTGCGCTCTGTGTGGGGTACGTACATCGCGCAGCTATCAGCCGAGCAGAAAGACAAATTGGAGTCAGTACTCACGCTGATTGATTTGCAAGACAGTGCAAGGCGACTCGCCGGTAACCTGTCGCATGGTCAAAAGCAGTGGCTTGAGATCGGTATGCTCTTGATGCAAAACCCGAAGCTGTTGCTGATCGATGAGCCGGTCGCGGGGATGACACACCAAGAGATGGATCGCACCTCTGAGCTGCTTAACTCGCTCGCCGGGAAACACTCGGTCGTGGTCGTTGAGCACGATATGGATTTCGTCCGTTCAATTGCCAGCCATGTCACTGTGCTCCACCAGGGGCATGTGCTGGCAGAAGGGACGATGGACCACGTCCAGGCCCATCCGCAAGTCAAACAGGTCTATCTGGGAGAGTAGTATGTTGACCATCAATGGATTGAACCAATTCTATGGCGAAAGCCACACCCTGTGGGACTTGAATATGACGATCCCCAAAGGCAAATGTACCGTACTCATGGGACGCAATGGGGTGGGGAAAACCACCTTATTGCAGTGCATTATGGGGCTGGTGAAGGTACAAAGTGGCGACATCAAACTGGGTGATCAGTCATTAATTAAACGTGACGCCGAAGATCGCCCGCGACTCGGTATCGGTTATGTGCCGCAAGGACGGCAAATCTTTCCGATGCTCACCGTGCAAGAGAACCTTGAAGTGGGATTGCCGATTCGCGCCAAAGGTGATCGCCAGATCCCAGAATTCATTTTCGAGCTGTTCCCGGTGCTTAAAGAGATGCTTCATCGCCGCGGTGGCGACCTGTCGGGAGGGCAGCAGCAGCAACTGGCGATTGGCCGTGCTCTGGTGGTCAACCCAAGTCTACTGATTTTGGATGAGCCCACGGAAGGCATTCAGCCCAATATAGTGCAAGAGATTGGTGACATCATCCGTATGCTCAATCAGCAATATGGTCTGACGGTATTGCTGGTGGAGCAAAAACTGCCTTTTGCCCGCAAAGTGGGCGATGAGTTTTGCATTTTGGATCGCGGCCGGCCGGTGGCCAATGGCCCCATGGACGCGCTCAACGACGCGCTGATTAAGGAGTATCTCACCGTATGATGTGTGATCCTGCTGTGGCATTTGCCTTGACGGATGCCAATGACAACGACAAACCCAGCCTTGAACAAAAACTCGATTCTGATACTCGCTCTGGCTGGAAAGCAAAACTGGCTCTGCTGTTTACCGACAGAGGAGATAAAACGGTGATCAAAGAGCGTCAGCAACAAGGCCCGCTGGCGATACAGCGGCCGCTTTATCCTGAGGGGCCCGTGTGCCATACCTATTTGTTGCACCCGCCTGGCGGCGTAGTCGGCGGCGACACGTTAGCCATCGAGGCAGAGGTGCGAGAGGGGGGACATGCTCTGGTCACGACCCCCGGCGCTACCAAGTTTTATCGCTCATCGGCGCGCTTTGCTCGCCAGACACAAATACTGCGCGTGGCGTCAAACGCCACCTTAGAGTGGCTACCGCAAGAGAACATCTTTTTCCCCGATGCCCACGCGCGAGTAGACACACAGATCCACTTAGAGCGTGATGCACAATTTATGGGCTGGGAGATGCACTGTTTTGGGAGACCCGCACTAAATGAGGGCTTTTTAAGTGGACATTTGGTAGGAAAAACAGAGATTTACTACCAAGGGAGCAAAATACTCAGCGAAGGGCTCAATATGAAAGGCGGCGATAAATATCTGATAAATAAGGGGTTGCTCGGCTTTCCAATGATGGGCACGTTTTATATCTCCTCACAGGACGAGGACTTAATCGAGCTGGTACAGAGCTTGCTCTGCTCTATACAAGATGATGTGGGTAAGGCGTCGTTGGTCATTGGTGCCACTCAGCTGGAAAACCTGATTGTCGTCAGGGCATTAGGTCAATGGAGTGAAGTGATTCTGGCCAGTTTTGAGCGTATTTGGCAGCAGATCAGGTTGCACTGGTTTGGCGAGAAGCCTCAGCCTCCGAGGATCTGGGCTACCTAACAAGGTGGACTGAGAGTGTGGATGCAAGCTGACTTACTCATCTACAGCACACTCATCCACAAGCACACTCAACCATAAACATGAGAGTGTAGGCGGCGGAACAAAGCGATGAATTGCGAGGGATAGCAATGGAACTCACCCCGAGAGAGAAAGACAAATTACTCATTTTTTGCGCGGGCCTGTTGGCGCAAAGTCGCAAAGAAAAAGGGCTAAAACTCAACTACCCAGAGTCGATTGCTCTGATCAGTAGCGCCATTTTAGAAGGCGCTCGGGAAGGAAAAAGCGTCGCCGAATTGATGGATTACGGGCGTACGTTGCTTACGGTAGAGGATGTCATGGAAGGGGTCGCCAGTATGATTCCGGACGTGCAAGTTGAAGCAACGTTCCCTGACGGCACCAAACTCGTCACCGTGCACGAGCCGATTGTGTAGTCAGTGATGGGTAAAGGCAAAGTCAATAGGACGAGGAGAAACAAGGATGGCAGGGACGACAATCGGTAAGGGTTGGGCGCCGGGTCAAATCGAGACCGCCGCCGGTGAGATTGTGCTCAATGTGGGCCGCCGCACCGTCAAAGTGAGCGTTGAGAATGTCGGTGACCGTCCGGTTCAAATCGGATCGCATTACCATTTTTTCGAAGTGAATGAAGCCTTGGTGTTTGACAGAGCGCTTGCGCGCGGGTTTCGACTCAATATCCCCGCCGGTACGGCGACGCGATTTGAACCTGGCCAATCACGCAGCGTTGAGCTAGTGGAATACGCCGGCAAAGGCGAAGTGTACGGATTTCAAGGCAAGGTGATGGGCAAGTTATAGCTCGATGGCGTTACACCACCAAGTTGAAAAACATGTTTACAGACAAGTTGATAGACAAATGGGTAATGCGCACACGCAACAGACAAGGATAAGTCATGGCAAGCATCTCTCGACGGGCATACGCCGAAATGTTTGGGCCAACAGTCGGAGACAGAGTTCGCCTCGCGGATACCGAATTGTGGCTTGAGGTAGAAAAAGATTACACCGTCTACGGTGATGAAGTGAAATTTGGTGGCGGGAAGGTGATTCGCGATGGCATGGGACAGAGCCAAAGACCAAGCCAAGAAACGCCAGATTTGGTGATCACCAATGCCGTTGTGCTCGACTATTGGGGCATTGTCAAAGCCGACGTGGCGGTCAAAGATGGTCGCATTCACGCGATTGGCAAAGCAGGCAACCCCGATGTTCAGCCCGGCGTCACCATAGTGATTGGCCCGGGCACTGAGGTGTTGGCTGGGGAAGGGGCGATTCTGACCGCTGGTGGCATTGACTCGCACATCCATTTTATCTGCCCACAACAAATTGAAGAGGCGCTCGCCTCGGGTGTCACCACCATGATTGGCGGCGGCACTGGCCCGAACACCGGCACCAATGCGACCACCTGTACGCCAGGCCCGTGGAATATGCATCGCATGCTCGAATCCCTTGATGGTTTTCCAATGAATTTTGGCTTGCTTGGTAAAGGCAATGCCAGCCAACCTGACGCACTGCGAGAGCAAGTTGCGGCGGGCGCGGTGGGGTTGAAACTGCATGAAGACTGGGGGACGACGCCAGCTTCTATTGATACCTGCTTGACGGTAGCGGATGAGATGGACGTGCAGGTGGCGATACACACCGATACCCTCAATGAATCCGGCTTTGTCGAATCGACATTGAATGCGATCGGCGATCGCGTCATTCATACCTATCACACCGAAGGGGCAGGGGGCGGTCACGCGCCAGATATTATTCGCGCCGCCGGCGAAGCCAATGTACTGCCGTCGTCGACCAATCCGACACGCCCGTACACCGTTAACACGGTCGATGAGCATTTGGACATGTTGATGGTGTGCCATCACCTCTCACCATCCATTGCGGAAGATGTAGCGTTCGCGGAGTCTCGCATCCGCCGAGAAACCATCGCCGCCGAGGATATTCTTCACGACTTGGGCGCTTTCTCGATGATCGCTTCGGATTCACAAGCCATGGGGCGAGTGGGTGAAGTGATCACACGCACTTGGCAAACGGCGCACAAAATGAAAGTGCAGCGCGGCAATTTGAAACAAGATTCTAGTTACAGCGATAATTTTCGTTTGAAGCGTTACATTGCCAAATACACCATCAACCCGGCGATCACACACGGGATGGCCCATGAAATTGGTTCGATTGAAGTGGGTAAATTGGCGGATTTGGTGTTGTGGAAACCGGCTTTTTTCGGCGTTAAACCGAGCGTGATTTTGAAAGGCGGCATGATAGCCATGGCGCCGATGGGCGATCCGAACGCATCCATTCCCACTCCACAGCCGGTCCATTACCGTGGCATGTTTGGCAGCTACGGCAAAGCGGCGCAAAAGACCTCGATGCTGTTTGTCTCGCAAGCCGCTCACCAAGCCGGGATTGCCGCTGAACTGAGCTTAGGCAGTCAAATCGGCGTGGTGAGCCACTGCCGTGACATCCGTAAAGCCGATATGAAGTTAAACGACTGGCAGCCGCACATCGAAGTGGACTCGCAAACCTATCAAGTTCGCGCGGATGGCGAGTTGCTGGTGTGTGAACCTGCAGACGTTCTGCCAATGGCGCAGCGCTATTTCTTATTCTAGGAGAACAACCATGATCGAACTGACGGAAATTGCTCAGGATATAACCATTCAACCCCACACATTTCTCAGTTTGCCGATCGACAGCCGTATCAAAAGCCGCTTAAAGGTCAAATTGGATGATGGCCGTGACGCGGGACTATTTCTTCCTCGCGGACACATTTTGCGCGGGGGAGAGCAGCTCAAAAGCCCATGCGGATTGGTGGTTGAGGTGATTGCAGCGCCAGAAAGTGTCTCGACCGTCTACTGCAGTGACCTGCATTTATTGACGCGCGTTGCTTACCACTTAGGAAACCGCCATGTGCCGTTGCAAGTGGCGTTTGGTTGGGTACGTTACCAGCATGATCACGTACTCGATGACATGGTCACTGGGCTCGGCGCGAAAGTGACGGTCGAGCAAGCGGCCTTTGAGCCAGAAAGTGGTGCTTATGGCGGGCGTTCTGCTGGGGGCCATCATCACCATCACCATCACTAAATGGCTATTTGATAGGGCGCGTGTTGTCAATGTTAACGACAGCGTGGCCAGTTTCTCTTTCAACCTATTTAAACGGATAGATGACTTACAAGGACAGTGTTATGCGAATCTCTTTTATTCCCTCCGTCGGCGCGTTTGCCGCCACCACGATGGCAAGCCCAGTATTTGCTCACCCCGGCCATGAGGGCAGCTCTTTTTCGGCTGGATTGACGCACCCTGTGACCGGGTTGGATCACCTCGTCATGCTGATTGCGTTCGGCATGCTGACTGCGTGTCTATCGGTCAGTAGGCGCGGCAAAGTAACGCTGATGCTAGCGGCACTCGCGACGTTATTACTGGGGCTAAGCGCAGGTAAAGTGTTTGGCGGCTTTGGTGGCGTCGAGCTGGCGATTGGGGCCTCACTGTTTGTGGTCAGCGGCGCCATATGGCAGTCATTCAATCGCTCCAAGCCGCTATTGAATTTGGCGGTTGGCCTCAGCGTTGGGCTGATGTTCTTTCATGGTTACGCGCATGGCGTTGAATCAACGGGCAGTGTTCTTCCCTTTGCCAGTGGCATGTTGACCGCCGCCGCCGGTTTGATGGTGCTGGGCTTACAGTTTGGCCGAGCGTTGTCGAGCCCTTGGTTATCGGTTGGCGTCGCGTCTGCCAGCGCTTTGATTCTGCTGCCGTAACGGATTTAGCCAATGATGAGCGAACCTCGCGCGGTGTATCGACTGTTCCAGCTGATCAGTCCCTCTTTGCCTATCGGCGGGTTCACCTACTCGCAAGGGCTAGAGTGGGCGGTCGAAGCACAATGGGTGACCGACAAAGAGGGCATGCACCAATGGTTGAGCAACATGCTGTTCAATAGCGTGGCGACCTTAGAACTGCCGTTGATTGACAGATACTTCGAGGCGCTCGGGAATGCGGACATCGCGCGCATTCAATCACTCAGTGACACCCTGTACGCCAGTCGTGAAACCAAGGAGTTGCGCGCCGAAGAGTCTCAGCGAGGACTCGCCCTCAAAACGCTTTTGGTGCAACTGGGGGTGGATCACGACGCGTTTCATCACCCTGAAGTGAAAATCAATCAACTGCTCGGTTTGTGTGTCGCCGCCGAGCAGTGGCAGATCGAACCTGAATCACTCAAACAAGGCTACCTTTGGAGCTGGGCGGAAAATCTCATTATGGCTGGGGTCAAATTGGTACCCCTTGGTCAAACGGATGGCCAGCGAGCGCTGATCGCTCTTAGCGACGAATTTGAGCACGCCATCGCGCACGCTCGGCAGATTGAAGAGTGGATGATGGGCAGCTTTACCCCTAGCGTCTCCATCGCTAGCAGCTTACACGAGACACAATACACACGATTATTTCGCTCATAACGACTGTGCAGTTTTGTACATAGAATTGGAGAAGAAGGACAATGGAGAGTTACAAACAGCCATTAAGGGTCGGCATTGGCGGCCCGGTAGGTTCAGGCAAAACCGCGCTGTTGGAAGTGCTGTGCAAAGCGATCCGCGACAAGCTCAACATCGCGGTGGTCACCAACGATATCTATACCCAAGAAGACGCAAAGATCCTTACTCGCGCCGAGGCGCTTGAGCCTGATCGTATTATCGGTGTTGAAACCGGCGGCTGTCCTCACACGGCGATCCGCGAAGACGCCTCTATGAACCTCGCCGCAGTGGAAGAGTTGGCCAAACGCCATCAAAATCTCGATGTGGTGTTCATTGAAAGTGGCGGTGATAACCTCAGTGCGACCTTTAGCCCTGAGCTCGCCGACCTGACCATCTACGTCATTGATGTGGCGGAAGGGGAAAAAATCCCGCGTAAAGGCGGGCCAGGCATCACACGCTCGGACTTACTGGTGATCAACAAAATCGATCTTGCGCCGTATGTTGGAGCGTCTCTTGAAGTGATGGAGTCGGATACCCAGCGCATGCGTCCGACCAAACCGTTTGTGTTTACCAACTTAAAAGAGAGCCAAGGGCTGAGCACCATCATCGATTTCATCGTGACACAAGGGATGTTGACCATGAAAAGCGCGTCAGTTTAACGTGCTTGAAAGGCTGGGTGCCAACGCTCGCATCTCGGCGCGGTTTAGGGTTATACTCCCCGAGTTTTTTACTGGGTTAACGCACGTCGGGGCGATGAATGATATCGAAAAACCAACTCAAATTACTGCGCGCATTGGGACAAAAGAAGCAGCGTAAAGCCAATGGACTGTTTTTAGTTCAAGGTGAAAAGAACGTCCTAGAGCTCATCGTGAGTGATCTTGAGGTCAAACAGATTTTCGCCACCCGAGACTTTCTCGACAAGCATCAAGAGACGCTGAGCGATTACGACTGTGTCGAAGCGAGTTTGGATGAGTTGACGAAAGCCAGCACGTTGGTAAGTAATAATTCGGCCATCGCCGTGGTGGCGATCCCTAACTTGCCAGTGCCAAAAGCGCAGGGTTGGCTCATCGCGTTAGATGGCGTCAGCGACCCGGGTAATCTAGGGACCATCATTCGTGTCGCCGACTGGTACGGCATCAAACACATCATCGCCAGTCAGGACTGCGCCGACCCCTATAACCCGAAAACCATCAGTGCGACCATGGGCAGTTTTGGCCGCGTCAGCGTGACGCAGTGCGACCTGCCTGCCTATCTTGCCAGTGCCAATTTACCCGTTTATGGCGCATTTCTAGAGGGCGAGAGTGTTCACACGACGCAGTTTGCGCCGCAAGGCATCATCTTGATGGGCAGTGAATCGCACGGTATCCGCGAGCACGCCGCTCAGCATGTGAGTGACAAAATCACCATTCCGGCGTTTGGCGGGGCAGAATCACTGAATGTCGCTATGGCGACGGGTATTATTTTGGACAACCTGCGCAGGCAGCATCAGTAGGCAGAGCGTCGGTCTATTTCTCCAGCATGCCGAGCTTATTGGGCACGCCATTCCACTTTTCAGCCTCGTCCATGGCGGGTTTGACTTCAGTGAGATTGGGCCACAGCTCGGCAAGTTCGGCATTTAACTCAATAAAGACTTGCTGATCTTCCGCGAGTTCTTCTTCTTGGAAGATGGCGTTGGCGTCGCATTCAGGTACACACAAGCCGCAGTCAATGCAATCTACGGGGCTTATCACCATGAAGTTTGGGCCTTCATAGAAGGCATCAGCAGGGCAGACCGCGACACAGTCTGTGTATTTGCATTGGATACAGTTATCAGTCACGACAAAGGCCATGGTGCGCACTCATCTTGGTTCATTTTCGAATCGGCGATAATACCGATCCCGCTGCGTTTGAGCAATCCTCAGCCGAGACAAAAAGTGGTTTTCGTATGACAGGCCAATCGAGTTGACGTAAAATGCGCGCCATTGTGAGCGGTGTAGGTAGACAGCGCCGCTAAGACACCATCCTAACTGAGATACTCGTATGATACGTTTAACTGAAATTAAACTTCCTTTGGATCACGAGGAAGACGCTATTTTCGCGGCGATCGTGAAAAAACTGGCGATTCCCGCTGATCAGATCCTCTCCTTTAATGTCTTTAAACGTGGCTACGATGCTCGCAAAAAAACGCAAATCTTGCTGATTTATACGCTGGATGTTGAAGTGGCGGATCAAGCTGCGGTGCTTGAGGCGTTTGTCAGCGATCCTCACGTCAAAGAAACGCCGGATATGGAATACAAATTTGTCGCCAACGCACCCGCGGACCTGACCGAGCGCCCTGTGGTGATCGGTTTTGGTCCTTGCGGTTTGTTTGCGGGTTTGATTCTGGCGCAAATGGGTTTCAAACCTATCATTGTTGAGCGCGGTAAAGAGGTGCGTGAGCGCACCAAAGATACCTTCGGTTTTTGGCGTAAACGCGCGCTGAATCCTGAATCGAACGTGCAGTTTGGTGAGGGCGGCGCAGGCACCTTCTCTGACGGTAAACTCTACAGCCAAATCAAAGATCCAAAACACTATGGTCGCAAAGTGATCAAAGAGTTTGTGGAAGCGGGCGCGCCAGAAGAGATCGCCTACGTGAGTAAGCCGCACATTGGCACGTTTAAGCTAGTAACCATGATTGAAAAGATGCGCGCCAAAATCATTGAGCTCGGCGGTGAGATTCGTTTTAGCACGCGCGTGGATGATATCCACATTGATAATGGCCAGATCACGGGGTTAACGCTCTCCAATGGCGAACAAATCCAGTCCCGTTACGTGGTACTGGCCGTTGGTCACAGTGCCCGCGATACGTTTGAAATGCTCTATAAGCGCGGTGTGGAGATGGTGGCGAAACCTTTCTCGGTCGGTTTTCGTATCGAACACAAGCAATCGATGATCGATGAAGCACGTTTTGGTCCAAATGCCGGCAACCCGATTTTAGGCGCGGCAGATTACAAGTTGGTGCACCACTGTAAAAATGGTCGTACCGTTTACAGTTTCTGTATGTGTCCGGGCGGCACGGTAGTGGCTGCGACCTCAGAAGAGGGCCGCGTGGTCACTAACGGCATGAGCCAATATTCTCGTGCAGAGCGCAACGCCAACAGTGCGATTGTGGTAGGGATTACCCCAGAGCAAGACTACCCAGGCCATCCACTGGCTGGGATTGAGTTCCAGCGTCAATTAGAGTCGGCGGCTTATGAGCTTGGCGGCGCGACGTATGATGCGCCGGCGCAAAAGATCGGTGATTTCCTTAAAGGCCGCGATCCGAGCGCACTGGGTGAGGTGGAGCCATCGTTTACTCCGGGTATTAAATTGACCGACTTAGCCAAAGCGTTACCGGATTTCGCGATTGAAGCGATTCGTGAAGCAATCCCTGCGTTTGACAAGAAAATCAAAGGCTTTGCGACAGAAGATGGGCTACTCACTGGTGTAGAAACTCGAACGTCGTCGCCGGTGTGTATCACACGGGGTAAAGATTACCAAAGTGTCAATCTAAAAGGTTTCTTCCCAGCTGGGGAAGGCGCGGGTTATGCGGGCGGAATTTTGTCTGCGGGCATTGATGGCATCAAGGTTGCGGAAGCGCTCGCCATTGCGATGACGCAGTCAGAGGCTAACTAAGCGCTTTTAAAGTGCGCGTCCTCAGAACGGCATCCAATAAAAACGACCCATCTTGCGATGGGCCGTTTTTTTGAGGGCAATTTACACCGTAAATCGGCTCACTAGTTGGTACAACTCGTTGGCGCGACCATTGAGCTCATTACTGCCTTGGCGGTTTTCATTGGCCAGATCCGCAGATTGCGAGCTTTGGTCTGAAATCACCACGATGCGCTGCGATATCTCCTGACCGACAAGGCTCTGCTCTTCGGTCGCGGTCGCAATCAGCGAGTTCATGTCCATAATGGTATCGATTGATTCCTGAATTTGGATCAACGCTTTGGTGGCCGCATTGGCTTCCTCAACAGTGGCTGAACCCCGTTTTTGGCTCGATTCCATCGCGCGTACGGCGTCATCGGAAGCGGCTTTCAGTTTTTCTATCATACTGTGGATTTCACCGGTGCTGTCTTGGGTACGACTGGCCAGTTTACGTACTTCGTCGGCTACCACCGCAAAGCCCCGACCTTGTTCGCCCGCACGCGCAGCCTCGATGGCGGCGTTCAAGGCCAACAAGTTGGTCTGCTCAGCGATGTCTTGAATCACTTCTAGCGATGAAGAGATATTTTGTACGTCGGCTTCTAGACGCGAAATCACCGACGCCGCTTGCATCACCTCTTCAGCTAGCGCTTCCACTGAGTTGGCGGCAGAGTTGACGATTTGACGCGCTTCTTTCGCGTTGTCGTCGGCTTCCTTGGCGGAGTTCGCCGCTTGGCTTGCGTTGTTGGAAATTTCAGACGCGGTTGTGGTCATTTCCGTCATCGCCGTTGCCACTTGTTCGGTCTCTTCACGTTGGCCCGAAGCCAGTTCATCGACCTGAGTCGCTCGCTGCGTCATGTTGTTGGTTTCAGCCAATACTTGCTGACCAACGTCGCTCACGCTGCGAATGATTTGTTGCAAGCTGGCAACGAACGCATTGAAGTTGGTGCTGAGTTTTGCAAACTCAGGTACTTTGAATGCTTCCATACGTGCGGTGAGATCCGCTTCACCGCTGGCAAATGAGCTGATAGAGGCATCAAATTGTTCAATGGGTGACATGATGGTACGGTTCACGGTGACAGCAAAAATCGCCACCAAAATGGCAATCACCAAGCAGAACAGGGCGATGGCAGACAAGGTGGTTTCAAGTGCTGAGGTGGTCGCCATCTCCATTTCAGCGACAATCGCATCGATGTCATCGGTGTAGAAACCCGTCCCGAGCATCAAATCCCACTGTGGGATAAAAATGGAAAAACTTAACTTCGGCAGTGCGACGGTGCCGCCTGGTTTAGGGAAGTAGTAGGTGGTGTAATCCCCGGTTTTGGCGTTTTTCAGCAAGTCTTGAACCAAGTAGTTGCCTTGCTGATCTTGTAGATTGTAAAAGTTGTCGCCAATGCCTTTATCGCTTTTCCCGACCACAACACGGATACCTTTGGAGTCATAACCAAAGATATAGCCTGAATCACCAAATTCGAGCTGTTTCAAGGTTGGGATCGCTTCTTCAAGCGAAGCGCCTTGGTCAAGAAACGGCTGGATCGCAGATTGCGCCATCTGCACGTAGTTTTTCAGCTCGGCTTTTTTCATGTTCATCATGTTCTCACGAGTAACCTCAATCTGTGTTTGATTGAGTTCTGTGGTTTTGATGTACGTAAAGCTAAGCATGCCCAGTGCTATAACGATAAGAGGTACAAGCGCTAATATGTATAGGCGGCTTTTGATTGTTAGACTCATACAAAACTTCCTGTTTATTATCATGCGGTTATCTAATGTAACCTAGCCGTTGTCATACCTTGGTTGTTATGAAAGTAGTGGTAGTCAACCAAAGGTTTATGAGTTAAGAGTAGCCTATATATCGACAGCGCAATGTGACGCTGAATAGTTGTGTTACTGTTTTTTGAACAAATTGTGTGGAATATCACCGATTCTATCGCTGGTAGGAGCAGTTCTATCTTGTTGTAAATGCTTGTGATTTCATATGAAATGACAGCGACAGTGCGGCGGTGGTTCGGGGTGAAAAAGTCGCTATTGAACGATAGCGCTAGGTCGGGCTGTCTCACTATGCTACACTCGCCGCCCCCAAGTGCCAGCAGAGAACCACACCATGAGCTTAAAGCAAGAGATCCAGCAACTTCACAACCGTTTAGACAGCGTTAATCGTAAACTTGATGCAGCAAAAAGCCGTCAAGACGATGAGATGATCAGTAAATTTACTGATGACGTGGAGTCTTTGACCAAGAAGTTGAACTCTCTAAAAGGTAAGCAGAAATACGACATGAACAAAGAGCGCAAAAGCTTGCTCGACATGCCGTTTTCTCGTGAAATTACCAAGGCTGAGCAGGCTGATCTCGGTAAGCTGAAAAAATCCGTTCGTGGCTTAGTGGTGGTGCACCCGATGACGAAACTCGGCAAAGAGCTGCGTTTGGAAGTGATGACAGGCTTCGCACCGAAATCATTCTAGCAGTTGGACAATGCCACAGTGCGCAATCCTGAGCTTCTGTGATTTGAGGCTAGGCAGTGACAAGATGAAATGAAAAAGAGGTCGCCAATGTGGGCGACCTCTTTGCATTGGACGATAGGATCAGTAGCCCATCAATTGCAGCAGATTCTCTGCGGTTTTAACCGCTTCTTTGCGGTTGGCAATATTGAGCTTCTGATACAAGTTTCGGATGTGGGTTTTGATGGTAGTGCCCGCCACATCGAGTTCTTGTGCAATTTGCTCGTTACTAAAACCCGAATAGATAAGCCCGAGCACTTGCCATTCACGTTGCGTCAATGGACTGGTGCGCACCAACTCAGGAATGTTTGGGTGATTGACCAACTTCTCGACAAACTCCTCATCAAAATGTACCGAACGGCTGCGCTGCGTGGTGGAAATATCTTTCAGCAGTTGCTGCGCGCGGTGACGTTCAAGGTCACCAAGCTCTTGTTTGGTGTTGAGTTTATTAAGGATGTGACCAATTTTGGCGCCATCCACCAAGAAGTTACCCAGCATTCCCGTTTGATTGGTGAGTTTTAAGGCTTCTTTGAGCAATTGACGCGCTTTCTCTTCATCTTGCTTGGAAATCGCCAATACCGCTTGGACAATCAGATTACGGTTGGTGTCGGTCAGTAAGTGCTTGTCTGCCGCTTCTTGCTGAATGAACTCGAGTGTTTGCTGCGCGTCTTCGTATCGCTCCAAATTGATCTGCGCTCGCGCAATATTACGCCATTGTAACTGAGTAAAGTGGTTGCAGGCGGTTTCTGGCCTCACGGCGGTATCGAGCCACTGTTTCATTGAGTCAAGATCGCCGCGTGCTTGCCAAAACAGAATCAACGACAGTGATGCGTTTGCGGTCCAATCGACGTGATAGGTCGATTGTTTGAGCAGATGCAGAATATGGTCGATGTATTTTGCGGCTCGGTCTAGCTCACCACGGCCAATCGCAATGCGAGCCAGCATCGAATAGCTATGTAAGTGCTTACTTGGGCTCTGTTTGCCCAGCACATCGATGCCTTTGAACGCGCAGTCTTCGGCTTCGTCCAAACGGTTCCAACACCAGAGGATTTGCGCGCGTACTCGCAGCAAAAATTCATGCATCGGCACTTGCTGCAGTTGTTGCTCCTCGATCAGTTTGAAGGCGTTGTCTTGCACTTCGTACGCAGCTTGCACATAGCCTTGTGCGATCAAAATCTCGCTTTGCTGTAACATCGCCCACAGCGCCTGATGATAGACCTGATACTGGCGAGCCAGTTTCTCTGTTTGCTGCATCATAGGCAACGCGCGGCTGAGACGGCCAAGGACGTGATTGACCTCGCCGACTACCGAGGTCGCAACAATGCGGCTTCGATAGACCGTGCTGTCAACTTGGCTCAGTGCCAGCTCAGCCAGCTCCAACGCTTTTTCTGGTTGGTTCTGGTTGATGGCGACTTGCGCGCGCAGGGCGTTGAATTCACCTTGCTCTTTGCTGCTGAGTACCACGTTGAACTGGCGCATTTGCTCATCGGCTTTGGCAAGCAAGTCACCGACATCGTTGTAGCGGTGCTGACTCTGAGCAAGCCACGCTTGCAACATACACAATTTCGGTTCGCTGTAGAGCTGCTCCGGCGATAACGAATCAATGGCCTGCTCTAGGGCTTTAAGTTCACCACCATTGAACATTTTCCAGCCAAACTGGCTCAAAATATCGGCGATCAGTTGGCTGTCTTTGGCTTCTTGCGCGTGTTTGAGTGCTTCATGGGGCGAGGATTGTTTGAGCCAAGCGCGCGCGGCGACTTGGTGCAGCTCTTGCTCTTTTTGCGGCATACGCGCTGAGCGCTCATGTGCAAGAAACTCGGCAAATAGATTGTGGAAGCGATACCAGTTTTGTTCACCTTCAAGCGGGTGGATAAACAACCCATAGCGGTTGAGTGACTCAATCATACTGAGAGCGTCATCACGCTGAGTCAGCGCTGCCACCATGCTGTCGTTGAAGTGATCCAGCACCGAACATTGCAGTAAGAACTGACGTGTCTCTTGGTCGAGAAGATCGAACACTTCTTCAATCAAATAATCCCACAGATGGGCGTGATTAAATTGCGAAAAAGACTCAGCCGATTGCGCCAACGTGCGATTTTGACCTTGCGCTTGAAGGGCGATCAACTGCAGGGCCGATGGCCAACCTTCGACGTAGTTGCGCAGGTTGTCTGCCGTGGCATCATCAATGCCATCGGCGATGCGCTGGTTGAAGAAACGGGTGGTCTCTTCGGTATCGAACGCCAGTAACTCGTCACCGATCTCAATCATCAGATCGCGCACACGTAAGTTGGCTGTGCCCAGGGGCGGCGCGGCGCGACTGGTGACGACTAATGTCAGATTGTCGGGCATGTGCTTGAGGAAAAAGCGCATCGCTTCGTGGATCTCATCGTCAGAAATGAGGTGGTAGTCATCGAGGACCACATAACACTCGTTAAAATACTCGGACATCTCCGCAAACACTTCACTGAACAAGGAGTGAAGTGAGGAAAATTGACGCTTTTCGGCCAATTTTTGCGAATTCGGGCAAGCCTGGTTGGTCGCTTTGTTTAGCGCTTGCAGCAGGTAGTTCATGAAGCGGAACGGGTCATTATCGCTTTCATCGATGCTGTACCAGCCGACATTAGGTTTGTCGGCGAGCCACTGGGCGGCCATGGTGGTTTTACCGTATCCGGCAGGCGAGCGAAAAAGCACCAGTTTGTAGCAGGGTGCTTGCTGAAGTAAATCAAGAACTCTTGGGCGTACGATGGCGTTGTGTAAACGGCCAGGACGCGTGAGTTTCGAAGGAATCCACATCTTCTCATCCTTATCTTATTGTCAGTGAACGTGTCAGCGAGCACGACGTCAAGATGGGTTGTTTTTTGTTCGATCTTTGTTGTTGAGTGGGATGTTACTTAAGAGTTGGGGGGATTGTTATGTGAGGAGAGCGACTTTTTCGCATATTTCACATTTTGCGCGTATCTACGCCCCTGTTTTGTGATTTGAGTCACGTTAATCTGTTCGGTAAAACTTGTATCAACTCATGATTTGCACGATAAATCGTGTAATTTGCACTCAGGATGAAAACATTCTGTGATTCACGCTGCATATTTTTCATTTGCCAGTTTTTGATTTCGACGAAGTTTCATACACCTTAGGTAAGGTCGTTTAGGGTCATGGTGTGATCTTAATCAACAGAGTCCAGTTCACTCATCGGTTTATTGCGAGTTGGATCACTGCTTGTTGTGAATTACGCCCTCTACGCCCTGACTCCTCCTCCTAAATCGCTACCGAAGTAGGAGGATGTTTTGCAAGACAGAGCATTGCACGATATGTCTCAGATGGATTGAAACCGATAAGTGAGATTTCTCTAATGAAACCTACTCAACAGAAAAAATTTGATAAAGCCAGCTTTCAAGCTGACGTTAAAATGCACCTTTCTGCGACCTACGCGAAAACCGTAGACACCGCGACACCGCGTGAATGGTACCTTGCTATGGGTAAAGCCCTGGCAGAGATCACCACGCTGGATCTTTTGAAAACCGAGCAAGACCCGCGCATCAAGAACGCGAAAAGCGTCAACTATCTATCCCTTGAATTTCTTATCGGTCGTTTAACCGGTAACAACCTAATCAGCTTAGGTCTCTACGAGCAGATCACAGATGCAATGGCCGAACTGGGCCAAAACCTGACCGACTTGTTGGAAGAAGAGCGCGACCCGTCTCTGGGTAACGGTGGTCTAGGTCGTTTGGCGGCGTGTTTTATGGATTCTTGTGCAGCGCAAGAGTTCCCAACCGTTGGTTACGGTTTGCACTACGAATACGGTCTGTTCAAGCAATCTTTTGTTGACGGACGTCAGCAAGAAGCGCCGGATGCTTGGCGTGGTGTCGAAGGCTACCCGTGGGAAGTCGCGCGCCCAGAATTGGCGCAAGAAATTGGTTTCTACGGCCGCGTTGAAGTGAGCTACGAGAACGGCAAAGAAGTACGCAAATGGGTACCGGGCATGAGCGTGAAAGCGATGCCTTGGGACTTACCGATTGTCGGTTATGAATCTGACACGGTATACCCGCTGCGTTTGTGGGAATGTCAGGCGATTGCGCCATTCTCATTGGCAAGTTTCAACAACGGTGATTACTTCGAAGCGCAGCACGCGCTGATTGACGCCGGTAACATCACTAAAGTGCTGTACCCGAATGACAACCATGAGAAAGGTAAAACACTGCGTTTGATGCAGCAGTACTTCCACTCAGCAGCATCGGTACGTGACATTTTACGTCGTCACGAAGCAGCGGGCTTTGCACTTGCGGATCTTCCAAAGCAAGAAACAATTCAGCTTAACGATACTCACCCAACGATTGCTATCCCTGAATTGATGCGCATTTTGCTCGATGAAAAAGGGCTATCTTGGGATAAAGCGTGGGAAATCAGTTCGCAAACCTTCGCGTACACCAACCACACACTATTGCCAGAAGCATTGGAAACGTGGCCAGAGTCTTTGATTCAACGTCTGCTACCACGTCATATGGAGATCATTTTTGAGATCAACCATCGCTTCCTACAAGAAGTGCGCGCAATGTGGCCGGGTGATGGTGAGAAGCAAGCGAAACTGTCGATCATCGAAGAAGGCTTCAACCGTATGGTTCGCATGGCAAACCTGTGTGTGATCGGTTCTTACGCGGTGAACGGTGTAGCGGCGCTGCACTCAGAGTTGGTGAAAAAAGATCTCTTCCCAGAGTTCCACGCGATGTTCCCAACGCGTCTGCACAATGTGACCAATGGTATTACGCCTCGTCGTTGGCTGAAGTTCTGTAACCCAGGTTTATCCGCGCTGATCACCGACAAAATCGGCAGTGAATGGCCAGCGAAGCTTGAGCAACTTGAAGGTATCGCGAAATACGCCGATGACGCCGAGTTCCAACAAGCGTTTATGGCGGTGAAGAAAGAGAACAAAGAGCGCTTGGCTAAGTGGGTATCAGACAACATGGGCATCGAGCTCGATACCAACGCGATTTTCGATGTACAAATCAAACGTCTGCACGAGTACAAGCGTCAGCACCTTGATTTGCTGCACATCTTGTCTCTCTACCACCGCATCATTAATGAGCCGGGTTTTGAGTGTACGCCGCGCGTCTGCTTCTTTGCGGCAAAAGCGGCGCCGGGTTACCACTTGGCGAAAGAGATCATCTTCGCAGTGAACAAGATTGCAGAGAAGATCAACAACGACCCACGCATTGGCAACAAGCTGAAAGTCGTCTTCATCCCTGACTACCGCGTGAGCATGGCAGAGATCATCATCCCAGCGGCGGACGTGTCTCAGCAAATCTCGTTGGCCGGTAA
This sequence comes from Vibrio sp. R12-SG2-ISO1, assembly GCF_059834045.1. NCBI lineage: Bacteria > Pseudomonadati > Pseudomonadota > Gammaproteobacteria > Vibrionales > Vibrionaceae > Vibrio > Vibrio sp. R12-SG2-ISO1. The sequence continues at coordinate 119,455 of NZ_JCBDGO010000005.1, read as the reverse complement.
AGAAGCATCCGGTACGGGTAACATGAAGATGGCACTCAACGGTGCGCTGACTATCGGTACTATGGATGGGGCAAACGTTGAAATCCGTGAAGAAGTCGGCGACGACAACATCTACATCTTTGGTCTTGAAGTCGACGAAGTGGTTGCACTGAAGAAGGCTGGCTACAACCCATACGATTACTACCACGCGGACCCACTGCTCAAAGCGTCACTGGATCTACTGGCGGGTGAAGAGTTCACGCCGGGTCAACCGGGCCTACTGCGCGCGACCTATGACAGCCTACTCGACGGCGGTGACCCGTACCTCTGTCTAGCGGACTTCGCGTCTTACGTGGAAGCGCACGAGGCGATGGGCAAACAGTACCTAGACCAAGCGGGCTGGGCGAAGAAAGCCATCTTGAACACGGCGCTGGTCGGTAAGTTTACCTCCGACCGCTCGATTCGAGATTACGTCAATAATATTTGGAAGTTGGAAGCGGTTAAACGCTAAAACGACTCAAAAAGCCAAGGCGTTCGCGCCTTGGCTCAATTCTTTATAACGATTTAATAACCCTACATTTGAAGGTATAAGCAGTCCTTCGGAGAGAGCGATGAAACATCACAATGCATTAAAACAAGTCGCTGAAATGGCTAGAATTGCCGACAGCTACGTGAGCGCGTGGGGAGATGAGGCAAAAGTGGAAGAGGCCACCATTCTCCACTTACTAAACTCTTTAGGCTATGACACAACCAACGACGAGACTCTTCTTAAGTCCGCAGAGCGTAAACACAAGAAAGATGTGTTGGACCCTGTGACTGTGGTGCGCGATGGCGACCCATTTGAAGTGGCTTTGAATCTAGGCGTGAGCGCACGTGAAAGTGAGTTCAGTTGGCGTTTGGATACTGAGCAAGGAGAGGTACTTGAAGGCTATCTTCAATCGCAAATCGTGCGAGATGAGCGCAGTGAGGGTGGCCCTTTAGTGTTTGCCTTACCGAACGATCTAGCGTGGGGTTACCATAAACTCACGATCGTTCGTAAGCGTCGTAAAGCCCCGTATGAGGCGACCTTAATTGTGACGCCAAGCGCGTGTTACAAGCAAGATTCGATTCTATCGGGCAAGAAAATGTGGGGCCCGAGTGTTCAGCTCTACACACTGCGTACCCAACACAACTGGGGAATGGGTGACTTTGGCGATCTAAAACAGCTGGTGGCCGATATTGCCTCGCGCGGTGGTGATTTTGTGGGTCTTAACCCTATTCACTCCTTGTTCCCAGCCAACCCTGAGGGGGCAAGTCCTTACAGCCCGTCCTCTCGCCGCTGGTTGAACATCCTATACATCGATGTGAGCTCGGTGCCTGAGTTTGCGCTCAGTGTAGAGGCGCAGCAGCAAGTGGGCAGTGCTCAGTTCCAGCAACGCCTACAAAAAGCGCGCGAGTCTCACTGGGTAAACTACAGCGAAGTCGCGGAGCTCAAACTGAGCGTGTTACCGCTGCTGTTTGCGGAATTTAAAAAGCGCCATCTCGATAAGAACACCGAGCGCGCTCAGCAGTTCTTATCGTTTGTCGAAGAGGGTGGAGACAGCCTACTTCACCAAGCCGCGTTTGATGCCTTGCACAGTGAACTGCACGCCAAAGACAGTAACGTCTGGGGCTGGCCGGTGTTCCCTGAGCAGTATCGCCACTTTGATAACAGCGCGGTGCAAACCTTCATCAAGCAGAATCAAGACAAAGTCCATTTGTACATGTATCTGCAATGGGTCGCGGACACACAGATTAACGAAGCGCAGGCTCTAGCAGAAGAAAAAGGCATGTCGGTGGGGCTATACCGCGACTTGGCGGTTGGTGTGGCCGATTCAGGTGCAGAAACCTGGGCCGACAATGGCAACCTGATCTTAGATGCCAGCATTGGTGCGCCGCCGGATGTACTAGGGCCGCTTGGTCAAAACTGGGGCTTACCACCGCTCAACCCACAAGTGTTGCAAGCAACGGGGTATGACGCTTACGTTAAGCTTCTGCGTGCCAATATGAAGCATTGTGGCGCTCTGCGTATTGACCACGTGCTTGGATTGCTGCGTCTATGGTGGATCCCTAAGGGTGAGAACGCAACGAAAGGGGCGTACATCTACTACCCTGTCCAAGATATGTTGGCGATCCTTGCGCTCGAATCACATCGTCATCAATGCAGTGTGATTGGTGAAGACTTAGGTACGGTGCCGGACGAAATCGTTGAGTTGCTGCGCGATGCGGGCGTGCACTCATACAAAGTGTTCTTCTTCGAAACTTCAGAAGAGGATGGCGGCTTTATCTCACCTAAGCACTACGCTGAGCAGTCAATGTCTGCGTTGTGTACTCACGACATGCCGACGCTTCGCGGTTTCTGGCACTGTGATGATTTGAAACTGGGTAAAGAGTTGGGTTTGTATCCGAACGAAGCGCAGCTACAAGGTCTGTTTGCGGATCGTTTGGAGTGCAAACAAGGGATTTTGGACTCGGTCGCATGGCACGGTTATCTGCCTGAAGGCGTTGGTCGAGATGCGCAGTACGTACCGATGGATTCTTACCTAGCCGAAGCGTTGCAACTGCATGTCGCTGCGGGTTCTTCGACTCTGCTCAGCGTGCAGTTGGAAGATTGGTTAGAGATGGATAAGCCGGTTAACATCCCAGGAACCGTGAACGAATACCCGAACTGGCGTCGTAAATTATCAATGAATCTCGACGAAGTATTCGCCAATGATGGGGTAAACCGTATCGCTCGTAAACTTACGGAAGTACGTGCTAAGGTGAGTAAGTAAGGACTTGCTTAAGTTACGTAAAAAAGTATCGAATGCGTCACTCTATGTAAGGTAGCAATTCGGTAAACTTTCATTAAGCTATCTAAGCCCGCATTATTCCCGCGGGCTTTGTTTATATTAGTGGTACCCCCAGCTAATAATGGGATGATTGATACCAATGATACTTGCAGTCGGAAGGTTAGGTTAGGGAGAGAATAACTTGAAAAAAGTGACCAAGATTGACAAAAAAACACAAAAATATAACCAACTTTCTCACGCTCAATTTGCAGACCCATTTTCATTTTTGGGGCCTTTTATTGAGGATAAAACGTCAAGTTTGCGCGTTTGGATGCCGGGAGCCGATAAAGTCGAGTTAGTGATTGATGGTGAACCGCGCATTGAGTTGCAGCGAGAAGAAGATTCAGGCTTTGTATTAACCGAGGCTAAAGATTTGCGCTTTACCCACTACCAACTCGTGGTCGATTGGCAGGGGACAGAGCAATGGGTGGATGATCCATACCAATATCACACCATTTACGCAGAATACGAGGAACTGCATACCCCCAAGCAGATGTATCACCACATGGGCGCTCAGTTTGTCACCCTAGAGCGTGACGGCAAGTCCATCTCAGGGACGCGTTTTCTTGTTTATGCACCGCACGCATCTGCGTGCAGTTTGGTCGGTGAGTTCAACCAGTGGGATGGCCGCCGTCATCCTATGCAGCGCTTAGATTACGGTATTTGGGGCTTGTTTGTGCCTAATCTACCTGAAGGCACTAGCTACAAGTTTGAACTCAAAGGGCCCAATGGCGAAGGCTTACCGCACAAAGCCGATCCGTGGGGCGCGTACGCAGAGCAATACCCCTCTTTTGCCTCCGTCACCTACGATCACTCTCGCTATCAGTGGCAAGACAGTGAGTGGCAGCAGCGCCCTGTCACGCAAAAACGCAATGAAGCGCTGTCATTTTATGAGTTGCATGCCGGTTCTTGGCGCCGAGATGACAACGGTGATTTCCTTAATTACCGAGAACTCGCCGATCAGCTAGTTCCTTACCTTGTTGATATGGGCTACACCCACGTTGAATTGATGCCCGTCTCTGAGCACCCATTCTATGGCTCTTGGGGTTATCAACCGGTCGGTCTGTTTGCGCCAACCAGCCGTTTTGGCTCGCCCGATGATTTCAAATATTTTGTTGAGCAGTGTCACCTTGCAGGTCTAGGTGTGGTGCTTGACTGGGTGCCCGCCCATTTCCCTTCTGACGATCATGGTCTGGCGAATTTTGACGGTACGCCTCTTTACCACGATCCAGATCCGCGTCGCGGTTGGCACCAAGATTGGAACTCGTTCATTTACGATTTGGGTCGCGAGCATGTCCGTCGTTTCTTGGTCTCCAACGCCTTGTACTGGTTTGAGCAATTCCATATTGATGGTATCCGCGTTGATGCGGTAGCCTCGATGCTTTACCTCGATTATTCGCGCAGTCACGATCAGTGGATTCCGAACGTCGATGGTGGCAACGAAAACTACGATGCTATCGCGACCCTGAAATGGATGAACGAAGAAGTCTACAAACACTTCCCGAACGCCATGACCATCGCGGAAGAGTCGACGGCGTTTCCGGGCGTCTCAGCGCCGACCTTTATGGGTGGACTCGGCTTTGGTTTTAAGTGGAATATGGGTTGGATGCACGATTCGCTCTCTTACATTCAACAAGACCCTGTGCACCGCAAATACCATCACAACACCATTACCTTCCCGTTGATTTACGCGCACAGTGAAAACTACGTGCTGTCGCTGTCTCACGACGAGGTCGTGTACGGCAAAGGTTCAATCCATAACAAAATGCCCGGTGATGAGTGGCAGCAAACCGCAAACCTGCGTGCCTACCTAGGTTACATGTACGGTCAGCCTGGTAAGAAACTCAATTTTATGGGCGCAGAGTTTGGTCAGACCGGTGAGTGGAATCATGATGATCAACTGCAATGGTTCTTGCTCGATTTTGAGCGCCATCAAGGGGTACAAGCTCTCACGCGTGACCTCAACTTGCTTTACAAGCATGAAGCGGCGATGCATGAGTGGGATTGTGAGCCAACAGGATTTGAATGGCGCTTGCAAGATGCGGCGGACGCCTCCATTTTGGCGCACGAACGCTTAAGCGAAAACGGCGAGCGAATCTTGGTGGTGACGAACTTTACACCAGTGCCGCATGAGCGATTCCGTTTGGGCGTACCAATCAAGGGTGAGTATGCGTTGTTGCTCAACACCGACGATGATAAGTACCACGGCAGTGGCTTTGAGGTGAAAAGCAAAGTGAAGACAGAGAAGGTCAGCAGCGAAGGGCTGGATCACTCACTTCTTCTAAGTTTGCCGCCGCTTTCGACGGTGTTCTACAAACTGCAGTAACGTCGATAAACGGTGATTCGTTGAATTCACCGTAATTGGTGTTATTGATCTTGCCCGCCTTTATGGCGGGCTTTTTGCCGTTTATGGGGCGGGATGCGATTCTTGTGTGGCGAGAATCAACTGCGCAACATGACTTGGCAAGGTGGCCTTGGTGTTGTGTTTGAAGTCGAACATTACGCAGGTGGCGCGTCCGGTGGTGGTAATTTTACCCAGTTTTTTGCTCACGATTTGGTATTCCATCGTAAAGCGGTCTTGTTGGAGGTCGATGACGCGCGAGCCTACCAACAGTGTGTCCGGGTAAGTGACGGGCAGTCTATAGCGACACTGTGTCTCACTCAGTACGGGCCCAATCTGGGTTTTTTGGATGTTCACGAGCAAGTCAATCTTGGCAAAATACTCCAATCGCGCTGTTTCAAAGTAGCGAAAATAGACCGCATTGTTGACGTGTTGCAAGGCATCCATTTCTCCCCATGCGACGGGAATTTCAGTGATGACAGGAAAATCGCTCAACAGATCACTCATAGGGTTCACTTAATTTTTATTGTGGATGGAGTAAATATTCTAGAACTTCAGCGTCGGGTTGTTTTTATTTTGTTATTTATTTGTGATCTTAGATGGTTAAATCATGTTCCAGTTTTACTTCAAAGGTGTGAAAGAGTAAGTTAATGGAATGTTAACCAGAAGAGGTGCGTAGCATGGCGGTACTTGATGGTTTCAACTTAGCGCGATTAGAACGTCGGACTGACTGGACGCCGAACGTATTTAGCTTACGATTAACCGGCGCCCCCCTGACCTTCAAGGCTGGGCAGTTTACTAAATTGGGACTGCTTGATGACGAAGGCAACATGATTTCGCGCGCCTACTCATTGGTGAATGCACCGCTCAATACCAGTGATATGCTGGAGTTCTTAATCGTCGCGCATCCAGAAGGTAAACTGACGCCGAAACTGCAACAGCTGCAAACCGGTGATGGAGTCTACGTGGGCAAAGAGGCCTATGGTGACCTGACGTTTGACATCATACCCAAACAGACTCAAAACCTCTGGCTGCTCTCGACAGGTACCGGCATCGGACCGTTTCTCTCTCTGTTGGATGACATGAATTTTCGCCCCAATTGTGATGAGATTGTGCTGGTTCATGCGGTGCGTCATGAGAAAGAGTTGGTCTATCGCTACTTGATTGATCAATTGGTACAGCAATACGAAGGGCGTCTGCGGTACTTGCCGGTCGTATCAAGAGATCCTGACACCACACACCTTAGCGGCCGAATTCCTCAACTGCTGCAAAGTGGTGCGCTGCTCCGCAGTGCGGATGTTTGTTTGGCGCCCGAACAGAGTTTTGTGATGCTGTGTGGTAATCCTGAAATGATTAAAGATACTCAACAAACGTTGGTGGAGATGGGGCTGAATAAGTATCGACGCGCCACGGGTGGCAACATCATCTTCGAGCGGTATTGGTAGCCCCGCGCATAAGAATAAAAACACACTAAGAATAAAAAAGCCGAGCGGCAGAAAACTGCGCTCGGCTTTCGATGTTTAAGCAGTGTAATACGCGAAGGTTTACTGCGTACGATACTGCTTGAGAATGCTTGCCAGTGATGACGACGCTTTGGTCAGGTTCGCGACGCCCATTGAGCTTTGCTCTGCGACACTGCGAATGGTATTCGATTGGGTGCGAATATCACTAAGCTCTGAGGCGATGTCGTTCGCCACGGCGCTTTGCTCTTCTGCTGAGGTCGAGATCTGAATACTCATATCCATGAGAGAGCGGGCTGAGTCGGCGATGGATTGAACATCGCTGCCTAGCTCGGCAATCAAATCGCTGCTAGTTTTAGCTTGGGCAACGGTTTGCTCAGTAATATTGGCGATGTTGTGGCTTTCTGATTGCAGCTTCTCAATCATTGATTGAATTTCAACGGTCGCCGCTTGAGTACGACTAGCGAGTGTACGGACTTCATCGGCCACTACCGCAAAGCCGCGACCTTGTTCACCGGCACGCGCCGCTTCGATCGCCGCGTTGAGCGCGAGGAGGTTGGTCTGCTCAGAAATGGCATTGATGGTGGTGATCACCTCATTAATCTGTGTGGTGTTCTCATTCAGGCTAGATACAGAAGAAGACGCTTGCTCAATGTAGCTAGAGAGCTTGTCGATCTCTTGAATCGCAGACAAGACACGCTTGTGGCTGCCATCAATGTGTTGGGTATCGTTCTCGGTTTGCGACGTCGCCTGCTGAGAAATGTTCGATACCTCTTTCGCTGATGCCGTCATCTCTTCCATCGCGGTCGCCACCGAATCAAGTGAGGCATACTGGCTTGAAATTTGTGACTCGCTCAATTTCATCTCTTGCTCGAAGGAGGCAGAGGTTTCACTGAGAGTGGTCGCATTTTCTTTCACCGTTACCACGAGTTCAGTCAGGGTATCCATGGCTTTATCCAGCGCGCAGCCAATGGTACCGAATTCATCACGACCAGGGTGGAAGCCTAAGCGCGACGTTAAATCGCCTTCACCGATACGCTCGGTAGTGGTATAGAGCACCCAAAGCGCGCCACCAATAAACGTAGCGACCCAATAGCTGAACAGCGCAAACGGGATGACCCAAAGGTAGCTCAGTGCGAAACTGGTCAGTGCGGCAGATTTGCCTTGTTCTAGGCTTTGAGTAGCATTGACTGTCAGTTGATAGTGGCTGCCATCCGCGGCTCGCGCGGTGACCTTCACGACACCATTATTGAGGCTAGCAGGCGCCATCGAAGTCGATTTAGACACATTTTTCTGTGCACTAATGCTCTCAGGGGTACCCGCAGCGAGTATCCCGGCCAATCTTTGCTCCGCGGCGTAGATGGCGTTGTGCTCTAGCGCGTCAACCGTCGCGTAGTAACGTCCACCTGCAATCGCAGTTAAGGCAACAAGAAAAATGGCGAAAATCGTCCACATCTTGTCGTTGATAGACATTTTGATGAAGAGTCTATCAATGGTTCTAAAATCAACTTCTTTCATTCGTGACTTCCTATTCTTGTTCGTCGCACGGTTTGCTCTGCTACTACCTAGCCACCCGGTGGTGAGTGGGTTACCACTGCATCGGCAAATCCATGTAAATAATAAGCAATGAACTTATATTTATGTGAGTATCATCGCGTATTTTTGAAAAATGTTTAGTGAACTTTTCGTTTATTGAGACTTGGATCCCTATTTATCACTGCAAGCGATTCATCACTGCGAGTGTTGGTCGATTCCGAGCGATAGACGTCGTGTATCTGGCTCTAAACTTGCTTTATCTGTGCTTATGTCGATAGGTCTTCGGCATCAGGATAAAAACACGCGATTGAAGTGAGAAGGGACTCAATGAAGTTAATGATAGGTCATTTGGCGGCGAGATCTTGAGCTAAGGTGCATTTTTTCAGCAAGGAGAGGGGTGAAAAATGAGTCACCAACATGGTGCCGCTTAGCACTAAACCAGTGCCGAGTAGGGTAGACCACCCGACAGGCTCATCGAGAATCAACGCGCCCCACAAAATCCCGAATACCGGAATAAGAAAAGTGACCGAGAGGGCAGAGGTCGCACCCTCGTCGGCAACCAGGCGAAAGTAGAGTAGGTACGCTGCCCCAGTACAGACGACGCCTAACGCCACCACCGACACCATCTCAACTTCCGTTGGTGCGCCGCGCATCGGGACGAAAGGCAGCAAAGGTAGTATCCAGATCACTGCAGCCCACATGTTGCCATGTGCATTGTCGAAGGAGGCGACGTTTGGCGCCGATTTGGTGTAGTTGGTGGCGATCCCATAGCTGAACGCCGCCATCAGTGCGGCCATAATGGGTAAACGCGCTTGTGTACCAATCTGAATTGCGTCAACGCCGACCAACACGGTTACGCCTAAGATGCCAAGTGCCATGCCTAGAACCACACGTTTGGTCAGCGGTGCTTTATGCCAGACCACACCAATAAGCGCGCCCCAAATGACAGCGGTTGAGTTGAGAACAGAAAGCGTCGAGGCATTGAGCGTTTGTGCTGAATAGGCAAACAGTAGAAACGGTAACGCGGTATTAAACAGGCCAATGATCATAAAGTGATGAAAGTATTGGCGAAAGGGCAGAGAACGCTTGAGAGAATAAGAGACCAACAATAAGCTCAGCGCCGCAAAGCCGACGCGGCATTCAATCAAATAGGCGGGGCCAAACGTATTGGCCGCAATGCGCATAAAAAGAAATGAGCCACCCCAAATAGCAGCAAGCATCATTAGACGGATAAAACTGGCATAACTCATTGTCGATTCCTTCCATTGGTCAACTCAATGTGACGCAAGTGACTGAATAAGGCAATGAAATAGTGAATGCAGGTTCCGATTCTGGCCAATTCTATCGACACGGGAAGAAATACTATTAGGTGAGGCGCTGCGGTTACTATATGCTCAGAGAGTGATCGCAGTATGACAAAGAGACTCCCCACTATGAACCTCATCGTAAACATTCAAAAAGGCGTAAAAAAGCAAGGCTTTGAGATGGCCACTCGCCAAGCATGGAAATGTGGCGTGAAAGCAAACTTGGTTAAGCGGGTGATTGGTATTGCGAAGGGGCAGGTGGTGTGTGTGATTGAGGGCGTAAGACCGGAACTTTCGACGCCGTTAAACAATCCACTGCATGAAGAAGAGAAACAAGGCCGCTACGTGTTTGTCGGCGGCATAGTATGGGAACCCAATGATCTGTTGGCACCAGGCTTTCCAGAGTTTATGTTCATGCATCTTAGAAACAGTGGTAGTCGACATAAATACATGACAGACGATGAGCTATTTCTCAATATTGCCTAGCGATGTCTACACGTCGCTTTTAATGACGGACAGAGCAAAAAATTCAGGGGCCAATTGGCCCCTGAGTCGTTATTGACGGCTAGTGATCGAGATAGAGGTAGTTTTGCCAGCTCTTCATGCGAATCAAAACCTTACGCATAATAGACACGTGCTCAAATCGATCCGAGTAGACCGCAACTTCGACAGCGGTGCCCAGTGGCAGATGGTAATCCGATAAATCATCGGTGATACGCAGGGTGACAAACACACGGCCGCTGGTGCGCAGTGCATCTGTCCCTAGTAGGGCTCCACGCGCTTGGAACTGGCTTTCACCAATCGCTGGTAGCACATCCACCACTTCCCCTTTAAACACTTTGCCCGGTAAGGCGCGGAAGAGAAACTCGGCTTCGTATCCAGGCTCTAAACGTTGCAACGAGTTCTGGCGAAATGCCGCGGTGTAGATGATCTCTTCGGTATGGACAAACGTCATCACGGGCGCCAGCGGAAGCGGCACAGCCATGACCCCAGGGCGCAGAGCCAATTGAGTGGCAAAACCATCAGTTGGCGCACGCACGACCGTTTGCTCTAAGTTAAATTCAGCTTGGCGAAGTTCGGCCAACAAGCGCGCGACTGTGGTGTTCTCACCACCGATCTCTGAATCGAGCGAGATTTGAGCTTGCTGAACGTTTGCTTCGGCGGCAGCGACAGCGGCTTGTGCGGCTTTAAACGCTTGGCGACGGGTATCGAGTTGTTGCTCGGTGAACGCGCCTCTGTCAAACCCACGTTGATAACGGCTAAACTCGCGCTCCGCTTTATCTCGATCAGCAATGGCTCGTTCTCTGTCTGCCACGGCTTCTTGTAGATTTGATTCAAGACCCAATGCGTCTTGGCTCGCTTCTTTGATCTGCGCTTTGATCTTGTCGACTTCCGCTTGGTAAGGGATGGGATCAATGCGGAACAGGACATCCCCTTGTTTCAATGGCTCGTTTGGCTCTACTGGAACGTCAATGACTCGACCGCGTACACCGGAAACAATCGGCGTGCTAGAGAAAACTTGGTTACCAATTTGGGTAAACGGGTGGTTGTAGTTCATCAACAAGATCAAAGTGCCAATCAGTACCACGCCGCCTAACACCGCTGTCGGTACGGTCCACTTGTTCAACGGAATCTTGAAGACTTTGAAGATGGTAATACAAATAGCCGCGTAGGTTAATATCAGTAAGAGATCCATTAGCTACGCTCCTCATCCGTTGATGCGACTGGGTCAGATTGTTGTTTTTTCAGCTCAGCCACCTCTTTTTGCAGTTGACTGACTTGGTCGATCAGCGCATCGACGCGGTGGTGCATATCATGCTGTTCGGCTTCCAATTTCTGAAAACCCCAACCACGTTCTTTGCGCCACAGCGTGGCCCAAATCCATAGAAATGGCCACAACGCATGGAGTGTGAATAGACTCACCCAACCCGCGTAGTGAATCGCGTCTTGATGGGGATGTTCGCGCTCTTTGGCGATTTCGTAGGGAATGTCATGAATGACGATGATGCCGTAGAAAATCACTAAGGCAACAAAGACGAGTAGACCAAGTGCGAAGTAGTCTAAAAACATGGCAACGTCCTTATCTCTTTATTAATGAAAACAATCCATACAGGGTACTGTCAGTTATCTACAAAGTATAGAAATAAAAACAACAAATTAGATGCAAACTCGCTCACGATTATTAACATCAGAATATTCAGACAAAAAGAGCAGAGCAAGAGGATGGACTGCGCGAACAAGGCCGGGGTAGTGCCGCTATTCGCGCTGAAGAGAGTTATTCGGTGCAGACTTGGTTTCGGCCGTTGGCTTTAGCGCGGTAGAGCGCTTTATCTGCTCGGTAGAAGGTACGCTGCGTGTTTTCCCCTTCTCGGTGCAAAGTAATGCCGATACTGACGGTGAGGCCACGCTCTCCGAGAATTTCATGCCAGCCAAACTGGTAGATTTTTTCGCGGTAATTCTCGGCATGCAGGGCAGCTTGTTCAAGGGAGGCGTTTTCCAGAATCACCAAAAACTCCTCGCCACCAAATCGCACGCAGGAGGCGCCACGAAACTTAAAGTAGGCGGCCAGTTCGTGAGACACATTAACGATCGCTTTGTCGCCGACTAGGTGACTGAGCTCATCATTGATGGACTTAAAGTGATCAATATCGACGACTAACAGGGCAAACGGCGTTTCGTGTAACAGCAGGTCTTTCAGCTTAACGTCGAGCCAGCGACGGTTGTGCAAGGAGGTGAGCGGATCGGTAAACACGTCCTGCTGAAGCTGAGCCACAGTGTGTTTTTGGCTTTCAGTGGTCTCTTTGAGCTCTCGATTCTCAAGCTCAGAGAGGATCAGTTTGAGCTGCAATTCAAAGCGTGACAATTTGCGCAGCTGACTCGCGCCCAACTCACCAATAGGGATTTTTTTCATCAAATCGCTTTCGATGCGATACGCGCGTTTTTGAAATTCGAGGGCGCGTTTAAAGTCGCCTTGCTGCTCGGAAACATGAGCCATCGAGTTGGATAGCTTAAGGTTTAATAACGGTGAGGGTTGACGCTCGATACGGCGATGCGCTTGGTGCAGTACCCAACTGGCCAAGTGGCCTTTGCCAAAGTCATTGAGGCAACAAGCAAGCTCGATTTTGATCATGGTAGAGAGCCAGGCGGAGTGAATGTTGCCTGCGGAGTATTGCACGTTGCCCAGTGATTTAAGCGCCAATTCTGCTTCGTCGCTTTGTCTATACAGCTTAGCTTGATAGAGCAAAATCTGCCCCGCCAACACTTTGTCGCTGACCAAGATACTGAGCTCTTCACACTCTTTGATCAAATCGGTGGCAGCGGTGAGACGGTTAAGCTCGATATAGCAAGCCAGCATATAGAGCTTATAGCGCAATCGCAGCGACCGACTTTGGATCGCATGGTCAATACTGTCGATTTTTTGGTAGTAGCGCAGCGCGCGATTGTGATCGCCATAGGCATCACACAGATTGCCCATCCCCAATACCGCGAGTACGTACGCATCAATATTACTGCTTTCTACAGCGATCGTTGTGGCACTGGCGTACTGGCTTAACGCGCCGTAGTAATCGCCGTTTTCGACCAAACGCTCGGCCAAATTATTGCGCACTTCGAGCACCATTTCGGCGTCTTTGGGCAGAGCGAGAAACTTCAGCGAGGTTTGCAGCTCATCAATACTCGCCTGCAATTGCTTGAGCTCGCTGCGGTATTCGGCGCTAATGAATAAGGCCTGGGCTTTTTCTTGCGGTGTGGTAGCGATATGTCGTCGAACGTGGTCCCAAAAAATCAGCGCTTCTTCGCCAGAGACGGAGGAGGGATCAAGGCCAGAATCTGAAATTTTATTGAGGAGTCTTTCCATGCTGTTTTCCTCCTACACGTTTTCTTCGAGTTGTTCTAGTGTGAACGGGAAGGAGAGAATGTCGCTGAACACAACTTTTGGCAGCGATTGGCTCAATCCGCGTCGATGCCAAGGGTACATTTCTATCATTTTGGTGAGAACCTGAAAAACGCTGATGGCGTCACTGCCTTTTTCGGCGATCAGTAAGCCAAGGCGTTGACTGCTCAAGCGAGACAACAAATCACGGTTATTACACAGTGAATGGGCAATTTCAGCGCACACATCCAAATAGAGCGGATCGTCGTGTTGGATCATAATCACCGCGTGATTGGCGTGCTTTAACTCTGTCTTAAACAGCACCAATTGTTCCCACCAAAACGTCTCAGACACCATTTGTGTGAGGTGTTTTTCAGGGTCGTATTCGTGTTGACGTCGGATGCGGTTGATCAGTTTGCGCGCTCGTTGTTCTAGCTGACGTTTCGATGCGCGCGCTTTATCGCTTGATACTCGTGCGGTTTGCTCGCGCAGCATGTTAATGGAGTGGTCTCGGTATTTTTTGAATGATGCGAGTGCCGCTTGATATTGACCGCTCTCTTCCGCCACGCGCGATTGCTGAAAACAGATTTGTGATAACAGCTCGCCATTATCAAACGACTTGGCGGACTGCTCTGCTTGAATCAATAACTCGGTCGCTTTTTGTGGATTTTTTCGTAGTAGCTCGAGTCTCGCTCGGCTGATGTAGGAGTGAGACTTCATCCACACCAAATCGTGTTTCACCGCAAGATCGTGCGCTTTTCGCGTGGCTTCCTCTGCATCTTCAATACGCTCAAGCCCAAGTAGCGCAAGTCCGCGGAAATCCCAAATCTCTGCCAGCCAAGTTTTGTCTTCGTGATCATAGAGTAAGTCTGAGGCGCCATCCAAAACAGAGAGCATTTCGACGTAGTTGTTGAGTAGGTAGAGATCCCAAGCGAGCAAAATACGCGATTTGCCCTCAAGCCAAGCGATGCGATTATGGTTGGCCACCATGACCGCTAATTCGTGAGTACTTTGGGCAAGGCCGTACTCTTGGGTAATGCGCCAAATGTTGCCCAACCCAATCAAAGATTCGATTTGGTACTCAATTTCATCCACCAGTGCGGACTGCTCAAGGCAGTTAATCCAGTATTGTTGAGCGGAGTAGTATTTGGCTTGGCCCCAATATTGGAGCGCATAGACGTGCAGAATTTCAGGAAGCAGGTCATCGGTATCGAGGGCGTTGTGTTTAGTGTGCGCCTCTTTGATGTAGCGAAGTCCTTTGCGGTAGTCCATCGATGCCCACGCGCATCGCGCCATTACGATGAGGCTTTTCACCTCGGCGGGTGGGTAGAGGATTTGGGCGGCGCGCGCTAAGCACTGCTCAGCGGAAGCGAAGACTTTGTCCGGATCGGATTCAATCTTACTTTTTAGCTGTTCAAGCTCAGTGTCGAGTAGGCGTTGGCTTTTTTCCAATGAGTCAATCCCTTACCGCTAAGTAAACCTATCAAACTTTAGTACTAAACCTCAGTATAATATGAACATTGACGGGTTTACGACTATCAAAAGCATCAAACATTCCACCTTTTACAGGGATGCGTCACACTTCTATTTATTATGAGAGCAGCTCACGCAGTGTCAAAGGGGATTGAGTCAATTCAAGCCGTTGCGCTGCGGTCATGCCTTGTTTGTCTTGGTAGCACAAATTATGCCACGCTCTAAAAATATCCAACATAGGCAGCAGGCCACCCGGTCTGAGTTTGCGACGCGGCTCATTGATAAAACCGCTAAAGAGCGTTTGAAAACGAGACTGGAAAAACGCCGTTTGACGAATGGAAGCCCTGCGCAGCCAGTAGTTAGGTCGATTATCTTGTCCTGCGAGATAGCAGATGCCCTTGGCGTATTGACCATCGGAAGTAATCGCCCAGCGATCGCGCCACCAACCCATATGCACGATGTCGATTTTGTCCAAACTGTGGTTTAGAGACCACTGTGGATCTTCTTCGACATACATAAGGTCGATATTTTGACGCTGAATTCTAGGCAGGCATATGCTTAATGCTGCAGAGCGAAGCACCGGATCTTGCGGTAGATAGATGGAAACTTGGCGGTCGTCCTGACACAAATCCAGCACATGTAAGAAATGGGCGTACGAGGTGTACGGTGCTCTGATTAATGCCCCTTTAGAGGGGTAATGGAAGACGGTGAGGTTGCCCATGGGATCTTCCACATTGCCTCGCGCCAAAATGGTTTGGTACTGCTGATCGATGCGCTCGCGAAGATCGCTCGGTGGCGTTGGCACGGGCAGGTTGGCCTCAGAGCAGTGATCGCGTGAGACAAAACGCGCAGGCGTTTGGTACGGGTCATGATCGATGCCACCAACGGGTTCTTCATTAGCCGAGTAGTTGACGTGTTGGCACAAAATGTAGCCGCTGTGGGCTTCACCCGTCGCAAACCACAATACGCCGTTATTGCTTTTTGGTTGCAGGGTGACGTAGTGAGATGCGAGTTCGTAGTGTTTAGCGTGGTTGACCCAACGAGCGTCAATCATGGCAAGCTTGCGTCGGCAGCGGCTGGCAATATGGTCAACATGGTCATAAAAGGTTTTGGGGTTGATGGAAAGCTTGCGGCAGATTTCACGCACAGTATAACCCGTAAACAGCAACCCAAGCAGGTTTTCTTGAAATTGACGTTTTTTGTTCGCCCCTGACCACTTATCGACAAAGGTCGATTGGCACGCTTTGCAACGATAGCGTTGCCTATCACCACTGTAGCCAAACGCGTGGTAGAGGTGTTTATGTGTGTGAACCGAAAGGCCCATGTTGGGACAATCAGGCTGGCGACAAGCGGGCAGCCCATCGCTGTGTAGCTGGCGTAAACGTTGCAGTTCAGTCAGCACATCTTGATTGTTAAGTAAGGGGGGGAAAGCACCGCACTCCCGGCATACCATCGCAGGTCGTTTAGGGTTAGCGTGCTGCACAACGTAACGATGCGCATCACTCAATCCAAAGTTGTCACACGCCAATGTTTTACAAAAATTGAGCTGTAACCCATCTGCTTCCTTTGGCAGTTTGCCAGTTGTCACTCTCTCCCCCTCGGGACTATCTGGGCAGCCAAGCGGTCACTTGGCTGCAATATCGTTACAGGTTGATAGCAGTTTCTAGCGCCACTTTCATCATGTCATTGAACGATTTTTGACGCTCTTCTGAGCTCAGCTTTTCACCACGGATGATGTGATCAGAGACAGTCAGAATGGTGAGCGCTTTTGCACCAAGGTCAGCGGCAACGCCGTAGATGCCTGCAGCTTCCATATCCACACCAAGGATGCCGAGTTTTTCCATCTTCTCGAAGATATCTGCTTCTGGTGTGTAGAAGAGATCTGCTGAGAATACGTTACCGACTTTGACTGGCACGTTTTGCGCGCGAGCTTGAGCAACGGCGGTTTCAAGAAGACCAAAGTCCGCAATGGCTGCGAAATCGTGATCGTTGAAACGGATTCGGTTAACTTTTGAGTCTGTGGAGGCGCCCATGCCAATCACGACGTCCATCAATTTTACGTCGTCACGTACAGCGCCACAGCTACCGACACGAATCACGTTCTTCACACCGAACTCGGCAATCAACTCATGAACGTAGATACAGCAAGATGGGATGCCCATGCCGTGACCCATCACCGACACTTTTTTGCCTTTGTAGGTGCCTGTGTAACCAAACATGTTGCGAACGTCACAAACTTGTTTGACGTCATCAAGGAATGTCTCTGCGATGTATTTAGCGCGTAGCGGATCGCCTGGCATCAATACGGTTTCTGCAAAGTCGCCTGGCTGAGCATTAATATGTGGGGTTGCCATAGTCATTACTCCAATTGGGTCAGTAATCGCGGTGCTGATTACCAATTATGTTGAACTTCAATTCTGTGTTGAGGCAATACTAGCCTTGTCAGCCATTGTTCCTTGAGAGGTTGCTCACAAAACAGGGTGTGCCATGACGATTTCGAGATATTGATAACCAAATATGTTGAAAGTGATTTGGCAATCGATTTGCAAAAACGTTTGCTTGGGTAGTGAACCAAAATGGTTAAGTTTGCGTAACATTGTACAAATAATTTTTTTGTACATGTTTCAAGTGCTGTGCTACTACTTATATGAGAAATTGAGTTATACAAGAAATTAAGTTGTACACATTTGATGGTGATGGGAGCTCAACATGGAAAAGCAAATTACGATCGGTATCAGTTCTTGTGTGCTGGGAGAAAAAGTCCGTTTCGACTCGGGTCATAAGATCAGCAAGTTTGTCACGAAAGAGTTGGCACCGTTTTTTGAATTTATGCCGATATGCCCTGAAGTGGGAATGGGGATGCCGGTTCCTAGGCCGACGATTCGATTGATGTCAAACGACGAGCGCATTGCGCTGGTAGAGACCAAAGATTCGAGCAAAGATCACACGGACGCTATGATTCGCTATTCCCAAGAGAAGGTTGCCAGTTTAGTCGATGAAGAGCTATGCGGTTACATCGTTTGTGCTAAATCGCCCACCTGTGGAATGGAGCGCGTTAAAGTATACCGTAAAGCTGGTGCGGAAAATATTGGGGTTGGGCTGTATACACAGCAGTTGATGGAGCAGATGCCATGGCTACCCGTTGAGGAAGATGGACGGCTCAATGATCCTGTGTTGAAAGAGAACTTCATTACCCGCGTCTATACCCTACGTGATTTTTATGACTCAATGGGTGAGACGCCGACCCGTGGCAAAATCATCGCTTTCCACTCGCGTTACAAGTTGACCTTAATGGCTCATCACCCTGAAGCGTACAAAGAGCTTGGGCGCATGGTTGCCAACATCAAAGAGTACGACATCGAAGAGTTTTACCACTTGTACCGTACCGCGCTGATGCAAGCGGTGGCCAATCGCGCCAGTCGTAAAAACAACACTAACGTGCTGATGCACATCCAAGGTTACTTTAAGCGTCATCTCGACAAAGAACAAAAGTCTGAGCTGCGCCGCGTGATCGACGAATACCGTGTGGGTTTGCTGCCTTTGTTGGCGCCGCTAACGCTCATCAAACATTATCTATCCACTCATCCCGATGAATACTTGGCGAAGCAAAAGTTTCTTCAGCCTCACCCACAGGAGTTAAGACTGCGTTATGGTCTGTGAAAAAAATTGGTATGCGATTCGAGAGGTCTCGGATTTAACCGGAGTTAAGCCTGTGACGCTGCGAGCGTGGCAGCGACGCTATAATTTGATCCAACCGGAGCGCACTGAAAAAGGCCACAGACTCTACACGGATGAGCACATCGCACTTATCAATGAGATTCAAGGCTGGCTCGCGAAAGGGATTTCGATTGGCAAAGTGAAAGCCCTGCTCGGGTCTGATTTGCCAGATGAAGCGCTAGACGTCGGCAGTTTAGAGGCAGTAGAGGAGGTGCTTGAAGCGCTGACTAACCTCAATACCAAGCGTGCAGAGAGTGTGATTAATGGTGTGCTGAAAGAGTATCCTCTTGAGTTGGTTGAGCGTCAGTTCATCACGCCAACGCTCAATGCGCTCGCTCTAGTGAAACAAAGCCTGCGCTCTTTGCATCTTGGTCTGTTTAATACCTTGATGGTCACCAAACTCAACCAGATCATTGAGGCAGAAAACAAGGTGGCCCATCGCGGTAAATGTTTGGCAATCAATCTCGATGCGGCGCGCGATATTCACACTCAACTGTGGGCCCTGAGTCTTGTCAGTCAAGGCTATCGAGTCTTGATGATTGATGGCGTCGAGGATCTGTCGGGCCTCTTAGAGCACACCGCCGTTCACCGCTTTGAACAACTGGCGTTTTACAGTGCCACGAAACCGATTGAATCTCAGCTTAGTGTGATCAAAGAGTTAGAAGCGCAGCATGGGCAAGTCTCGCTGTCAGAAATGATCGAATTGGTAAGGAGAACGTTTTGAATATTGTTTGGTTTCGCCGTGATTTACGTGTTGAAGACAATCATGCCTTAGTGAGCGCCGTGAATCGAGGTCAACCGGTCGTGGCGTTATACATCGCAACGCCTGGTACCTGGCAAACCCATGATCATAGTCCAAGGCAAGCGGATCTCATCTACCGTCGCTTGCACGAGTTAAAGACGGAATTAGCCGAACTCGACATCCCGCTTTATTACGCGCAAGTCGAGACCTTCGCAGACAGCGCAGCGCTGGTGGCTGAGTTGGCACTGCAAGCCAAAGCAACGGCTCTGTATCTAAATAACGAGTATGAACTGAATGAACGTCGCCGCGATGAAGCGCTGGAGGAGGCGTTGAGTTCAAGTTCTGTGGAGGTGCATCGCTTTGATGACAAGTGTATTTTTCCGCCGGGCTCAGTGCGCAACAAGCAAGGCGACTATTTCAAAGTCTTCACCCCTTACAAGCGCGCTTATTTAAGTAAACTCTATAGTGAAGGATTCCACATCCAGACCTTCAAAGCGACGCCGTGTGCAGGGGCGTTGCAACACCAAGATGTCGCCTTGTTGGATGAGACGAGTCCGTTCAGTTACCCGCGTGAATCGAGCGAGCGATACAGTGTCAAGAGCCGAGACATCATCGCTACCTTGAGAGAGTTTGTGCAGAGCAAAGCGGATGAGTATGGTGATAAGCGGGATTTCCCGGCGTTGGATAATACCAGCCAGCTGTCGCCGTATCTGGCGATTGGAGCGCTGTCGGTGCGTCAATGCATGGCGCGCTTAATGTATCAGCAAACGCTGCCACTCAGTGGTGGGCGAGAAGTGTGGCAAAGTGAGCTCGTATGGCGAGAGTTCTATCAACACTTACTCCACTTTGAACCCAAACTGTCGAGAGGGGAGAGTTTTAATGCTTGGGGAGAGGAGCTGAGGTGGCAAAATAACCCCAAACACATTGAGGCCTGGATGCGCGGTGAGACAGGCTACCCTATTGTCGATGCGGCGATGAGGCAACTGAACGAAACGGGCTGGATGCACAATCGACTGCGCATGGTTGTGGCGAGTTTTTTGGTTAAAGATCTGCACGTCGATTGGCGTATTGGCGAGCGCTACTTTATGCGTCAACTGATTGATGGTGATTACGCTGCTAACAATGGTGGATGGCAGTGGTGCGCGTCAACGGGGTGTGATGGTCAGCCTTACTTTCGTATTTTTAACCCGACCTCTCAAGGTGAGCGCTTTGATGCTCGTGGCGCGTTTATTCGCCGCTGGGTGCCAGAGTTGAGTTCAGTTCCAGACAAATACATTCACACACCTTGGTCTGACCCGGGGTTAAATTGTCGTCAATATCCTCAACCAATAGTTGATCATAAGAGCGCAAGAGCGATAACCTTAGAGATCTACAAAGAAGCAAAGGGAAACTAAATGCTGCGTAAATGGGTGTCTTTGTGTGCACTAGTCACACCCTGGTTTGCGTTTTCTGCGACCTACGAATTACCCGGTGAAGAGAGTCGTCTTGTCGGGCGTACTCAGTATCACCAAGTGGTTGAAGGTGAAACATTGGCGGAAATTGCCAAACGTTATGATGTTGGTTTTCTCTCCTTGATGGCCGCGAATAAAGGGGTCGATCCCTTTTTGCCCGCCGCCGACCATGTGTTGACGATTCCCACGCAAGTGATCTTGCCCAACGTCGAGAGACAGGGTGTGGTGATCAATCTCGCGGAGCTGAGGTTGTACTATTTCGAACCTGAAAAAGGCGTGGTGCACATCTTCCCGGTTGGGATTGGCCGTATCGGCCGAGATACTCCCACTATGACGACCAGCATTAGCCAAAAGCGCGCCAACCCAACTTGGACGCCGCCGGCTTCCATTCGTAAAGAGTATTTGGCGAAGGGGATTGAGTTGCCGCCTGTGGTGTCCGCAGGCCCTGAAAACCCGCTTGGTGAGTACGCGCTCCGCTTGGCCTATGGTGTCGGAGACTATCTGATCCACGGAACCAACAAAGACTTTGGCATCGGTCTACGTGTTAGTGCTGGCTGTATTCGAATGGAGCCCAAAGACATTGAGTGGCTTTTCTCTCAAGTCAATGTGGGCACTAAGGTGCAAGTCATCAATGATCCAGTGAAAGTGGCGTTGGAGCCAGACCGAAGCGTCTTTATTGAAGCGCATGAGCCCCTGACACGAAGTGATGGCAGCAAGACGTTGCTGACTATTCCGCAAGAGCTCACTTGGTGGCTCGATGAGTTTCAGCATTCTGATTCCAAAGCGAAAGCAGCGATCCTTGCGCAAAATGGTGTGCCGGTAGAAATCGTCGCGCCAGATTATTTGTAGGTAATGAGTTGCTTATCGAGAATGAACGGTAGCTAGAATGGTCAGCGTGAGTGCAGGATTTTCAACGTGCTGATACGCTCAACGATGAGAAAAGAGAAAGGGTCTGCATATGCAGACCCTTTCTTTAAAACTTGACTGAATTACTTAGTGTAAGACTGAGCAATGTTGTCGATGCGTTCGTTTGCACGAGCGGCTTCTTCTTGCGCTGCCATTGCTGCGTCGCCTGACTTACGAACGTCTGCTTGCAGTGCTGAAACGTCTTGGCTTAGCTGGCTAACTTGATTGCTTAGCTCGTCCAGTTTCGCTGTTGTTGCTTCGTCTGGACCAGAAGCACAACCTGCTAGTAGAAGAACAGAAGAGGCTGCAGCTGCGATCAACATTTTGTTCATATTAGAACTCCTTGCTTATATGAGTATCATTTAGATTGCCCTATACATTCTTCATCATATAGTGACATCCACAGTGTAGTGCTAAATATTAACTTCCAAAAGTAGAGAAAAGTCAAAAAAACCCAAGAATTTAGGTAATTATCGAATTTGTTGACGAATGTCTCATTCGTGAGAGTAAATAATGCAAGTGAAGTCAATAATGAGCATCTATCAATAGTGGGGCTGCTGAAACTCATCCAGTGAGAAAGTACGCTTGCGATTGAGAGTCAAGAGGGTTTGATCGATATTTTGACCATACTCTACCCATCACCGTCTATTCTAGGTATCATGTACCGTTTTGATTTCGTCGCTCGATGTAGCGGGCGTCACTGTTTACCGTTCAATGTGGATTTATTGGAGACAACATTGCAATTCAAAGATTTAGGTTTAGATAATCGCTTATTAAAAAACTTGAACCATTTTAATTTTACCAAGGCGACTGACATTCAAAAGCAAGCGATCCCCGTGGCGATTGCTGGTAAGGATTTACTCGCCTCCTCGAAGACTGGTTCAGGAAAGACACTGGCGTTTGTTCTGCCGATTTTGCACAAGTCTCTAAAAAATAAATCGTTTTCAGCCAAAGACCCACGCGCATTGATTCTAGCGCCGACCCGTGAATTGGCGAAGCAGGTGTACGGTGAATTGCGTTCTATGTTGGGCGGTTTAACGTACGACGCCACCCTGATTTTAGGCGGTGAAAACTTTAACGACCAAGTCAAAGCGCTTAAGCGCTACCCTAAATTCATTGTGGCGACACCAGGGCGTTTAGCCGACCACTTGCAACACAAATCCTTGTTCCTTGATGGCTTGGAAACGTTGGTTCTGGATGAAGCGGATCGTATGTTGGACTTGGGTTTCGCGCCTGAGCTACGTCGTATCCACAATGCAGCCAAGCATCGTCGTCGTCAAACCTTGATGTTCTCGGCCACGTTAGACCACGCAGAGGTCAACAACATCGCTTTTGAAATGCTCAATGCGCCTAAGCGTATCGCTGTAGGTGTGGCCAATGAAGAGCACAAGGACATCACGCAGAAGTTCTACCTGTGTGATCATCTTGATCATAAAGAAGCGATTTTAGATCGCATTCTTGAAGAGGCGCAGTACAAGCAGCTGATCATTTTCACTGCAACACGTGTCGACACTGAGCGCCTGACTGATAAGTTGAACGAGCGCAAGCTCAAAGCGGTAGCGCTGAGCGGGAATCTGAATCAAACTCAACGCAACACCATCATGAGTCAGTTTGAACGTGCCGTGTTTAAGATTCTAGTGACCACCGATGTGGCTTCACGTGGTCTTGATATTGCCAACGTGACCCATGTGGTCAACTTTGATATGCCTAAGCATACTGAAGAGTATGTGCACCGAGTGGGCCGCACGGGTCGAGCGGGTAACAAGGGGGATGCCATTTCGCTAGTAGGACCAAAAGATTGGGACAGCTTTAAGCGTGTGGAAGCTTATTTGCAGCAAGACATTGTCTTTTCTGAGCTGGAAGGTTTGAAAGGCAAGTTCAAAGGTTTGAAGCCGCGTAAGCCCGATTTTCGTAACAAAGCCAAACCGAACAAGAAAGCCACCACGACTAAGAAAAAGGCGTCAACTAAGCCTGTTAAGCGTGATAAAGGATTCTACCAAAACGTGGCGGTGGGCGATTCGGTGTTTATTCCGAAGAAGAAAGTCGCGCCGAGTAGCGACGACGAATAACCTCAGCGTAAACGCACAACATAATAAGGGACTGCCGCGGCAGTCCCTTTGTCTATCTCACGCTTTAGACTTTAAAGAATCCAAGCTGCTGCTTTTGATTTTCAGCCAGTGCCGAGAGCTCTTGGCTGGCGGCGGCGGCTTGAGTGATACCAGTGACGTTTTGGCTCACTAACTCATAGATGTTGCTGAGGTTGTTGTTGACGTCGGAGGTGACTTGCCCTTGCTCTTCGGACGCGATAGCGACTTGAGCGTTAATACTCGACAGGTCGGAAATCGACGTGGAAATATCACGCAGCGAAACACTGACCAACTTTGCTTGCTCTTGACTGCGAGTGATCATCTCAAGGCTTGAATTCACGCTGTCATTGGCACTGCCCGACTGTTTTTGCAATTCTTCGATAATGGTCTGGATCTCTTTTGTCGACTCCTGTGTGCGTGCAGCAAGCATGCGAACTTCATCGGCGACTACAGCAAAACCACGACCACTTTCACCTGCACGCGCCGCTTCAATCGCTGCGTTTAGGGCAAGCAAGTTGGTTTGCTCAGAAATGCTCTCAATCACTTCAATCACTTTGCCGATCTGCTCAGATTGATCTTTGAGTGAGTGAACCACTTGCGCAGCATCCGATAATTGACGCGCCATTTTCTCGCTCTCACGAGTATTCTCATCAAAGACTGCCAAACTCTCTTTTGCCAGTTTATCTGCTTTTAGCGCTGCAGAGTCGGCCAGATTGGCGTTTTGCGTCACTTCGGTTGCCGTGCCCTCCATCTGGTTGATCGCCGACGCCACTTGCTCCACTTCGTTCTTCTCTTGGTCGGAGTTGACGCTCGATTGTGTCATCACTGCCGCTAACTCCGTAGAGGCGGACGCGACATCCACACTGATTCGAACCAATGAGTCGACGGTTTGCTGGAGTTTGCTCACGGTACTGTTGAAGTCTTTAGAGAGTGCAGTGATCTCGTTGTTGCCTTCTTCTTGCACGCTAACGAGTAGATTGCCGTGCGCCAATTGTGTCATGGCTTGTTGTAGGCGCTGAATCGGCGTGACGATGATTCCGGCCAGCAACCAACTTAATATCAACGCGATGGCGAGCACAGCGACAAGACCGATGATACTGCTGTTCATCACCGAAGAGTGGGTTGCCTCACTGCGATGCAGGTCATCCAATGCCAGTTCATTGAGCTTAGTGGAGAGGTGGTCAATGGCTGATACCATCTCTTGCCCGGCCTGGCGGTAGACTGCCGAAGCTTGCTCAAAACGTTGGTCAAACGCCGCACTGGATTGGGTCTGTTGATGTTTCTGATTGAGGAGCGGCACCATAGTATTGATGGAGTAGCGAACGTAGTGCTCGATGGCCTCTTTCATAGCCGAGACTTCTTTTTGCAAGCCCTCTACAGTATTGAGTGAGTCCAGCAGACGTTGACTTTCGCTCTGTTTTTCTAACAAGGTGCTGGCGAGTCCATCAACATCTTCTGCTCGAAACAAGCTGTAGATAGCTTTGATACGCATACCGTAGGTGTTGTCGATAATGTCAGTGAGTTCTTCTTTGTGATTGACGAGATGTTCAGTGGAGCTTTTGACGGTGCCAAACGCGTGAGTCAGGCTATTTGAGCTATAAGTGATGCCTGCGATGAGCAAGATCAGAGTGAATATCACAGGTACAACAACTTGTACCTTGATAGAAAGGTTACTGAGTAACTGGCGCATTAGTGGTCCTCTACATACGAAACTGAATAAGATCTATTATTTTTATAGTTAAGGAGAATGATTCTAATTTGTCTCTGATTTATTTCAATGATCAAATTTATCTTACATAGATAAGTTTGATCCGACGTTATGCAACTTATATTTGCATTAATATCAGATGGTTGATTCTTACCCACTAGATTGATGAGAAAGAGAAGGGCACACCAAGAGTGGTCGAGGTGGTGTAGGCGTCAGTGATGCGCTGATGTCGAGAAATAAGACTGATGTGTCATATAGGCTTCAACGAAGTGAAACACAACTGTCACATTTGAGTCCTAAAGTGAGCAGCGTTCAAGTGAAACACAACGGCAATAAAGCCAACTTAAGGAAATTGTGATGAAAAAGACAGTAATCGGTGCAATCGCACTTCTAGGCGCCATGGCAGTGACTCCTGTTTCTGCTAAAGAAACAATCTCTGCTGTAGGTTCTAGCAGCGTAACTCCACTGATGGAAGTTTTCTCTGAAACATACATGAAGTCAAACTCTGATGTGTTTATCGAAGTTCAAGGACCAGGTTCTTCTGCGGGCGTGAAAGCGGCGAAGAACGGCAGTGCTGACCTTGGCATGTCTTCTCGTAACCTGAAAGAGTCTGAGAAAGAGCCAACATTGAAAGAGCTAACAGTTGCACTCGACGGTATCGCTGTTGTGGTGAACCCTAAGAACGATCTTAAAGGTCTAACTGCTGAGCAAGTAACGGCTATCTACACAGGCGAAGTGACGAACTGGAAAGACGTGGGCGGCGCAGACAAGCCTATCGTAGCGATCACGCGCGATACTGCATCAGGTACACGTGGCGCGTTCGAAGACATCATGAGCCTTAAGAAGAAGATCTCGGGCAAAACTGTGTCAGCGATTTCTCAGCGTGCTCAAGTGGCCAACGGTAACGGTGCTCTTAAAACCATGGTTGCCTCTAACCCATACGCGATTGGTTACATCTCTCTAGGTACCGTTGACGAGTCGGTTCACGCACTAGCGATTGACGGTGTCGATGCAACGGTTGACAACGTGAAAGGCGGTTCTTACAAAGTGGCGCGTCCTTTCCTAGTTCTTTACCGTGAAGGTCAACCTACTGCGGCAACACAGAAATTCCTAGACTGGATGGTGTCTGACGACGCGCAAGCGCTTGTTGACCAAAAAGGTTACATCTCAGTTAAGTAACGCCAGTAAGATTTTAATTGCTCAGCCCCCTTTGGGCTGAGCCTTTTCTCACTCTGAAACGAGTGTTTCACTCGTTATCTCGGTAAGATTTTATGACCATCGCAACAAGTAGTGAAAAGCTTATGAATACTCAAGCGACTCAAGTATCTAAGCCAAGTCTTCGTGCCAAAAAGCGCGTTGATTGGAAAGAGCGCATCTTCCATGGCTTATTCTTAACCAGTGCTATTATCGGCATTGTTTCTCTCGCCATCATTGCTTACTTCATTTTTAGAGAATCCATTCCTGCCTTTCAAGAAGCGGGGATTACCGGCATTGTTCTAGGCCAAGACTGGTTGCCACCGGCACTGTATGGTGTGGCGACCATGATTGTCGCTTCGATTGTGTCCACCTTTGGCGCAGTGATTGTGGGTGTGCCGATTGGTGTATTGACTGCCATCTTTATTGCGGAAATCGCGCCTAAACGTTTAGCGGATGTGATTCGCCCAGCGGTTGAGCTGTTAGCGGGTATCCCTTCGGTCGTCTATGGCTTCTTTGGCCTCGTCATCATCGTTCCGCTGATTCAAAACATTTTCAATGTGCCTGCGGGTAACACCATTTTGGCCGGTATCATTGTACTCGGGGTGATGATCCTTCCTACGGTCATTACCGTGTCTGAAACCTCAATTCGCGCTGTGCCTCGTTCCTACAAAGAAGGGTCGTTAGCGCTGGGGGCGTCAAAAATCTACACCATCTTTAAGCTTCTCGTTCCAGCGGCACGAAGCGGTATCATGACTGGGGTTATCTTAGGCATTGGTCGCGCATTGGGCGAAACGATGGCGATCATTATGGTCATGGGTAACGCACCGGCGATGCCACAAGGTATTTTAGATTCCGCACGTACGCTGACCGCTAACATTGCGATTGAAATGTCCTACGCAAGCGGTGTACATGCGAACGCTCTCTACGCAACGGGCGTGGTACTGTTGGCCTTTATCATGATGTTAAACGGTGCATTGTTGTACTTAAACCGCGAAAAAGCGAAATAAGCGATAGGTGAAGATTATGGACCGCGTGAAATTAAAACAGTCTCGAGAGCGTAAGGATCAGATCCTCAATGCGTTTGTTTGGTTGTCTGCTGCGCTGACAGTTGGCTTCCTATTTTGGATTATCTGGTACATTCTTTCGAATGGCCTACAGCATGTTGATTGGAAATTTATCTCTGGCGATTACACTCGAACCGGTGATGAGCAAGGTATCTTTCCGATGATTGTATCGACCATTTACATGGTTATCGCATCAATTGCGGTTGCGGCCCCAATGGGCATCATGACCGCCATCTACTTAACAGAATACGCCAAAGTGGGCAGTAAACTGGTCAAAGTTATCCGTTTCTGTACTGAGTCACTGGCGGGTATTCCATCGATCATCTTTGGTCTGTTTGGTATGACATTCTTTGTGGCGATTTTGGGGCTGGGCTTCTCCATCCTATCGGGTGCATTGACACTGAGTATCTTGATTCTTCCCGTGATCATCCGAACTACGGAAGAGGCGTTGATGTCCGTACCACAAACATACCGCGAAGGCTCATATGGCCTTGGCGCATCGAAAATTTACACTATCTGGCGCCTAATTTTGCCAAGCGCAATGCCAGGTATCTTAACCTCGGTCATTCTAAGTATTGGTCGTGTGATTGGTGAGTCTGCCCCTGTATTTCTCACCGCAGGTATGGTCGCGCGTATTCCTGATTCGTTATTCGATTCAGGCAGAACGCTGACGGTACACCTGTACAAGCTCACTACAGAGCTCTTCACGATAGATGAGTGGAATCAGGCCTATGGAACAGCGACAGTG
Organism: Vibrio sp. R12-SG2-ISO1; assembly: GCF_059834045.1. Lineage (NCBI taxonomy): Bacteria > Pseudomonadati > Pseudomonadota > Gammaproteobacteria > Vibrionales > Vibrionaceae > Vibrio > Vibrio sp. R12-SG2-ISO1. The sequence goes on along the minus strand of NZ_JCBDGO010000005.1, from coordinate 91,022 downwards.
CTGATTGTGGTTGTTCTATTGATCAACATGATCACTAAACTGATTGCTCGCCGCTTCAATACCGCGACTTACTGATCGCTGACTGACCAAATTTAAGAGATTAAGACCATGAACAAATTCAACATTGAAAATCTAGACCTGTTTTACGGTGAGAACCAAGCCCTTAAATCGATCAACCTTCCGATCCCAACCCGTCAGGTGACGGCGTTGATTGGGCCTTCAGGCTGTGGTAAATCGACGCTGTTGCGCTGCTTAAACCGCATGAATGACTTGATTGAAGGTGTGACTATCAAAGGCTCGCTTGAGATGGACGGCACAGACATCTACGGCAACATTGACGTGGCGGATTTGCGCATTCGTGTTGGGATGGTGTTCCAAAAACCTAACCCTTTCCCTATGAGCATTTATGAAAACGTGGCTTACGGTTTGCGCGCTCAGGGTATCAAAGATAAAAAGCACATCGATGAAGTGGTAGAGCGCTCACTGCGTGGCGCAGCTCTGTGGGATGAAGTCAAAGATCGTCTTAAATCGCACGCTTTCGGCTTGTCGGGTGGTCAGCAGCAGCGTCTATGTATCGCGCGTACTATTGCGATGGAACCGGATGTGATCTTGATGGATGAACCGACGTCCGCGCTTGACCCAATCGCGACTCACAAGATCGAAGAGTTGATGGAAGAGCTGAAAAAGAACTACACGATCGTGATTGTGACGCACTCCATGCAGCAAGCACGTCGCATCTCCGATCGCACGGCGTTTTTCTTAATGGGTGAGTTAGTTGAGCATGACGATACACAAGTCATCTTCAGCGACCCTAAAGACGATCGCACCAAAGGCTACGTGAACGGCGACTTTGGTTAACGCTTAGCGGCTAATCAACAGAATTTACTGGCAATATCACTATAATAATATGCGATGGTACTTTGCCCCTCTTCTTAGAGGGGCTTTTTTGTGTCCGTCTTTTACTCATGACAGCCTTTCACTCATGGCATTAGTGAAGATTGAGATTTTTAAACTAACGTGATTGGTTTTCTGACAATGTGCAGTCTTGATGTAAGGACAAGTGAAGCGGTGCCACTTGAGGGGCGCTCAGTAACAGTGTGACTGGAAGCGTATCGAGGGAAACCGTGACGCGCGAACCTGGGCTCAACGAGCTTTGAATCGTGTTTGTACCTTGCAGTTTAATCTTGCTGCCAGAGGGGATTGTGGGCAGCGCAGTGATGGTGAGATGCAAAGGCGCAGCCTGTTCTTGCCTACAGTTTAGCGATGCAAATGGGGGAATAGAGATAGACACCGATTCTGCCAGTGTACTGAATGACAAAATGAAAGCGACGCCAAAGGACGTCGCTTTATAAACTAATGTGTTCACGATATTAGTTTTGGTTAATGGTTACTGTAGAACTGTTAGCATTAGTGCCATATACCATCGCGATGTCATTTGCGTTTTGTGTAACGTACACTTGGTTGCTATCAGAACCTGATAGATCGACGGTCGCACTAGAGCCGTAGCTTGTTTGCGTAACGCTGAGGATATTTTGATCACTGCCAGAATACACATCGATATCCGCTACGTTGTTATCGTTTTGAGAGACAGTGACGGTGTTCCAGAAACTACCGCCATCAATATTCACTTCTGCTAGGTTACCATTGTCTTGTGTGACCAACACAACGTTGTGATCACTCACATCCGTAACATCGATATCAGCAACACTGCTATCGCCATGCTGGATGGTGGTAACGGTGTTATACCACCCGTCGTTAATATAAACGTCGGCGGTATTACCAGAGCCAGCATTGACAGTGTTGGTGACAACGTTGGATAAGCTGTTGTTGATAATGTTGTTATTCACAGTGTTACCATATGCAGCCGCTCCATTAAATGAAGCGGTAGTAACGTTACCATTGCCTTGAATTAGGATGTTGGCGTCGTTGTAATCGCCACTATTCACTTGAACGGTAGAGATGTTTTGATCCCCGTCTTGATCTACAGAGAACGTGTTGTACTCGTTAACACTGCCCGAGGTAAACATCATGGCGTTGTTACTGTCCCCCAACTGTTGTACTTCAAATACAGAGTGTTCAGCATTGTCTGCGTTGACGGTTGTCACGTTCAAATCACCGGTTTGGTTGATCGTCGTGCCGTTATACTCAGTGTCTTTCATGGTTACAAACGCATCATTTCCGAGTGCCGGATTGAGGTGGGTCGTGTTTTGATTGATGACGACGTTGTCGCCTAGTGCGTCAGTTAATGTGACGGAGGCATCGTTTCCCGCGTATGCTGCACCAGATGCAAGAATAGCTGAGATTGTAATCGCTAGTTTTTTCATGAATAGATCCTTTATATGTCCATTATTAATATAGATTTCGTTCCTTTATGTCTGCATCACTGCCGAACATAAATACCGCGACTCATACTGCTTATAATTAGGATGGAATCATTTCCATCTTGTTCGATACCATAGCTAGAACCGCCTTTATCAAAAATGTACGCTTCATTGCTATCGTTAGTTTGTACGATACTAATGTCGCTTCCATAGTTTGAGCTGCAGTTCCAACCACTGCACTGACTAAGAACAGCAACGTTGTCGTCGCCGTCTTGGCTAATGTAGCTGTTGTGGTGTCGACCCGATTGTTCAAGATAAGCGTAATTATTAGTGCCTTGCTGTTCTATCATCCCGATATTATTTGAACCTGCTTGGTTAATGACTGCTTTACTTGAATAAGAGTTGTGTTGTACCACCTTGGCTTTATTTGTTCCTTGACCATAAATATCTTGATTAATCTCTATCTCAGAATCAGAACTGCTTATTATGGTGACCTCTGCATAGTTCTTTTCAGACGTGTTAACCGATAATAAGTCACGGTAACCGGGTGCACTACTGTAAAATTCACCAAATTCCGCTGACATCTCATCTGTAAACCGTGCGCCTGCGTATGCATGAGCCATGGATAATAAAGATAAGACAACAAAACCCTGACGTAATAGTTTTAGATTTTGCACCTTAACCTCCGTTATTTAGGTGTCGGCTACAAAGCCTGCTCCATAACTCACGATTAATTATGCTCTGGTTTATCACAAAAACAATGAACTTAAATTTGAAAATGTCTGGTATCAATTTTCTTTCTAATGAGACGCTGTTTTGCGTTGTGCAATCTAAAGTTTAATAAAACCAGTTTCATAGTTAGTTAAAAAGTTTATGTTTTGTTTTATCTTATTGATTTATATTGGTTTTGTTGTGTGTTTTTTGTGGGTGCTTTAATTTGTTTTTAAGTTTATTAGTCGTGGTACTCTTTGTTCTGTCTCAATATTGAGATGATCTAAAATGTCAGTAAACTGCCCTTTCAACTTTTTCAAAGATCATATAAGTTTTAATCATATTCATACTCACCATGCAAAAGTGGACATTTAGAATGAAACTAACAAACACCTTAAGGGTTATTTTTTTTGGTTTTATTCTGATGATGTTTAGTGTCACATCTGCTGCACAGAAGGTAGAGGTGGGTGATGAATCAAGCGATGATGGTCATTTTGAAAACAATGAGTTTTATATTGAAGTTGAAGGCCTGATTGTTGATAGAACGATGACAAGGCTAGGTGATGATTTCTATTTTTTCTTTACTCAGTATATGAATGACCGCCATGGCTCATTGCAAGAGAATTTGGTGGTGAAGGAGCGTCCTACTGCTCTGTCAGGCAGTATTATTAGCGTTCTTCACCGAGACAAAGTCATTTATCGCACTGCGTTGTCGCCAGGCAGAAAAACAGCGCAAGACAAAGCCAAAGAGGCGCTCAGTGCAGTCACAAATTACCTATTGAGATGGAAAGCTCAACGCGAGTATCAAGATACCTTTGATCTCGAACGAGATGAGTTCTAAAGGATGAAACTATGAAACGAAAAGTAATTGGTTTACCGGTGTTTCTGTTGAGTATGCTTGCTGTGAGCACTCAGGCGACAGAATTGATCTATACCCCAGTGAACCCAAGTTTTGGAGGCAACCCGAACAATAGTTATCACTTACTTAGCATTGCCAATGCAATCAACGACTATGAGGCGCCAGGGAATCAATTTGGCTTTGAGGAAGAATCGGCGTTAGAGCGACTTGCCAATAGTTTGGAATCCAGATTGATCAGCCAACTCTTAGCGGATGTAGGCAATGGGAATACGGGTCAACTGGAAACGGATGATTTCTACTTAAACATTGTGGATGACAATGGCTCGTTAATTGTACAGATTGTCGACAAGATTTCAGGTGAGTCCACAGAAATCAAAGTTGCTGGGTTAAACCCTGATCAATAACTATTTCCGGAGACTTCCCATGCGCCTGATTACTCTCACTTTACTCTGTGGCTTATTATCCGGTTGTGCCATTTCTATGGATATGCCTGATACTGACGAAGCACCGACTTTGATGCCACGCGGAGCAACTTACCAAGACTTGGTCAACCTACCTGAACCTCGAGGTAAGATTTTGGTCTCTGTCTACGACTTTCGCGATCAAACCGGTCAATATAAGCCTCAACCTAACAGTAACTTCTCGACGGCGGTCCCCCAAGGTGGTACGGCGCTGTTGACTGCGTCTTTGCTTGACTCCAAATGGTTTGTACCGCTTGAGCGAGAAGGGCTACAAAACTTGTTGACCGAGCGCAAGATTATTCGAGCGGCACAAAATAAGGGCTCAGGTGCAGAAAACCACGGTGATGATTTGAGTGCACTGAGCTCTGCTAATGTCGTGATTGAGGGCGGTATCGTCGCCTATGACTCAAACATTAAAACCGGCGGTGCGGGAGCACGCTATCTTGGTATTGGCTCATCGGGGACATACCGAACAGACCAAGTCACAGTGAACTTGCGTGCGGTGAATGTTCGTACGGGGCAGATTCTGCTTAGTGTCACCACGAGCAAGACGATATTTTCCCATGAACTGACGGCAGGGGCGTTTCGTTTTATTGACTACCAAGATTTACTTGAAGTCGAAGCGGGGTACACGAACAACGAGCCAGTTAACGTCGCTGTGATGTCTGCGATAGATGCGGCGGTCATTCACGTCATTGTTCGAGGTATCAGTCAAGGACTTTGGCAGCCGGCTAACCCAGAAGACAGAAACAACGCGTTGCTACAAAAATACGCCAAACAGACTCATCAGATTTTATAAAAGCAAACCTAAGGCCAAAAGCCTGTCTATTCAGAAAAGTCACGCCTATACAGATCGTATAGGCGTTTTTCTGTCTGCTTGTATCACTTAAGTGCTCAATCGTGATTGAGGGAGAGTGGTGTTTACTATCACCTAGGAAGGAGTATTGGCGGGTTTATCCTTGTCATCCTGTGCCGCGTCCTCGCCCGTGTCGGCAAATATCTCCGCTACTGCGCTGCGCTCTAACTCGCCTTGCAGATTTCCTTCGTCATCAACGACGGGTAGAGAGTAGTCGTACGACATGGTATCGACCAGCACCTCTTCGATGGCAGAATCGGCAGAGACCGTCGGCACTTCCTCATAGATTTCCTGATTGATTGCGTCTTCGCCATGTTCTTTGGCGGCATCCATCAGACCCTCTTTGGTCAACACGCCCTGATACCCCTCTTCAGTGACATGATAGGCGTAATCCTGTTTGAAGCCTTTCATCTGTTTGATGGCGTCTTGAATTGTGGTGGCGGTAATGCGATACGCGGGTGGGTTCATCACGGTTTCCACCGTGAGCGCGCGAGCACGATTGACGTCTTTGACAAACGCCTCAACGTAATCATCAGCAGGGTTCAAGAGGATATCGTCCGGTGTGCCTTGCTGAACTAACTCGCCATCTTTGAGGATGGCAATTCTGTCGCCCAATCTCAGAGCTTCATCCAGATCGTGAGTAATAAACACGATGGTTTTGTGCAGTTTTTCTTGCAGCTCGATAAGCTGATCTTGCATTTCACTGCGGATCAGAGGGTCGAGCGCCGAGAAGGCTTCATCCATGAGCAGGATTTCGGCATCGGTACACAGGGCACGTGCTAAACCGACACGTTGCTGTTGTCCCCCAGAAAGCTGAGAAGGGTACTGGTTTTGATAGCCTGACAGCCCAACGGTATCGAGCCACTCATTGGCTTTTTTTAAGCGCTCTGGTTTTGCGATGCCCTGAATTTCTAACCCGTACGCGACATTGTCGACAACCGTACGATGAGGGAGCAGGCCAAAGCGCTGAAATACCATCGACATTTTGTGACGGCGGAACTCTTCAAGCTCGCTTTGACTGAGCTTCATCACATCGGTCCCTTCGACCAAAATCTGGCCTTCGGTGGGGTCGATGAGTCGATTAAAGTGTCGAATCAAGGTGGATTTTCCAGAGCCTGACAGGCCCATGATGACAAAAATCTCCCCTTTATTGATTTGGAGATTGATCTCTTTAAGTCCGACAGTATGGCCGGTTTCAGCGAGTACGTCGTCTTTGCTTTGACCCTGCTTGACTCGCTCCATGACAGAGTGTGGCTTGGCACCGAAGACCTTGTACAAGCCACTGATCTCGATAAGTGGTTTAGTCATGTTTCAGATCTCCTAGATGAGCTTGGGTGCGCTTTGCATACGCTTGTGAGGCTCGGTCAAACAAAATAGCCAGCACGACGATGGCAAATCCGTTAAGTAGGCCTAACGTAAAGTATTGGTTGGTGATGGATTTAAGAACGGGTTGCCCTAGGCCTTTTACACCAATCATAGAGGCAATGACCACCATCGATAGCGCCATCATGATGGTTTGGTTGATGCCTGCCATGATGGTGGGCATCGCCAGTGGGAGTTGCACGCCAAACAGCCGTTGTTTGGCGCTGGCGCCGAAGGCCGTCGCGGCTTCGAGCACCTCTTTGTCGACCAAGCGGATACCGAGGTTGGTTAGGCGAATAACCGGAGGGATCGCATAAATCACCACGGCAATGAGCCCCGGTATTTTACCGATGCCGAGTAGCATTACGACCGGAATGAGATACACAAACGCGGGCATGGTTTGCATGATGTCCAACATCGGCGTGACGATAGATTGGACTCGATTTGAACGCGCCATCGCAATACCAATAGGGATACCAAGTACAATAGATAGCATGGTGCAGACAGTGATGATACTCAGCGTTCGCATAGTATCTTCCCACATACCAAAATAGCCAATGAAAATTAGTGAGATAAAACACCCGACACCCAATTTCCAAGAGCGGCTGGCCAAATAAACAAGCGCGGTACAGACCGCAAGAACAATAACCCAAGGCGTGGAGAGGAGCAGTTTTTCAAACCAAATTAAAAATGAGAGCAGTGGGTCAAAGAAAGACTCGATCATTTCACCGTATTCGCGAGAAAACTCGCGGTAGGCACCATCGAGTGTTTTGCGAATCGCTCGCAAATCTGAGCGTTCCATTTCTGGAAAGCTGCTAAACCAACTATCACTAGACATCGTGTTTATTCCTTTTATTCTCCTTCACGCGTCGCGCGTGAAGGAGTACAACTTATAACAGAGTTAAGGGAGGAGGGGGTTAGAGCGCTTTGGTCACTTTGTCCGCAACGTCTGCAGGTACCCAAGCTTGCCAGATCTGTGGGTAGGACTCTAAGAAGTGGAACATGGCTTCCTCACTGTCTGCTTGGTTGTCTTCCATCCAAGCCAGCAACTGGTTCATGTCAGCGTTAGTAAAGCCACGCTTTGTGAAGTAGTCATACGCTTCTGGTGAGCGAGTAGCGAACTCTTCTGTCGTGATGGTGTGGACGGGGGAAGGTGGGTACATCGTCGCTTTAGGCTCCGCACATTCCGGTTGCGAAGTACAGTTGACGAACTCATCTAAGTCAACACCACTACCAAAATCGACTTTGACCATGTTGTATTTACCTAACACGGCGGTCGGAGCCCAGTAGTAACCGAACCAACCTTGTTCACGCTCATAGGCTTTGGCGATAGAGCCAGATAGACCTGCACTTGAGCCTGGATCAATGATGGCAAATCCCGCTTCTTCTAATTTCAGTGCGCGGAATAGGTTCCCAGCGCTGATTTGACAGTTCCAGCCCGCAGGACAGCTGTAAAAACCGCCTAACTCGTCATCTTCAGGATGCTCAAAGAGTTTGGCATGCTTTTTCACCCCTTCAATGGTGGCGATTTCAGGGTATTGTTCGACTAAATAGGCAGGTACCCAAAACCCTTCTTCACCACCATCAACGAGGGATTTGCCCGCGTAGCGCAGACGCTTTTCCTCAACCCCTTTGTCTAGGGCATCCTTTAGCGCGTTACTCCATAATTCTGGGGCCACATCAGGTTGGCCTTTTTCAATCATTGATGTACCGGTGGGCATAGTGTCGCCGGGGATCAGTTCAGCATCACAGCCATAGCCGTGCTCGAGAATAAATCGATCAATGTTGGCCATCAAACTGGCGGAGTTCCAGTTCATATCAGCGATGGTGACAGAGCCACACTCACTTGCCTGTGAGTGAAAGGCAACAGAAGAGAGCGCAATTAGCGCGGCGGATTTGAGTTTCATTATTATTTCCCTTTTAAATGAATCCGTTAATAGAATAGTGAATTAATCATTAGAGTTCAAATTAACAAACGGACGAAGAGCTCGATTTTCAAGACAAAAAGCGAGCTTTTAGGGATTTAATGACGAAGTTAGCACCGATTATCTGCGCACAATGCATAGTTACAGAATGATACCCGTTCGAGGTCGAATGAGTTAATCAATAGACCAGACATTTTTAATGTCTGGCCAGCCCCAGTTGGTGAGCTCGACGTCTTTGAGTACACCCTCAAATCTGAGTGTTTGCCGATGATGGAACAGTGGCGATAGCCAAAACTGATTGATGAGTGCAGAGGCGATGGGCTCTAGCGCCTCTAAGTAGTTCGCCAGTGGTGTCGTGCTGCGTAGATCATCTAGCGTGCTCAGCAGCCAGCGTTTGGAGTCTTCGCCAATGCAAGCTTGGACTATTGGGTTGTGGTAGAGGCTGTTGAACGCTGAGGCGTGGCGATTGTCATCGAGGTTGATATTGGTGACGATTAGAGACGCTTGTAACTGACCACTTTCAGCGAGCGCAGTCAGCTCACGATAAGAATAGGAGTGAACAGTGACTTCAACGCCAAGGGTTTCGAGTAACGACTGAATAGCGAGTGCGCAGCTTTGCAGCGCGGTGTAGTCGTAAACGGCAATGCTGATGTGATTGGGCAGCGGTACACGAGGCATCGTGGGTCGAATCACTTTATGCCACATCGGCAGTAAGTTTTGCGCGACCTCACAACCGAACGCACGTCCGCTCTCTTGTAACTGCTTGAGCACTCGCAGAGGGGTGATAAAGGTCGAAAGAAAACGGCGTTGAGCATCGTTGAGCGTATTGCACGCCGTTTGATTAAATAGGACAAACATACAGCCATCTTCAACCCGAGAGCGCTTGATGTCGGTGTGCGGTTCATGACTCACCGCATGTGAGAGATAGTGATGACAGGGATCTTGCGCACCCGGTTGGTTTGTCTCGATTTGTTTTTTGTGGGCAGTGGGCTCTTCAATTTGCCAGATGGTCACTTGGTCGGTAAGCGCGCGGCAGGCATAGAAGCGCTCGAACGCTTGCAAGTTCAGTTTAGCACTGGAATGTTCGCTTACTTCAAAGGGGCCGGACCCGATCACTTGTGATTGTTTGGTGTCGTGGACTTGGCTCGGCGGTTGAATGGAATACTTGACGCCAGAGAGTAAGCCACCAAATCCTTGGTCGGGAAGGGAGAGTTCGAACATTACTTTATTGTGTCCGGGTGAGTGCACGGAATTTAAATGAGACAATTCACTACGGTAATGGCCAAGCTCACGCAATTGCTCAAACAGCGCCACAACACTGTTTGCGTCGATTGGCGCACCATTGTGAAACGTTAGCCCAGGGCGCAAATAAAACGTCCATGTTAGTGCGTCTTCATCATAGTGCCAATGATGAGCCAGTTGAGGAGTAAGCACTCCGTCATTGGTACAGCCAACCAGACAACAATAGAGCTGGCGAATTAGATAGCGCTCACTTGAGCGTTGCAGCTGATGGGGTACTAACCGCTCAAATGCACGTTTGTAAGTTAACTGTATATGCAGCCTTCCTTCACGTAGCGTCGCACCGGAGGTGTGTTGTAGGAGGCGGCCAAACTCTATTTGGTCGTCATCGAGGATCTGGAGTGCTTTCTCGTATTGGCCTTGACTGATACGGGCAGCGGCAAGTTGCGATTTCAAATCAGATAGGGCGCAGTGAAGTGTCAACGAGGAGCGTTGATTACGCCCCGCTTTTGGTGCCCAACTCAACCAGTTCAGTGCTTGCATCTGACCAAGCAAATTGCGAGCGTGCCGGGGTGTCGTACACAAATGTTCTGCCACCGTTGGTAGAGCAATCTTAATCGTTGCGCTTATTCCTAGCGGCGCAAGCCGTGAATAATAACGCAGTAAATTGATGTCAGACACTAGGCCTCCGATAATGAGAACAGAAAGTGAGCGTGATTTCCGTGTTTTGGCGAAATTCACGCTTATTGGCCGGCATGAAGCCGATATGTCGATTATATGGGAAAGACCAAGAAAAATTTAGACTCTTTTTTCTTTCCTTATTAAGTCGCACACTGACGCTGTACTAAGGAGGCATGAATGAACCCAACGGCTCACCCTATCACCAGATATTATTATCAGCGTTTAATGATCACCCACCCTTCGCTCGAGCGCGCCGCGATCATGGCGCTTCTTTTTCTCGTCGAGAATTAACCCGAGCCCCGATACGCGGCGCTGCTGATTAATGCTCCTACCCCCACAGAAGATTCTTCAGCGCCGTTTTTTTCTATACCCGGATTGGTTGTATGTATTTTGAGCGAATTCTGCCATTTTGCTTATACTTAGATTGAGGATTAACGAAGAGTGGCCTGACCGCTCATATCGATGGTCACAACATAAGGAGTTGGTATGGAATTACGCAATGAAAAAGGTGAAATTACCCAAGTCGCGGATAATCTCACGATCAAAGAAGTACTTGAGTTAGGGTATTCCATTGACCTGTGTGATGAGGCGTTTGATCCCTCTGAACATTGGCATGCCGATGCTCGTTCGGTGAGCGCTCGGGGCGAGTTTCCGGAAAAATAGAGGTTACCTATGAGTATGATCCGAGCCTTGGTGCTCGGATTTTTCGTTTTTTACCCAAGGGGTCTCGCTATCGTCGCCAATAATCGTCGCTGCGTTAGGAATGAATGGTATGATGGAAGCCTTAAGAAAGTGGGCTTATCGCCGATATAAGCCGCAACAGAACTGAAACTAAGACCATCATGAATATAGTGGGTATCGCGATTGGCGCGACCGGATTATTGTTACTGTGCCTGTTTCTTTGGATGCTGGCACTCTCGCTGCGTAAAAAGCGTCTAGAGAATGAGCGTAAAGCGCGCGATATGGCGCTACGAAAAGCCATCGAGAAGAATCGTAAGCAGGAAAAAGAGGAGCGCTTGTATAAAGCGGAGTCTGGCCATGTCCCGACGATTCTGTATTTAGCGAAAGAAGCGGAGCGCCATAACATTCAAGAAGCCTTGTATTGGTATACCAAAGCGGCCAAACAGGACAATGTGACCGGAATGTATGGCGTGGTGCGTATCAGCAATCGCATGAAACAAGATGTGATCTTGAAGGAGCAAGCCAAGTACTGGCAAACGTGCATTGCCGCCCATGAGGGGAGTCTTCCTCATCGCTTTGAGATGGGAGTGGCGCTGTTCCACGGACGTGGTGTCGAGAAAGACATTGTGAAAGCGCTAGAGACGATAGAAAGCGCCGCCAAGCAAAACTTTGTTGATGCGATCAACTTCCTTGGCGACTGGTATATTGCACCGAATAACCCACAGACTAATCCAACAAAATCGACGGACTATTTTCGTCGCGGTGCGGCGCTGAAAAGCAATGAAGGTCGAATGAAGTTAGGTCTGAACTATATCTACGGACGTGGTGTTCCTGTCAGTCACGAAAAAGGGTGTTACTGGCTCGAAAGAGCGGCGGAAAAGGGCTACCTTGAAGCGATGTACCGTGCCGGTGAAGCCTGGATGGATTACCGCCCCAATGGCAACTCAATCGCTTATATTTGGCTGTTTTTAGCGGCGCAACTCGGCTACGAGCAAGCTAGATTACTGCGCGATCAAGTGGCGTTAAATATTGGTGTGGACACTGTGGTCGGCTTACAAGCCTTATCGAAACCCATGTTGAAGAAGATTCGAGAAAAGAAAGTCAGCAAGCATTCGATTATTCGCGCGCTGAACAAGCTCTATAAACGCAAAATTCCGTTGTTAGAGCAGGAGCTATCGGTCTTGAGTAAAGATGATCTATTGAGCAAAGAAGCGCTGCACAGCGAAGGCGACTCTGCGTTACCAGAGTCGCAAACAGAGACGCTCCAGCCAGATCCTTCTCGGCAAGGTGAAACGCAAGGTGAAACGCAAGGTCAAGGTGAGGAGCGTACACCGAGCGATCCTCTAGACTTCAGTCAGTCACATTTTGCACCGACATCTAAATCATCCGGTGATTGAACCGAACCGATGAATGATTGAATGTGCAACAATAAAAAAAGGCTCCCAGTTGGACTGGGAGCCTTTGTCGTTTATGCATGTGTGATTATGCGTTCTCTTGATTGTGTTTCGATTTGCAAACGGCTGCAGTAAACACAACGTCGGTTGAACTGTTCAGCGCGGTTTCCGCGGAATCTTGCACAACACCAATGATAAAGCCGACCGCGACGACTTGCATCGCCACTTCGTTTGGAATACCAAAGAGGCCACACGCCAAAGGAATCAGCAGCAATGAACCACCGGCCACGCCCGACGCGCCGCAGGCAGAAATGGATGCCACAATGCTTAGAAGCAAGGCTGTCATTAGATCAACTTCAATACCCAGGGTATGAACCGCCGCCAACGTCAGGGTTGTGATGGTAATAGCCGCACCTGCCATGTTGATGGTGGCCCCTAGTGGGATGGACACGGAGTAGGTGTCTTCATCTAAATCCAGCTTCTCACACAACGCCATGTTAACCGGGATATTGGCTGCACTTGAACGGGTAAAGAAGGCGGTAACGCCACTTTCACGCAGACATTGGAATACCAGCGGGTATGGGTTTTGACCTGTCTTTACTAATACAATCAGTGGGTTGACCACCAATGCAATGATTGCCATCGCACCAAGTAATACCGCCAGAAGGTGTGCATAACCAGCCAGCGCTTCAAAACCTGTGGTTGCCAGTGTTGAAGAAACGAGACCGAAAATACCAAAAGGAGCAAGACGGATAATGAAACGAACGATTTGCGATACGCCGTGGCTAAGATCTTCAAACACTGCTTTTGTTGTGCCTGAAGCATGATGCAGAGCCAAACCAAGACCGACAGCCCAAGCTAGGATACCGATGTAGTTTGCACTCATTAGCGCATTGACTGGGTTGTCGACCAACTTAAACAGCAGCGTATTTAATACTTCACCAATGCCTTGCGGTGGTGTAGCGCCTTCTGCACCCGATACCAGTGTCAAGGTGGTAGGGAACAAAAAGCTCAGTACGACGGCCGTTAGCGCGGCGGTTAATGTGCCAAATAGGTACAAAACCACGATAGGACGCATGTAAGTGTGTTGGTTTTTCTTTTGGTTTGCGATAGACGCAGCCACCAGAATGAAAACCAAGATAGGCGCGACGGCTTTTAATGCGCCTACAAATAGGCTTCCAAGTAACCCGACACTTTGAGCAGACTCCGGAGACACGGTAGCCAGTCCAACACCAAGGATGATACCGGCTAGGATCTGTAGCACCAGATTTCCGCGCGCAAAGCGGGCAAAAATAGAGTTGTGTTGCATATGTATCCCTGCAATGAATAATTATCTGAGGTTATAGTTATTCCAGCTATTCCTAGCTGAAGCCGATATACTAGCGTGTTGAAATAATGTGTCTAGAATTAATTGAAACATAGATGAAACAATTGGATTTTTATCAAAGTTGTAAATTATATGTTACTAGTGTGGTGTGTTTTACAATAAAAGAATGATAAGAAAAAGGGAGCATACGCTCCCTTAGTGTTGTCTCAATTGGTCGTATTCGGCATAGACGTTAGTGGTGGTGCTTCATCCCGCTCATCACCTTTTTCACCGGAGCGGTAAAGGTTTGTGCCTCGCCATCTAGGTATTCAATGGTCACTTCAATCTCTTCACCCTCGACCAAAGGCGCCGTTAAATCAAACAGCATAATATGTAGGCTACCCGGTTTCAGTTCCACTTGCTCGTGCGCTGGCACGGTGATGCGCTCAATTTGGCGCATTTTCATCACATCGCCCTCTTTGATCACATCATGTAACTCTACTTTGCCTGCCGCACTGGTGGAGGCGGAGGTGATGATTCGCTCCTCATCACCTTTGTTCATTAGGGTGACAAACACGGCACTGGTGACCGCTGCGGGCGGCGTGGCACGAGCGTAGGCATGGTGCGTCATGACATCGGTATTCGCAACGGCTGAAGCGCTCATCAGCAACGAAAACAGTAGAAGTGTAGGCAGTTTCATCAGGCAATCCTTTCTTTCTCAATCAATTATTTTTTATCAGCCTGCTGGGGCTGTTTGGTCACGGTGTTAAACGCCTCAACAATAGGCGCGGGCGTAAGAGTGTGGGGGACTTTGGTCAACAGTTTCCCATTCGGCGCTAAAAAGTAGAAGTAGGAGCTGTGATCGAGTGTGTAACCCAGCTCAGAGTTTTCCAGTTCGGTTTTTCTAAATATCACGCCATAGCGATGGGCGAGCGGAGTGGTGATCTCAAGAGGCGCCGAGAGCCCTTCTATTGACGGATGAAAATACTGCGCGTAGCGATGCGCATCGGCAGCGGCATCTCGCTCGGGATCTAAAGAGATAAACATGGGTCTAAATTGGTGCTGAACCTCTTCACCCACCTGGTTTAGAGCGCCAGCCAGCATGGCCAGTGAAGTGGGGCAGACATCGGGGCAGCGAGTGAACCCAAAGTAAACCACACGAATACGTGGGTCGGACGAGTCAAAAATATCAACGGGTTGGCCTTGCTCACCATACAATATGGACGCGTCACTGCTATCACTTGTTGGGGTGACCTGCGATTGGTGATCGAGATAGCTTTTAAGGCCAAATCCCAGCGCAAAGGCGACGACTAAAATCAGGGACCAATTTCGACTCATCTTTCCATCCTTACTGAGAGTTTATGGTGGGTATGACCGTCAGAGACGGTGCCATACCAAGTCATGGCGTCTGTCGTACAGACGGGGAGTAGCAGTTCGCCTTGATATTGGCCATCCCCTGTCCGCGTAAGCAAAAACTTTGGCGAACCCATCTCCATTTCAACGCCCTGGAGTGACAGAACCAGCGATTGAGCATCGTTGTCTGGCCAGGCGACAGAGACGGTAGTCGGCAGCAGAGGCTGACTGGTGTCTTTATCCGCGTGAATCGACACCGTGCCTAATTGACACGAAGAGGTGGTGAGGGCGCAGTACTCACTTAAGTCAATGGAAGTGTGTTGGTGGCGGGCTGTGCTCAACCAATGATAAATGTCACTGGCAAAGTAACCGCCACTGAGCGCCATGAGTACCAGAAGCCACTGCCAACGGCCTTTCCCGTGTATTGAAAAGCTTGATGTCATCGAACCGCCTCTCACATAAAAATGTCACATCGACCAACAAGAGTGGCGGGATGTTACCACAGCTCAACGTGAACGCTGTATGGCCGGCAAGGATTTGTGCGCAAAATCAAGGCTTTTTAAGCAGGCCGTAGATAGCGTGGCTCAATAGGCGGCCATCAATGTTTTCCTGATGACTTAAGATTCCCTCAAGGGTCATACCGCAACGCGTGGCGACGGCGCGGCTCGCGTGATTGTCGACCGCAGCGCTCAGTTGGACTTTTTCCATCTGGTACTGGTCAAAGGCGATGTGCGTCAGCGCTTGAACCACTCGCGTGGCAATCCCCTTACCTTGATGGTGTTGGCTTATCCAGTAGCCGACTTCAACGCATTTCGTGTCATGGTTGATGCTATTGAAACTGCAGTTACCAATAATATCGCCATTGTAGAGGATGGCGCAGGTCATGGATTTGCCATCGGCGTAATCATGTAAGGAGCGTTGAACGAACAGGCGAAAATCTTGCTCTGTTTGGCAATGTGCAGGCCAAGCTAGCCACTGTGTTAGGTAGGGCAGTTGCTCTGTGACCAACTGAGCATAGTGGGCTGCGAACGACTCATGAACCAGTGCCAATGAGACTTCGTCATCAACCTCATAACGAAACATGCTTGCACTCCTTTGCAAAGAAATATCGCGCTCGTTTGAGCGCGTGAGTGATTATTGATTGTTGATGTGCGCTTTGAAACGAGCTTGAGTTTCTGCGTCAGCTTTGTTGTACCAAAAATGGAGCATTTCTTCGGCCGTGTTGCTGTCAACTTGTGTGGTAGGGGCTGGCGTGGCAACTGAAGCCGTAGCAGCGACGGTAGAGAGTGCTGCGACACCACCTTGGCGGTTGTACTCGGCCAGTTCGATTTGGTGGTTGCGCCCAAGTTGAAAGCCATCTTTGACCAATTTATCTTGTTTGGTCTCCAGCGTGTTGCCATTCTCATCTACAAGTGACCACTCGAGATGACCGATTTGCTTGCGCGCCTGGTTTTCATTGCGGTATTTAGGCAGAGCAAATTCCAGCTTAGTGTTTGAAGCGTTGAAGGTGCCAACGAGCGGATCACTTTCTAAAATGACGCGATCATTACCTTGGTCAAAATAGGGTTGGTACTGGAACAAAATTTGGTTCTCACCATCTGGTAGAGTCAGGGTTTTCGACGCAGAGAAAAAGCCGCCTTCTAGTTTAGGGCTAGCGTCATTGACCACCAACACATTAATGGTATCAGGAATGGAAAGGGTGACATCGGCAAAGGCGGCGCTACTGATCAATGCGGTCGCAGCGAAAAGGCAAAATTGATTTTTCATGGTATTCCCTAATTACAGAGTAGCCTATGAAACAGGCACTTAACTCATGCATCATCGCGCGTATCGGGCGTCGATTTCAATAACCTTATGTGAGAAGTTTGAAAATTTAACACAATCTTCATTGGCGTAAAGGCCGCACACCGATGAGACAGGATTCTGTATGGTTTATTGTGCGGCGTACTTCACGGTAATCTCAAAAAGGTTTTCGCTATAGTGTAGGAATGTTCAATTCAACAGGAGGATAACGCTATGACAAGCAGCATGCTGGTCGACTTTTTAGTGCGACAATCAGCATTAGACAGCAAACTCGTGTTGTCGTCGTGGTACAACTTGGACTATTGCCTTTCCCTGCTCAGCAAAGAATCCTCATTACTTTGATCCCCTTTGTCAGCGCCTTGCGCTGCGAGAAACACAACCGTTAAATACATTTTAAGATCGTCACTGCGTGATGCCGCACCGCATGTGCATGCTGATCTGGCACGCTAGCGTATCGCGAGTGCCTGGCGATCAATCAAAGGATCAAAAGATGAAACGCATTCCAGAACCGTTCCGCATCAAGATGGTGGAACCAATTAAAATGACCACCTACCAAGACCGAGTTGAAGCGCTCAATGAGGCTGGACTTAACCCGTTTTTGCTTAGAAGTGACGATGTGTACATCGACTTGCTCACCGACTCCGGTACCGGGGCGATGAGTGACAACCAATGGGCAGGCTTGATGCTGGGGGATGAGTCTTATGCGGGCAGCCGCAACTACTACAACCTTTGCGCGGCAGTTGAGCACTTTTTTGGCTATAAACTTACGGTTCCCGCACACCAAGGCCGAGGGGCAGAGCAGATTCTCTTTCCCGCGTTGATTGAAAGAATGAAAGTAGTACGCGGTGGTACTGAGCCTGTCTTTATCTCCAACTACCATTTTGATACGACCGCAGGTCATATCGAGCTAAACGGCGGCAAAGCGATTAACGTTGTCGATGATCGCGCGTTTGATACCACCACGCCGTATGACTGGAAGGGCAACTTTGACCTCGATAAACTGCAAACCACCATAGAGGCTCATGGTGCCAACAATATCTGTGCGATCATCACAACGGTGACGTGTAACAGCTCCGGTGGGCAACCTGTTTCCATGGCCAACATGCGTGCGGTTTACGAGATCGCTTCGAAAAATGACATTCCAGTGGTAATCGATTCCGCGCGTTACTGTGAAAACGCCTACTTTATTAAGCAACGTGAACCCGGCTATCAAGATAAGTCAATACTTGAGATCATCCGTGAGATGTACCAATACGGGGACATGTTGACCATGTCGGCGAAAAAAGACCCTATGGTGAACATTGGTGGCTTATGCTGTATTCGAGATCATGAAGAGTTATTCCAAGCGGTGCGCACCCGATGTGTACCGATGGAAGGGTTTGTCACCTATGGTGGTATGGCGGGCCGTGACATGGAAGCACTCGCGCGTGGTCTTTATGAAGGGGCAGACGAAGATTTCCTTCACTACCGCATCAGTCAGGTTGAGTATCTTGGTGAACGTTTGCAAGAAGGCGGTATCCCGATCCAAACGCCGACGGGCGGCCATGCGGTGTTTGTCGATGCGGCGAAAATCTTGCCTCACATTCCAGCGGATCAATTTCCTGCCCAAGTGCTCTGTAATGCGCTCTATCTAGAAGCGGGTATTCGCGCGGTTGAGATTGGCTCTTTGTTGCTTGGCCGAGATCCTCAAACGGGGGAGCAAAAAGCCTCTGATTTGGAGTTGATGCGTTTGACCATTCCGCGCCGCGTCTACACCAATGATCACATGGATTATATTGCCGATGCGATTATTGCCTTGAAAGAGCGCGCACATGAACTCAAAGGGTTGACGTTCGATTACGAGCCGCCAGTGCTGCGTCACTTTACGGCGCGTTTTCGCTCTAAGTAATGGAATCTATTTGGTTAAATAGCCATTCACGTACAGATCTAGTCACTTAGATAACTATTTGCCTAGGTAAGTATTCACCTAGGTAACTGATCACATAAACAACAACGCGCCAAACGGTTTAACACTGAGTGGCGCGTTGCTTTATCAGAGCGTGGTTTAGTGATTGACCGCGCGCACTTTACCTTGTTTCAAGCTGCTCAGTACCTCAGCCTTTGGGCCGTCAGCGATAATGCTGCCTTTTTCCATCACGATGACCCTATCGACGACATCAAGCATTGAGGTTTTATGCGTGATGAGGATCAGCGTCTCGCTCGATTTCAATTGAGAGAGCTGCTGCTTGATATGCATCTCAGAGCGATTATCCATTGCGCTGGTGGGCTCATCCATCAACAAAACGGGTGGGCGGCCAAGTAAGGCTCGCGCGATGGCGACGGATTGTCTTTGACCGCCGGACAGCAGCATTCCTCCTTCACCCACTTGCCTTTCTAGCCCAGCAGGGTCTTGTTGGGTAAACACGGTCACGCCAGCGCGGTTAGCCGCATCCATCACATCGCGATCGTCGGCTAGCGGTTTGCCAAGCGTAATATTATCGCGAATCGAGCCGTAGAAGAGCTGACTGTCTTGCGGTACACAGCCAATGTTGCGTCTTACGTCGATGTGGTGCATTTGGTCTATGTCCGTATCGTCGATACGTACGTGTCCTTCAGTGGGTTTGTACAAGCCCATGATCAAGCGTTCAAGTGTGGTCTTGCCTGAGCCAATTCGACCTATGATCGCCACTTTTTCTCCTGGGTTGATAACTAAACTGAGGTCACGAATCGACGCGATGGGTGAGTCAGGGTAGTGAAAGGTGACTTTATCAAGCTCAATCTTACCGTGTACGATTGGGCGGTGAATGTAGCGTTTACCCTCTTCTTGTTCGTCAGGCATCGACATGACTTGTTCAATGATGGTCATTGAGGATTTGGCTTGGTTGTATCGAGTCGAGAGCAGTGACAACTGCACCATAGGGCCAATTGCTCGCCCGCTCAACATCGTGGCAGCAATCAGACCACCCATGGTCAATTCACCTTCAGAGATCAAATACACGCCAAGAATGATCATCCCAACGTTCGACGCTTGCTGAACAAATCCCGCTGTGTTTTGAATACCATCGGTAATTCGGCGACTTTTGATGTTCCAGTTGGCCATATGGGCAACGGCTTCTTCCCAGCGGAACTGAAATTGGCTTTGGGCACCAAATAGTTTCACGGTTTCCAGCCCAGCCAAACTCTCAATCAAGTTCGCGTATTTTTGCGATGCGAGCCTTGAACCCTCTTCAATGGTATGACGCAAAGGCCCTTGAATGAGCAGTGAGTAGATGACCAGGATTGCCACACCGACAATCGGTACCAGCACCAAGTTGCCAGCCATTAGCCAAATCAGAAGCAAAAACAGCAGCGCAAAAGGCAAGTCAATCAACGAGCCTATGGTTGCCGAGGTGAAGAACTCACGAATCGATTCAAACTCTTGTAAGTGGCGAGCAAACGCACCCACTGAAGGGGGGCGAGACTCCATTCGAATCCCCATCACTTTACTAAAGAGTTTGGAGGAGATGAGAATGTCCGACTTTTTACCTGCTACATCAATGAAGTAACTTCTTAGTAGTTTGAGCACCAAATCAAACAAGAAGATGACAAAGATCCCGCTCGCCAACACCCACAAGGTCTCAAACGCCAAGTTAGGGACCACTTTGTCGTACACCAAGCGGGTAAACATTGGCGCGGCAACGGCGAACAAGTTGATGAGAATAGACGCAATTAACACATCTCGATAAATGCGTTTCGATTGCCAAATGGTGCTCCAGAACCAGTGACCCTTTTGGGTATTGAGCACTTCGGGTGAGCGCTCATCGTAGCGGAATTGCTTTTTGACCAAGAAGTAGCGGCCAATGTAGAGCGCTTCGAGTTCATCCATGCTGATGGAAATCGGTACAAGGCCAGATTCACCCGTAACGATTTCCGCTTCGCTGCCTTCGTCATTGATGCTGTTGAGAACGCAAGCGTCACCGCTTTTGAGCAGCAACACAACGGGCAATACCAATTGAGGAATGTCGCTCAGCTTTGAGCGGTTTTCTTTCGCGACTAGACCAGCCCGTTCAGCTGAGCGCGGAAATAGGAAAGGTGTGAGCTTCCCGTCAGCAAGAGGCAGCCCATTGATGAGTGCCTCTGGAGAGTTCGCTAAACCATAGTAGCGACTGACGTAGATAAGCGAATTTAATAGCGGATCCTGCATGCTAACCCTTTGTCGTTATTTATCTACGATGAAGCCCTGGAAGACTTCAATAAAGTGTTCAGATAGGAAATCAAGCTGCGTTTGTGTTTCCACGCGCGAGGCGATGGTCTTGATACCCAAATTATGCGCAGTGCGCGAGATAGACGTCAATGTGAACTTCTGCTTTTCATCGTCAAGGTGATGAGTGTAGAGATAATCCAGTTTCACGTACGCAGGACGGAACTCGTTGATGTAGTCGAGCGATTGGAAATTCCGGCCGTAATTATCGACACCAAAGTCGGCGCCAGCGGTACGAATGGCATTACAAAATAGCGCAGTGTGGTGCGGCGCATTGATAAAGCAGTTTTCTGGAATCTCAAAGTGGAGTAGAGGGGCGACTTTGCTGTGCTTGGCTAAATATTGAGATATCCAGCGAATGAAGCTTGGTTGGGAAATACTGCTTTGCGACATATTGATGGCAACGGGTTCTTTGAATTCGCCGCGGCTTAGCTTGTCCACCACCGATTGAATGACGTACTCATCAAAGATGTGGCTTGCGCCCAATTGTTCAAGCGCAAACAGGTATTGGTTGGCGGTATAACGCTCATCGCCTTTCTCAATCGCAGAGAACACCTCGCGGTGGTATGTCTGTCCCCAGGAGTCGTTCGCGGCCTGGAACCTAAAGGAGAACCAATCGTTGCTGATCGCTTCTTCAACCAAGTTTTTCCATTGCTGTTTGCCCATGAGATTTTCAGTGTTTTCACCGGTCACATAGCCATAATTGGAATCTGGGTTTGCTTTGGCCGCTGCCAACGCGTTATCAAGCATGGTGAGAATTTCAGACGTACCGCGCGATGTTTTGCTGTACACCACACCCAGTGACACATTAGCGGTCGCCATGCCGGTAGGATCGGCACTGACATCTTGCACAAAGGTAATGATGCTGTCCGCCATCAGTTTGAGTTCACTGTCATCGATGTTAGGAAGGATGAAACCGAACTCTTCAGACGAGATACGCGCTAATGTCGCTTCCGGCGAGGAGATAGAGACTTTTAGATGTTCGGCCAGCTCTCTGACCATGCCATCACCCGCTTCATAGCCTTTTTCTTCATACAGTTCACGGATAAAGCTCGCCTCTAAGATAGCAACGCCACCCATTCCGCCTTCGGTCAACCATGCGTTTAATTGGCTCATGTAGTAAGCGCGGTTGCCTAATTGAGACACGGGATCGATGTAGGCACGTTGTCTCAATTGCTGTGCTTCTTGAGCTTGCGCTTTAAACGATTTCTCTACTTGAGCAGACATGCTGTTTATGCCATCGACCACGTAGATGAGATCTTTGGTCGCAGGGCGGGGAAGAGGTTCGCCGAATTGATTCTTCGCCACTTGCTCCATTTTGGTGACGATGAGCTGGAGCGGCTTTAATGCGCGGCGCAAGATGAAAGAGATCGCAAACAAGCCAATGAGGAAGATAAAGCAGAACGCATAAACCAAACGTTCGAAGGCAAGCCATAGCTGGGTGTAGGCATCCCCAGGGTGGCTGACAATTTCGACTTCCGCTAGTTGCATCCAGCCACTGGTCACGACACGTCGATCGTGAATAGTGTCGAACAGCTTAAGGTCGGTAAACCAGGTTGGGACATTGTTTGGTTTGATTGGGTAGGCGCGTAATATCTCATCGCCAGTATCGAGGAAAATCAGACGAACGATAGAGTAGCTACTGCCATCAAACAGCGCATTGATAACGGATTCCACCGCGACTTGGTCCTTATTCTCCAAATAAGGAGCCAAAGCCAAGCCGACCGTGTTGATGGTGTTATTCACTTCTGAGCGCTGTTGCTGCTCTAAGTTGTTTCGCGTGGTGTTGAATTCAATGATAAAGACCGAGATCATTAACATCAAAAAGACCGCAATCATTCCCGCGACAAGTTGTTTATATAACGTCATATTGCCTACTCATCATAATTGACTATTGGTTTATTGAGTTTGAGCGATTTTTCTCGCGCACGGAGATCGTTCCATAAGCTAAGTCGGGACGATTTTCCTGCTAATTGTCCGTTTTTCGACTTCATTAACCAGAGGTTTTTACCATTGAAGCTGTAGATCGGTAGTAGATCGCGGCGGGTGGAAGCGCGGCGAATCTGCGGGTTGATGTTGTCGAGAAGTAAAGGTTCCGCACTGGGTGATGAATAGTAGGCGAGAACCATGTGAAATTGATTCAGTTCGATGGCTTTAACATACACTAGCCTCAATTTTCTGTCTGAGACGCCAAGTTCGAGCAGTGAAAAATATTTGGCAATGGTGAAATCTTCGCAATCCCCGGCGTTAGCGCCTAAAAATTCGAGCGGCGTCGCCCAATAGTCGGCTTTGCCCCACAGCCTGTCATCGTTAACGAAGTGAAGCTGATTAAAAAAGTTGTTCACTTTTTCAAGTTGTTCTGTCTCCGGTAGCGATTGATATTGTGAGATTTCGTTGCGCCAGGTTTCTACGCGCTTTGCCGCTCTTGGGCCATAGACTTTATGCACAGCCGACACCCATCGTTGCTCTGATGTATTCAGAGCAAACGACGTGGCGGAGCTTATAAGCATCAGCACTAAGGCCCAACAATACTTCATCGATTACAGGCCGCTTTTGTGTGCGTTAGAGTTGTGCATTCACTATTCCTTTAGTGCGTTACTTTTTGCGCTCATGATCGGTTTGAGCAGATATTCCAGCACAGTGCGCTTACCGGTAATGATATCGACCGACGCTGTCATCCCGGGGATGATCGGCAGTGACTCATCTTTGTTTAATGACGTTTCGCTGGTCCGCACACGCACCAAATAGAAGCTATTGCCCTCTTCGTCGGTGGTGGTATCCGCGCTGATGTGCTCAAGAGAGCCTTCTAATCCGCCGTACTTGGTAAAATCATAAGCAGAAAACTTCACAATCGCGTTAAGGTCTGGCCTGAGGAAAGCGATATCTTGTGGCGCAATCTTGGCCTCGACCAACAAGGTATCTTCACTCGGTACGATTTCAACGATGTCCATGCCGGGTTGGATGACGCCACCGACGGTGTTGATATTGAGCGTTTTGACGGTACCAGTAACAGGCGACGTGACAATGGTGCGATTGACTCGGTCTTCGAGGCCAACGGTCGACTCGGTCAAGGAGGAGAGTCTGTCTTGCGCATCATTGAGTTTTTCTTGTTGCTCGGAGCGAAATTTCTGCGCGGCGTCTATGCGTGCCAACATCGACTCGCGAATGGATGAGCGTAGAACAGGTACTTTCAATTCGCTTGAGGTTAACTCTCTACGCGTATCGTTTACCTGGCGTTGCAGTTTGAGTAGCTCAATGCGAGGGACGACGCCTTCTTCCGCAAGTGGTTCGGTGATTTCGAGCTCTTTGCGTGCAAAGTCATAACTGTCTCGTAGGTTTCTTACACGCGCTTGAATTTCTACTAAGTCTTGCTGCTTCTGCTTAACCTGCTGATCTATGACGGAGATTTGGTTACGCAGATTATTGAGATCCTGACGGTATTCAGCCCGTTGACGAGCGACGAGTTGAGGCTGACGTTCTTCCAGAATCGGCGGGAAGGCGAGCTTACTGAAGTCGAGTTGAACGTTACTTTGCCAGTTGCTGTCGTTGAACTCTTCATTCACTTCAACACTGGTAATGGATGCAGAGAGTTGCAGGACACTGGCGGTCAGGTTTGCGACTTGCTGCTCTCGCTCACGAAAGTCAGAGCGAAAACGGGTGTCATCGATGAGTAGCAGTTGTTGGCCTTTTTGGACGATTTGTCCCTCTCGAACGAGGATTTCTTTCACCAAGCCGCCTTCAAGATTTTGCACGATTTGGACTTGAGAAGAGGGAACCACTTTACCTTGCCCTACGGTCACTTGATCGATCTGTGCCCAAGAGGCCCACACACCGGCCAAAATAAAAAACAGCACCATGACCCAGAGCATAATGCGGGCGCTGCTCGGGGTGTTGAGTAGGAGGGCCGCGGTTTTATCATCGACGTAATCCAACTCATCCGGAGTGAGCTTATTGTAACCGCTCTTACTCATTCGCTATCCTTTTCAATCTTGGTTATTTAATTGATTTTATTACTCAACCAGCAAAATGTTAAGAAAATGCTTATAGAATGTCGTGCTTTATATGTTTTTTGAGTCCTTGCCATTGAGTTTAGTTCCTTCATCGGGTGTTTCACTTGAGTTATACGATTTATGGGCGCACAATCAGCAAAAATTTATCGTCGCGGTCAATGAGGAGAAAAGATGGAACTGGAAGACATTCGTCGTGAGTACACTAAAGGCGGTCTGCGCCGTAAAGATTTGTCTGCGGACCCGATTGAGCAATTTGATCTATGGTTAAAGCAAGCGGTAGACGCCAAGCTCACCGACCCTACCGCCATGACCGTCGCGACAGTAGATACCAACGGCCAACCTTTTCAGCGCATTGTGTTGCTTAAGCATGTCGACCAACAAGGGTTTGTCTTTTACACCAATTTAGGCAGTCGCAAAGCTCAGCACATTGAGGGCAATGCGAAAGTCAGCCTCCACTTTCCTTGGCATCCACTTGAGCGCCAAGTGCACATTACTGGCGTGGCGGAGAAGTTGAGTGTTGTGGAGAACATGAAATACTTTTCTTCCAGACCCAAAGAGAGTCAAATTGCGGCCATTGCCAGTAAGCAGAGTAGCCGTATTTCGGCACGCGGCATCTTAGAAGGCAAATATCTAGAGCTAAAGAAGAAGTTCGAAAAGGGTGAGATTCCGGTGCCCAGCTTCTGGGGTGGTTATCGCATTCGTCCAGAGAGCATCGAGTTTTGGCAGGGAGGTGAGCATCGTCTGCATGATCGTTTCTTGTTTTCGAAACAGCAAGACAACTGGCTGGTGGACCGTTTAGCGCCGTAGCCGTCTACACAAAACATTCAGTGTAAGAGACACAAAAAATGCCACAATTGTGGCATTTTTTATTGCTACTCGAGCTCAACAGAGACGTGACTCAGCGTTAGTTAATGTCTCGTACCACTCGAAAACCGACATAGTTGGTGGCGGTAGAGTCGGACAAATAAAGCTGCTGATGAGCGGCGGACATATCCGGAGCAAAGTTCCAAGCGCCACCCTTGGCGATGTGACCAGCGCTGTTTGTCCACTGCCATACGTTGCCCACAGCGTCATACAAACCGAGTGGGTTAGGCTTAAAGGCGCTGACTGGTGACGTGCTCTTGTTTGCCCAAGGGGTGCCACTCCAGCCGGTATTCGCTTGACCGGGAACAAACTTATCTCCCCACCAGTAACGATCTTGACTGCCTGCTCTCGCGGCCACTTCCCACTCTTCTTCGGTTGGCAAGCGGTACAGAGCGCCAGTTTGCTTAGTTAACCAGCGGGCGTATGCATTGGCATCATTCTGGCTGACACACACTACAGGTGAGTTCGCGTATTGCTTGAACCCTGGGTTACGCCAGTAGCTGTTGGCAACTGGGGTGACTTCACCATTGACGATGGCGGTGCAGGTATTTTGCAATTCAGCATCGGTTTGATAGTTGGTCTGTTCCACAAAAGAAGAGAACTGAGTCACGGTAACAGGCGTCGCGCCAATCCCGAAAGCATGATCAAGGTGCGCTTGATAAGACGCATGTTCACCAATGAAGTAGCGCCCCGGCAAAATGGTGATCATTTCTGGCGCTCGAGTGCCTCCGGGCAAGCCATCTGCGAACTTGTCGCCTGCTTTGAGTGGGTTTTCAATTTCATTTAGCGTCGCGCGCAAGGTTTGGTCTTTGTTGACGCTGAGCGTTTGGTTAAATGGACGGTAGCCTTCTTTCGTTACGGTAATCTGATGTGAACCGACGGGAAGCATCACCTCCAGTGGCGTACTGCCGTAGAGAACACCGTCGATGGTGACCTTGTCGTTAAACAAGTTCGAGCGTACTGACAGCGTCACCCAAGCCACTTCTTGTTCGACGTTGGCGGTGTCATCAAACTGAGTCCCCGGTGCAAAGCAGTATTGCTTATCGATGTTGAGCAGTGAACAGGCGGCGGCTTCAGCAGGTCGAGCTTCGAGCTCCACATCCATGATGGTTCGATAGCGCACACCATCGTAAAAGCCGGATTCTGACACACTGTGTCGCAGGACATGAATATTCAATGCGACCGCATTGAGATTGCGCTGAACGAGGTTAGCTTCAGAGGTTTGCTCTGCGATAGAAGCGCGAAACTGTTTGACGGCTTTCTGTAGGGCAAGTTCGCGCGTTTGTGTATCACATTGTGCCAACGTCAATTCGGCCTGACAACGATTGGTGAAACTGATGGGGAGTTTCGCTGGGACTTTCAGTTCCGCTTTTAGGCGATCGGCACGAGCACGTAATTTGTCACTGTCTAACCCAAGGATGGTTTGCTGTAGCGCATCGACCGCTGCTT
This sequence comes from Vibrio sp. R12-SG2-ISO1, assembly GCF_059834045.1. Taxonomy (NCBI): domain Bacteria; kingdom Pseudomonadati; phylum Pseudomonadota; class Gammaproteobacteria; order Vibrionales; family Vibrionaceae; genus Vibrio; species Vibrio sp. R12-SG2-ISO1. Next base: position 63,528 of record NZ_JCBDGO010000005.1, on the reverse strand, counting down.
GTCTCACCAATTGCTCTTGTTTCAACTCTTCAAGCTTTTGTTCGGCCTCGAGTCGCGACTTTTGGTTCTGTTTGACGTCTGCCCACGCACTTTGGTAGCGCTGCTGAGAGGCGGCGATGTCAATCGCGGGATCATCAATCATGCGTTGATAATCACGCTCAAGTGTCTCTTTGGCTTTATTGAATGCCTCATCCAAGGTTTTGGCTTGTTGAGATAAACGGGTTAACTCGGCTTGCTGATTCGTTACTTGCGTATTTTGCTCATCGAGCGCTTTCTTTGCATCGCTGAGTTCAGAGTGCTTAGTGAACAACTGATCATCAATTTGGATCAGCGAGGTGGGCGCCTCTTCAGCCATCGCATAAGAAGCAACAACACAAGGTGAAAGTGCCAGCAAAAGGGTCGATAAACCTAATCGCATTGTCATTCTTCTACATCAAAAATTAACTAATTGGACCATTCTAAACGAAAACGCCATTTTGTGAATTGGGTGCATGTTTATCCGTTGGGACGCAGCTTCACCCAAACTGTGTCATTGGTATTCACTGTGATCACGCGGTTGTATGTTTCAAAGCCATCTTTGGTGACGGTGACTTGATGTTGACCACGAGGTAAGACTACTTCTACCGGTGTGCTGCCGTAGTCGATACCGTTGATCACCACAGCGTCGTTATATTGGTCTGAACGAACGGTGACGTTGACCCAGTTCTTCTCTTTTTGCTGCTTATCGGATTGAACCGCTTGTTCACCACGAAGACAGTAGCGAGTTGAAACGCCGAGCAGTTTACATGCCGCAGTCGCTTCGGGTTTGGCTTGAAGCTGTGCTTGCATTTGTGTGTAGTAGCTGCCTGTACCTTCAAAGCCAGAACGAATGATTTGGCTTTCTTGAACGTGGACGTTAAGTTGCACGTCTTTTTCATTGCGCTTGGCGATATTGGACTCAGTCAGGTTGTCGAGTAGTTTCGCCTTAAAGGTTTTCACCGCTTTTTGTTTGGTGAGGTAATGACCTTGATTGGTACATTCACCCAGTGTCATTGTGGCTGCGCAGGTGGTTTTGTAGTTGGTTTCCAATACATCGCTTTGACGAAGCTCGGCTTCCAGTCGTTTCACGCGTGCTTCCACTTTCTGTTCAGCCAGGTAAGAAAGCTCGGAACTGATGCGCGCTTGCTTCTGCTTGATCTGGGAGAGACGCATTTCGCTTTCAGCGATGGCTTGTTGATTTTCGAGCGAAGCCGACTGGTTGTCTTTCACTTGAGCCCAAGCGTCTTGGTACTCTTTTTGGAAAGAGACGAGGTCGATATCAGGATCGTCCAACAAGCGATTGTATTGTTTGTCCAATGCGGATTTGGCGCGGTTACGTTTCGCGTTCAGTTCTTGCTCTTCACGCTCAAGCTTACTTTTTTCATTCTGAAGTTGCTGAAGGCGCTCGGCTTCGGACTTGTACTCCGCTGCCATAGCATCTTGCTCTGATTCTTTATTGTTTAATTTACTGTCGATAGCGGAAACAGGGTCTACCTGAGTACTCTCTTCCGCAAAAGTCGAAGTCGATACCCAAAGTGGGCTTAGCGCAAGCAAAAGCGCTGGGATGCGACGTGTGATCATAAGTCCCTGCAACAATTTAACGTTTAATTCACCAATGTAATATACCGAAAACGATGAACGAATGAGAAAGTGTTTGCACCTCGTCGTTCAAAGCGGTATGGGTAAAAAGACAAACTTTTGACAGTCCTTGGCTCAGCTGTCTTACAGAGGTATCTTTCTTCCATTTATGCACGGTGAGTAATACTCAATGTCCAAGTTTATCATTCATTTATAAAAAACTTATCCGTGCATTGCTCATTTTGGGCAGATATATGAAATATGCAAGCAAAGAATCCCGATATCGAAATAAGAAAAGGGATAGAAGTGACATGAGCCGTAATTTATGTGCGCTTGATCATTCTTCCGGTAAAGAAATGACCTTCTATTCTTGTCAGTAATGAACAGCGTGTTGATGACATTTTCACCATTTGTATGATCAATGAGCGACGGGCTCGGTGGATTTCGTGTTCGTCAAACTTTGTTATACCATGATCGAGATCACCGGATAGGCGCAAGAATTAGCTGATGAATAGAGCAAAATCTCAATCCCAAGACACTCAACCTGCCAAAGTTTTGTCGCCTAGGCCGGCGGAGTTGATCACCCTGCCTTCTTATATGACCTGCCATGACCACAGTTATACGCAAGTCGTTATTGGTCTGAAAGGCAAGGCGGAGTTTGAGGTGAATGGCTATGGGAACTACGTGGGGCCAGGGCAGGGCTGCGTCGTCACCTCAGGGTCTGATCATGCGTTTGGTGGCGTGATAGAACAATCGGATATCTTGGTCCTTAACATGCCGATGCCGACGTCAGACGACCCTTTGATGCTCAATAAAATCAACGATCTGAGTCAAAAAGATACCTATTTTCAACTCGATAGCCAAATTCAAAAGTTGATTCAGATGCTAGTGTGTGAAATGCAATCGAGCCCTGATGATTTGTTGCTTAGCCGCGCCTGCAACGATACGGTGGTGGCTTTATTGCAAAGACACATGTCTGCCTTTGAGACGATTCGCAAGGAGTCACGCTTTGATCTTGAGTCTATTGACCGCTATATCGACCGGCATCTCAGTCAGAAGATCTCCGTGGCTCAGTTAGCGGGTAGCGTGTTTCTTGGTGAAAGCCAGTTTCACAACCTCTTTAAAGAACAAATGGGGATCACCCCACATCAGTATGTGCTAGGTAAACGTATTGATATGGCCAAGCAACTGATTCAACAAGGTCAGCTTTCTCTTGGTCAAGTTGCAGAGCTCACTGGCTTCTCTGGTCAAAGCACCTTCACTCACACCTTTACCCGGCTGCAAGGCCTCTCTCCATCGCAATACAAGAAACAATTCGGTTAAAAAAGATAACAGTTCCGATGCTTTGTTTTTCTGATTTGAGTGTGATTTTGTTTTTGTTTTGTTAAAAAACGTAGAATTCAGCAAAAAGCTCGGAGTTTTTGACAAGTATTCCACTCAAGCTCAAAATACACTGCTTGCCATTGTGATCAACAAATTCAAAGCATTCTCCGCTTTGAGCCGTTTCCGACAGACGTCGGGTGTGAGATTGAGGAAAACGCATGTTTACAGCAACGGATGTGTTAAACGCCGAGTTTGTTCAGCAACCGCTAGACAAACTTTGGTCGTTGATCTCGCCACTTTACATGGTGGACGAGTCGCAATGGTTAGAACAATTACTTCCATTGGCCACGCCAACAGAAGTCGAAAAACAAGCCACACTAGAAAAAACAACGCAGCTTATTAAAGAGATTCGCGCAGACAAAAAAGCCATTCAAATGATTGATGCGCTGCTGCTTGAATACAGTCTAGATACCCAAGAAGGGATCTTATTGATGTGTCTGGCAGAGGCGTTAATGCGCATCCCAGATGCGGCCACCGCCGATGCGCTCATCCGCGATAAACTCAGTGTCGCCGATTGGAGATCTCACTTAAAACACTCAGATTCTGTTTTTGTCAACGCGTCAACTTGGGGCTTAATGCTCACAGGTAAAGTCGTTGGATTGTCTGAGCCACAAGCGCAAAGCCCAGTCAGTGCGGTAAATCGATTGGTCAATAAGCTTTCTGAGCCTGTGATTCGCAAGGCGATGCATCAGGCGATGAAGGTGATGGGGCACCAGTTTGTTTTGGGACGCACCATCGCTGAGGCGCAGAAGAATGGCCGCAGCATGCGCGATAAAGGTTACACCTATTCATACGATATGCTCGGCGAAGCGGCACTGACGACCAGTGACGCTCACAAATATTTCAAAGATTACTTGATGGCGATCGAAGCCGTTGGCAGCGATCACTATGGATTGAAGACCAGCCCGGCGCCATCGGTCTCTATCAAACTGTCCGCGCTTCATCCTCGCTATGAAGTGGCGAACGAAGAGCGTGTGCTTAGCGAGCTGTATGACACCGTGATGCAGCTTCTGTCACGCGCTGTTGAACTTGATGTGGCGATCACTATTGATGCCGAAGAGGCCGATAGACTTGAGCTGTCACTGAAACTGTTCGAGAAAATCTACCGCACGGATCTGGTGAAAGGTTGGGGCAAGTTTGGTCTTGTGGTTCAAGCATACTCCAAACGTGCGTTGCCTGTGTTGGTGTGGTTAACGGGCTTATCGGCACAAGTCGGAGCAATGATTCCGGTGCGTTTGGTCAAAGGCGCCTATTGGGATAGCGAGATCAAGTGGTCTCAGCAGGCGGGCTATAACAACTATCCGGTCTACACTCGCAAAGAAGCGACCGATGTGGCGTATCTTGCGTGCGCGCGATTTTTGCTCAGTGACGCGGTGCGTGGTCGACTTTTCCCTCAGTTTGCCAGCCATAACGCACAGACGGTTAGTGCTATTGCAGTGATGGCGCCGCACAAAGAGTTTGAGTTTCAGCGTTTGCATGGCATGGGTGACGCTCTGTATCACCACGCGATGGCGAGCTACCAACAATCAGTGCGCATTTACGCGCCTGTGGGCAGTCACAAAGACTTGTTACCGTATTTAGTTAGACGCTTGTTGGAAAATGGCGCCAACAGCTCTTTTGTCCACCGTTTGGTCGATGCGCGATGCCCGATTGACTCTTTGACACAACATCCGGTCGATATGCTGCTCGCTTTTGACAGCTTCGATAACAAGAGCATTCCTCTGCCGCCCGCGATTTTCCCGGAGCGCAAAAACTCGCTTGGGATCAATATTGACATTGAAAGTGAAGCACTGGGGTTTGAGCAGCAAGTAGAGCAATTCTTAGCTCACCAATGGTTTGCAGGGCCGATTATCAATGGTCAAGTGCCGAGCGAAAGCATGATCAAGGAAAGTGGCCAGTCTGTGCCAGTCACTGCCCCTTATGATCGTCGCATTGAAGTCGGTCATGTACTGTATGCCAACCTTGATCATGTTTCCGAAGCGATTGATGTTGCGGCGCAGCATGTTTCATCATGGCGTGCCACTCCTGCAAGTAAGCGAGCACAATCCTTGGAGACGTTGGCGGATCTGTTAGAAACCCACATGCCTGAACTGGTGGCGCTGTGTCATCAAGAAGCGGGTAAGACTATTCATGACAGCATTGATGAAGTCCGCGAGGCGGTTGATTTCTGTCGCTACTACGCCAAGCAAGTTCATGAGCTAGCGCCAATGACCACTACATTTCTAAGTGGTGAGTCTCAAACGGTTGAGCGAGTAGGCCGAGGTGTCTTTGTGTGCATCAGCCCTTGGAACTTCCCGTTGGCGATTTTTCTTGGTCAGGTTACCGCTGCGCTTGTTGCCGGAAATACCGTTGTCGCCAAACCGGCTGAACAAACCAGTTTAATTGCGGCGCGTGCCGTTGAGTTGATGCTTAAAGCCGGTTTCCCAGCAGGTGTTATCCAACTTGTGCCTGGGCTTGGTAGCGATATTGGTCACGCGTTGACCTCCCATGAAGTTATTGCCGGTGTTGCCTTTACGGGCTCGACTGCGACGGCGCAACGCATCAATCAAACGTTGGCGGAGCGCGATGTTGACCCGGTACCGTTTATTGCGGAGACCGGTGGACAGAACGCGATGATTGTCGACAGTACCGCCTTGCCTGAGCAGGTGGTGCGCGATGTGATTCGCTCGGCGTTTGCCTCTGCGGGGCAACGTTGCAGTGCGCTGCGAGTTTTGTATGTCCAAGAAGACATTGCCGATCGCATCTTCAATCTGATTCAAGGCGCGATGCAAGAGCTGCGCGTTGCGGCGCCCTATCTACATTCAACGGACGTGGGACCGGTGATCGATGGCAAAGCCAAAGCGAAACTCAATCAACACATTGATACCATGACGCGGACACAAACGCTTGTCGCCCAGTTGACGTTGGATGAGACCCATCAGTATGGCGATTTTGTCGCTCCGACTGCGTTTGAGATTGACTCCATTGATGCGCTCAACGAAGAACAGTTCGGCCCAGTTTTGCACATCGTGCGCTTTAAAGCCCGTGAGCTAGTGCAAGTGGTAGAGAAAATAAACCAGACCGGTTTTGGTTTGACGATGGGCATTCACAGCCGCAACGAAACGACCTACCGCTGGATCGAAAAGCACGCTCGGGTGGGGAACTGCTACATCAACCGCGACCAAGTTGGCGCAGTCGTTGGTGTGCAACCATTTGGCGGCCAAGGTTTATCGGGCACTGGACCTAAAGCTGGTGGCCCACACTACTTGTATCGTTTTACCGAGCCACATTACACGCAGGCCGTTCAATCATCAGGGGCAGGAGAATAATCATGATTCATCAAGTGACACGTTATACCGATGCTCTCTCTGCGTTTGAGAATTGGAATCTGACCGACTTTGCCTCTAAGAAGGAGGATGTTTCCTCACTGATTGAAGCGATGGGCAAAGTACAAAGCCCTAGTGAAGACGCAGATTGGAACGCTGGGCTGAACGTCATGCGTTTTCAACTTGCGCGTGCGACATCACTGTTGGCGCATTGCCATGAGTTGTCTGGCCCAACCGGAGAGACTAACGAGCTCTACACTGCAGGTCGCGGTGTGACGGTTCTCATTCAGGAAGAAAAATCAGCACAAGCGAAGTGGTCTGTGCTTGCGCAACTGACGACGGCGTTGCTCGCGGGCAATAGCGTCATCTTATGCAGCGATGACGACACACTGTGCACAGTGTTAGAAGACGCCTGCACTCACTCATCACTGCCTACTCATGTGCTGCAGGTCGCCCCATTAGAGGCGCACCCGCAGCTATTGGAATCCGATATACGCTGTATCGGTTATGTCGGTCAAACGCAGGCGCTTGTTCGCCTCAACCGACAACTTGCGAAACGTTCTGGCGCGATTGTCAGTTTGGTTTCGGAGACGGATCTATCCGCGCTGCCTGTGGCGCAGGATCCGCATTTAGCGCTGAGGTTTATTACCGAGCGCACTAGAACGATAAACATAACTGCTGTTGGTGGTAACGCTACCTTGCTCGAGCTCGGTAGTGAAAGCCACTAAACCTAAATGCGACATCCTCTTCTAAGGAAGAGGATGTTTAGGGAAAGCGAATTCTAAAAGAGGACAATATAGATGGAAAATAGCTTTGCTATTACAACAACGTTCATCGCCTATCTGATCATGATGCTGGCGATTGGCGTGATTGCGTATCAGCGAACGAAAAATTCGTCGGATTATTTTTTGGGCGGTCGCTCGCTTGGCCCTTGGCCGGCGGCGCTATCGGCTGGGGCATCCGACATGAGTGGCTGGTTACTGCTGGGTTTGCCAGGCTATGCCTACGCAGCCGGTATTGAAGCATTTTGGTTGGCAGGTGGTCTTCTTGTCGGGACATGGCTCAACTGGCTAATCAACGCCAAACGCCTACGCACCTACTCGATTACAACCGATTCTCTAACGCTACCTGAGTTCTTGTCACGTCGTTTCAATGACAACTCAAAATTGATTCAGGTGATTTCCGCATTTTTCATTCTGCTGTTCTTCCTTTTCTATACCAGCTCTGGCTTGGTCGCGGGCGGAAAACTGTTTGAAACCGTGTTTGGTTTGGATTACACCATGGCGGTGATCATCGGTACGGTGTGTGTGGTCTCTTACACATTATTTGGTGGCTTCCTAGCGGTCTCTTGGACGGATCTGGTTCAGGGGCTGTTGATGGCGGCTGCGTTAATGATCGTTCCCGTTGTGGCGATGGAGGGTGGGTTCTCTGATGTTGCTGCTCAGCTCAATAGCATCAACCCGGAACTCCTGACACTGTGGAATGACTCCAAAGGCGAGCCACTCTCTGCTATCGCGATCATTTCGCTTGTGGCATGGGGCTTGGGCTACTTTGGTCAGCCACACATTTTGGCGCGTTTTAAAGCATCTCGCAGCAACAAAGACCTGACGACGGCACGCCGTATCGCGGTGATCTGGACAGGCTTATCTATGGCTGGCGCGCTTTTGGTGGGGATGGTCGGGCTTATTTACGTGACCAATACCGGTGGAAATGTGGATGATGGCGAAACCATCTTCATGTTGTTGGTTAACGCCATATTCCACCCAGTGATTGCCGGTATCCTACTGGCCGCGATTCTTGCGGCGATCATGAGTACGGCGGACTCTCAGTTACTTGTGTCTTCATCGGCGCTAGCGGAGGATTTCTACAAACAAGTGTTTAAGAAAGATGCCAGCTCTGAAGAGATTGTTATGGTTGGACGCGTTGCGGTTGTCGGTATTTCGATTGTCGCCCTCGTACTGGCGATGACACCCGACAGCTCTGTACTGGGTTTGGTCTCTTACGCATGGGCAGGCTTTGGCGCTGCATTTGGCCCTGCATTAGTATTGAGCTTGTACTGGTCGCGCATGAATCGCAATGGCGCGTTGGCGGGTATCATTGTTGGCGGTGTGACAATCGTGGTTTGGAAGCAATTGTCTGGCGGTTGGTTCGATGTGTATGAAATCGTTCCAGGAATTGTGTTCTCTACCCTATCAATCGTGATGGTGAGTCTATTGAGCGCAGAGCCTGAAGAGTCAGTAAAAGCACAATTTGCTGACTATGAGAAACAGCTGCAAACCCTTGATTAATCAATCACCACTCTAGTGTCTAAAGCCCTGTCCGCAGGGCTTTAGACATTTTCCAGTCTATTATTTGTACACAGCTCACATTTTTTAAACTAAAGTTTGAGAACTCGGAACTCTGTCATTAAAACTATGTCGATTAAATGGAACGCATAGAAAAGGAGAGAGGACAATGCCACAAATGTACTGCCATTGCTGCGATAAGGTAACAGCGCACAAAGCGGTGATGAAACGATGTGATGAAAACCATGATTCCGTCGTAAAAAGTTTGGCGTGTTTTTTCTCTACTCTTTTTAAAGGTGCACACTACGTGAAAATGGAGCAACAAAGCTTCTGTCGCGTCTGCAACACCCAAGCGACCCATGTCCCTTCGAACCGAGATTTCGACCACGCAAAAGCGGCGTAAGACTCAGACTTTATTTATGTTCGTTGTATAATCCAGCTCGATTGGAATCAAAGCGAGACTGGAGACGCAATGGAATTAGACCGAATAGACAAAGAAATACTGCGCGCCTTAAACATTAAGGGTCGATTGCCCATTGTTGAATTAGCGAAGCAGGTGAATCTCACTACCTCTCCTTGTTCCGATCGTGTGAAACGCCTTGAGAAAGAAGGCTATATCAAAGGCTATCATGCCGAACTCAACCCAGAAAAGTTGGGCTTAGATGTCCAGGTTTTCATCCATATTCGTCTTGATCAAACCAGTTTCTCTATTTTTGATAAATTTGCCCGAGCCGTGGCCGATATTCCGGAAATCGAAGAGTGTTACTCCTTGTCTGGCGACTTTGACACCATGATCAAAGTACGAGTGAAAGACATGAAGGCTTATCAGAGTTTCATGTCGAGCAAGATGGGGACATTACCGGGTGTGATTCAAACCCGCAGTGAAGTGGTGATTGAAGAGCACAAAACCAGCTTTGGCATCAATCCAGATCTTATCGCGAAATTGTAAACGGGGCGCTTGAAGCGCCCCGTTTTTCCTTAAGCCCGTTTTACCTTAAGATAGTATTGTGCTTAGCCGTCATTACGTTCGGAAAGCTTCTCCAATCCTAGTACCAACCCAACGGCACAAAGCATGAGCACAATCGCCAATAGCCACTGTGAGGACTGGGCAGTTAACGCTTCAAATTCAAACGGTGAAAGGTTGTGCTGCACCAAGGGTACTTGTTCGCCCTTCGAGTTCACTCGCCAACTGATGGTCTCTTTCCATGGCCAGATTTTCGGCAGTGTACCGAGCATAAGGCCGGTCAGAAAGACCAAAGTGAAGTCCCGAAAACGTCGCAATAGCCAAGATAACAGATGTGAAAAGCTCAATATGCCGACCACACACCCAGTGAGGAACAGTGCCAGGATAGGCAGATCGAAAGTTTTGACCGCGCCGAGTACTGGCGTGTACATGCCAAGAAGTAGCAGGATGAAGCTGCCGGAAATACCGGGCAGAATCATCGCACAGATGGCGATGGTGCCCGCTAAGAACACGTTGAGGTGGGTTGGTTCAAGCTGCAAGGGCTGTAACACTGTGATGCTGTAGGCAAACCCTACGCCAAGCGCGAGAAAAACCAGTCGATTGAGCGATCTATGTTGCACCTGCTTAAGCATGTGTACCACTGACACTAAGATCAAACCAAAGAAGAACGACCAGAGTGGGATAGGGTGATAGGTTAACAGCCAAGAGATCACTTTGGCTAAGGTGGCGATGCTGGTAAATACCCCAGCAAACAAACTGATGAGGAAAAGGCCATTGATATGAGAAAACGCCACGACGATGCCTTCACGTTTCACCACACCGATTAGACTTGGGTTAATACGTCGAATGCTTTCGAGTAGTGTGTCATAAATGCCGCTGATAAAGGCAATAGTGCCGCCAGAGACGCCCGGGACGACATCCGCGGCGCCCATCGCTAACCCTTTTAAAAATGTAGAAAAATAGCTCATTGTTTATGGTCACTTATTCTGTGTGGCGAGAGTATAACGCCTAAGGCGTTGGAGTTAAATTATCGCGCTATGTATAGCGCTGACTATGTGGAAAAAACATCAATAGCCACCATTGATAAAATTAAATATAAGAGATCAGTTTCTTATTGAAATGCACATTGTTTGCATTATGCAATTGCACTTTGCAAAAATACACTCAAAGCCTGATAAGAAGTGCGATACAACAGGCTAAAACGGCCAATATAAACTTGGCACGCATAATGCTTTTATATCACTGACCCTTCTTAAGCCGAGGGTCACCTAGCCAACTGACGTTGTTAGTGAATGAATTTTGTTCACAATACATATAAGCCAAGCGCACGATTGCGGTTGGCTCTTTTTTTGCCTTTTTTCCGGAAAAACTCGACAAATCCCCACTTTTTTCTCCATAATGGCCGCTTTTATTGCACAAAGACGGTAGTTTTTACGACCGATTGTCAGTCGATATCGTCTTTATCCAGTTGTTTCACTAGAGGAAAAGTACCCACGTCATTAAGGAAGATGGCATAGCAACGTTAAAGAGGTGATATGAATCCAATAATCTCCGTTGGGCCATTAGAGTCGTTCTTAGTCGCAATCAGTGTGTTGTTTCTCGGCCAGTTTATCAATGCTCGTCTTCCTATCTTGCAGCGCTTTAATATCCCTGAACCCATTGTAGGCGGGCTTGTGGTGGCGCTCATCATTACCGTGCTGCATTTCAACCACGTCGATGTGATCTTCTCTTTACCGCTGCAAAAAATCTTCATGTTGATGTTTTTTGCCACCGTCGGCCTAGCGGCCAACTATACCCAATTGATGAAAGGTGGGGCGAAGGTCTTTTTGTTTCTTGCGATCGCCTCTTTTTACATCGTGATTCAAAATGGTGTAGGTATCTCATTGGCGACCGCGCTTGGTCTTGATCCTCTCATGGGTCTTATCGCCGGTTCGATAACCTTGTCGGGTGGACACGGCACAGGGGCGGCTTGGTCGCAAACCTTTTCTGAAAGCTTTGGATTACCGAACACTTTAGAAATCGCGATGGCATCAGCAACGTTTGGGTTGATCATTGGTGGCATTATTGGCAGTCCTGTAGCTCAGAAGCTGATTAATAAACACCAGATTGAATCTCAATATGGCCGTGGCGGCCACACGCACGAGAAGTTTCCTGATCTTGTCACCTACAACGAGTACGAAGAGGACAAGGTCAACGCTAAAAAAGTGGTGGAAGTGCTCTTTATCTTACTGCTCTGTGTGACGGGGGCTAAATACCTAGAGCAGTGGGTCAGCGAGTTGGCGATCTCCTGGTTGATGATTCCCGATTTTGTTTATGCGTTGTTTATCGGTGTGTTTATCACCAATATTCTCGAAGTCACTAAAACTCACAAAGTGGACACCGAAACCGTTGACATCTTAGGGACTGTTTCGTTGTCGCTGTTTTTGGCGATGGCGCTGATGAGTTTAAAGTTGTGGAACATCTTTGATTTGGCGCTGCCGTTTTTGCTGATTTTGGCCGTGCAATCGGTGATTCTTGGCCTGTTTGCTTATTTCGTGACGTTCAAGGTGATGGGAGCAAACTACGATGCGGCAGTGATTGCTGGCGGCCATTGTGGTTTTGGGCTCGGCGCGACCCCCACCGCTGTCATGAATATGGGCTCGTTGGTCAATAAATTTGGCCCATCCCCTCAAGCCTTTATGGTTGTGCCGATTGTCGGCGCGTTTTTTATCGATATTGTCAATTTGGTCATTCTGCAAGGCTACATCAGTTTTATCCGTTAGTGGAATGAGCCTATAAAAAAGACCCAGCCGTGTTACCACGCTGGGTCTTTTTTAATGGTTTTTATCTCAAGGTGAGCTTAGTACCATCGAATTTCAGCTTACCGAGCAGGTTTTTCGCGTTTTCTGCCCCTAATTCAGTAAAGGCAACACCATATCGAGAGTAATGGTGTGAGCGCTGAAGATTGCAGATCTTGCCAAACAAAGGCTGAAATTCAACCCCTTTCCCACTTTGCACCATCACATTTAGAGAGACTTCTTCTCCGACTTGGAATGAACGACTCAGTGGCGCAGTAATGAATCGGCAACCGCCTTTGGAGAGATCGCGAATTTCTCCGTCCAGCCGATGGGACTCGGCAATCACTTTGACCGCGAGGTTGACATCGTAGCGTGGCTCTTTGCGAAGCTGGGTGACTTCCATGGTTTGTGGTACGGAAAGTGCGACCATAGGCACTGGGGAGACCATGACGTGCACGAGTTGCGAGCGGAAGTGGATCAAGGCACCTTCACCACGGGGTGAGATGGCTCTCACTGTCGCCCAAAATCCTTCTTGGAAGAAATAGTCAAGGTCATCGTCGGAGACCTTGGGTAACTCGGCTAACACATAGTTATCAGAGTGCGAACCGATGAACGCGGTTTTACAGCGGAATGTCGTGCCCACTGGAGTCGTAATGCCGATGGTTAATTCTCCACCATGTTCAACCATGGCTAGAGCGTCCGAGCTCTTAATTATGGATTTATTTTTATCTTTGATTTTCGAACCTGAATGTCGTTGTTGTTTTAACACTGCCTGTGATGTCATCTAGCCTCCTGCGTGCCTCCTTATCATTGTTTTTTGCGGTAGGCATCATATTATTTCGAAAATCATGTCAGAATGTTTCCGAATGTATTAGATTTTATTCACGCTTGAAGGATTGTTCAAACATCTATTTACGGTAAAACTATGAGCTAAGTAGCATTTTGGGGAGTAACTATGCAGGAGAAGCTGATTTTTGACGAGTCGAACTGTCAAATTCGTGTTCACCTTGAAGGGGAAGAGTACGCGTTGGTTCGTTACCAGAAAGTGGGAGACGTCTACCACATAACGTCAACGAAAGTGCCTGACGCGCTGCAAGGGCGAGGTTATGGCAAGGTTATGATGGAAGCGATCCTTCCCCTATTCGAGGAGCGAAAGCTAAAAATTCACCCGGTCTGCAGCTACGTAGTCCACTATCTTGAGCGTCACCCTGAGTGGCAACATTTAGTGGCGTGAGATATTAATTGGTTTTGATTCTCGCCATATAGTAAGTATCAATGTACTGACCGTGGCGAAATACTGAGCAGCGCGCTTGCCCTTCAATCTCAAAGCCAAACTTTTTGTAGCAGGCGATAGCGCGTTCGTTATCACTGTTGACCTCAATCTGAATGCGTTTGATTTGCAGCCAGTTATCGGCCAAATCAATCACAGACTCAATGAGCTTACTTCCTATGCCTAGTCCGTGGTATTGGTCATGAACGCCGATGCCGAATGAGCCACAATGTTGGGTTCTTGGCCGCTTTGAGTGCTCGAAGCCAATGTTGCCGACCACCTTACCCTCCACCTCAGCGACAAAGCAGTAATGGTGGCTAGATTGATTCGCCAACCGTTCACGCCAGAGCTCAATGGATGGCATGGGCAGCTGCAATGTTTCCGCTTGTGCGCGAGGCTGGCTGTAGATGTCACAAATGGCTTCTGCATCACTGAGTTTGGCTGGGCGAATAACGATATCCATGTTTGTTGATACTCTTTATGTACTGATTGGCCTACATTACTGGCGAATTCCGCACTGGTAAAGTCGCCAGTTTGCGATTAATGTAACACTTCTTTCACATCAACATGTACGGCTTATGAATCGCTCTGCCTCTTGGAAAACCCCGCAAAACTTTCTGCTGCTCATTTCTATTGTTGTACCCATCGCCTTTTCAAGCTGGATGGCACTGTTAAACAACTTTGTGATCGAGAAGGCCAATTTCGATGGTGCAGACATCGGCCTAATGCAAAGTGTGCGTGAAATACCGGGTTTCTTAGCGTTTACCGCAGTGTTTGTTTTGCTGTTTGTCCGTGAGCAAAAGTTCATGTTGCTCTCTTTGGTGGCGTTAACACTGGGCACCGCGATTACGGGGTTCTTCCCCTCCCTATTTGGCCTATTGATGACCACGTTACTGATGTCGACCGGCTTTCACTATTTTGAAACTCTAAAACAGTCGCTCTCCCTGCAATGGTTAAATAAAGACGAAGCACCAGAAATGCTCGGCAAGCTGATATCGGTTGGCGCGCTTGCCTCTCTGGTTACCTACGGCGCGCTTTGGCTGTGTTTGGAAGTGTTCGCGATGGAGTTTAAATGGGTGTACCTGCTGTTTGGCGGCGTCGGGCTGGTGTTGGTCACTTGGATGGCGTTCGCGTTTCCTCAATTTGAAGCACAAACTCCGCAAAATAAGAAGTTGGTGCTGCGCAAACGCTACTGGCTCTATTACGCATTGACGTTTATGAGTGGCGCTCGTCGCCAAATCTTTACCGTTTTTGCCGGCTTCCTTATGGTGGAGAAGTTTGGCTACTCGGCGGCCGATATCACCATGCTGTTTTTGATCAATTACCTGTTTAACTTCCTATTTGCTAAGCGTATTGGTCGCTTTATTGGCCATGTGGGCGAGCGCAAAGCCTTGATGTTTGAATACGTCGGCTTGATTGGCGTGTTTGTCGGCTACGCATTAGTGCAAAGCGCAGAGTGGGCCGCCGCTTTGTACGTGATTGATCATCTCTTTTTTGCTTTGGCATTGGCGATAAAAACCTATCTGCAGAAAATTGCCGACCCTGCTGATATGGCTTCAACTGCGGGCGTCTCCTTTACGATTAACCATATTGCTGCGGTTGTCATTCCAGTGACCTTTGGCTTTATTTGGCTTGTCTCTCCCGCCGCGGTGTTTTATATCGGTGCGGCGATGGCAGGGGTATCACTACTGTTATCTTTAAACATTCCCGCCAAGCCTGAAGAAGGGAATGAAGTCCGACTATTAAGATGGAGTTAACGCTGTGAAACAAGAGGCGACCTCACTCAACCAAAATATCGTTCCTATGTATCCGACGTTGAAAGCGTTGGATGTCGACGCGCTGGCGCCCGGCGAGCACAAATTGTGGTTTGCGGTGGCGACCGACGCGGTGGGCCACGCTCAAACTTTACCCGTTAGAGTGTTCAAAGGTGAGCAAGCGGGCAAGCGCGTCATGATCACGGCGGGCGTTCACGGTGATGAACAAAATGGCATCTTGACTGCTCAAAGTTTGGCAAGAGCCTTAGTGGGCAAAAAGTTAGCCGGCACGGTGACCATAGTGCCGACGGTCAACCTCTCGGGTATCGAGCGACACAGTCGCGACTTTCACTCCGCCGCGCCAGACAGCTCTTCTGCTAACCTTAACCGTCTGTTTCCCGGTAGCGCGGAGGGGGACGATGCCAGTCGCTATGCCTTCAGCTTGTGGGAAAACTTGCTCAAACCCAACGCAGATCTGGCGATTGATCTGCATTCGCAAACCAGCGGCTCAGCGTATCCTTTGTATGTGTTTGCCGACTATCGCTTAGAAGAAGCCATTGCGATGGCAAGACTCGTCAATCCTGATGTCATTCTTGATGATCCCGGTGACCCGGGTATTTTGGAAACCGTCTACAACCGCGCGGGGATCCCATCCATTACGATTGAAGTGGGCGTTGGGCGCTACACCGACATCGACATGGTTGGAAGAGCGACGCAAGGCGTGCTGAACATTTTACGCGCCTATGAGATGTTGGATGAACCCGTATCACGCAGCGAAACTAACTGCGTGGAAGGGAAAAAGATCGTGAGTATTCGCGCCAACCAGGGCGGATTTGTCCTATGTCACGTGCCTTTGCTGGCCAAAGTTGAAGTCGGTCAGTCGCTGGCGACGCAATATGACAGTTTTGGCGACGTGGTGGATGAATACGTCGCGCCAGTCTCGGGGACTGTGATCAGCCACAATGTTGAAGCAGTTCGTGCGCCGGGGTCACTTGTCGTGCGCTTGATTTGCTGAGGGTGTAATACCCCTAGAATCTACCCGTGGTTAATCTGGCTATTCACCGCTATGATGAGTAAAACCCATGACATAGGAAACGTCACCATGATAGAGATCGGCCAAACTATTCCAGAAGCGGTACTGAGTGAGCTTACGAGCGATGGAATGGTGTCACACTCAACTTCTGAACTATTCGCAGGTAAAAAAGTGGTTCTGTTTGCAGTACCTGGCGCATTTACGCCAACCTGCTCTGAAGCGCACCTTCCCGGTTACGTTGTGCTCGCAGACAAGATCAAAGCGCAAGGCGTTGACTTGATTGCTTGTGTCTCCGTCAATGATGCCTTTGTGATGCACGCATGGGGCGAAGCGCAAAACGCCACCGAAATTATGATGCTGGGCGATGGTGATGCAAGCTTCACCAAAGCGTTAGGGCTTGAGAAAGATACCGCTTCATTCGGTGGTCTGCGTTCACAACGCTATGCGATGGTGATCGACAATGGCGTTGTCACCCAACTCAACGTTGAAGAGCCGAGTAAGTTTGAGGTAAGCAGCGCAGAAGCAATTCTCGACTCGCTGTAATCAACGCCCTTATTGAACGATGGCCCGCATTGCGGGCCATTTTTTACACGCCTTTCATTTCCCCTGCACCATCACCCCAAGCTTTTTGCCCATCCGATACAAATTTCCGCGATCCATTTGAAGAAACTCGGCTGCTTTTGACCAAGTGCCGTTGGTGACGTCAAGCGCATGAACAATCAGATCTTTTTGATAGGCCTCGACAAGCTCGCGCATTGGCTGGCTCTCTTTGGGTAAAAAGTGCGGTTGTGATGCGGTGTTGTAGGTGGTTAGCCCAGTGTCAAAATGGCTCGGTTGAATAATATGTTGCTGCTGCTGAATGCAGCGCAGGGCCGCTCGCGTGAGGGTATGTTCTAGCTCTCGGACGTTTCCTGGCCAGGTCTGTTTTTCCAGCAAGAGAATGGATTTGGGATGCAGGTGCAAATTAGGAATGTGGAACTGGCTGCGAACCTTCTCCAACAAATACCCCGCTAGCACCGCAATATCGCCTTCGCGTTTGCGAAGCGGAGGAACGTCAATAGGAAAAACGTTCAAGCGGTGGAATAGATCGGCGCGAAAATGACCCGCATTGACCGCCTTTTCTAGATCGCGATTGGTGGCGGCGATGATGCGCACATTGACCAGCAAACGTTGATCGCTGCCGACGCGTTGCACTTCACCTTGTTGGAGAACACGCAATAGTTTGGCTTGCAGCGTTAACGACAGTTCTCCGACCTCATCGAGAAACAGCGTGCCACCATCGGCCAGTTCAAATTTCCCCGCGCGGTGCTGGCTGGCTCCGGTATAAGCGCCTTTGACATGACCAAACAATTCGCTTTCAGCCAATCCTTCTGGCAAGGCGGCGCAGTTGACGTAAATCATCGGTTTGTCTGCGCGATGACTTTGCGCGTGGACACTGTGCGCCACCAATTCTTTACCCACCCCCGTTTCTCCGGTGATCAGCACGGCATAATCCGACTGCGCCACGGTTGAGATGTTGGTTTTTAGCTGGCGTATTTGGGGGCTGATGCCCATCATCTCACCCGTCTGCGATCGTGCTTGCTGGATGAGCGTCTGCGTCACCGACTTCTGTTTCTGATTTTGCGCTTTGAGCGCATTCATCTGCGAGATATTACGTAGTGTCGCCGCCGCGAGCGCGGCAAAGGTTTCAACCGTGACAACATCGATGCTGTCAAACGCGCCGACCGTGAGTGAATCTAAAGTTAAGATGCCAACCAATTGCCCCTCCACATACAAGCTGCACCCCATGCAGTCATGGACATCCAAATCATTCTCTGCGCTGAGCATGATTCCGCTGAACGGGTCGGGCAACTCACATTGAGCATCAAAACGCACCGGGGAGGTACTTTGCATGATGGCTTGAAGTCTAGGGTGGTTTTTCGGATAGAAACGGCGACCAAAGATGCTCGCCGCTATGCCTTTTACCGCGACGGGTGTTAGCAGCCCATCCTGATCGAGAATAAACAGCGCACTCGCATCACAGGGAAAGACACGATCAACACCGTCAATTAAGACTTGATATTGACGTTCACTGTTTTGGCTAGAACTGAGGTTAAGGGCAATATCGAGTAAAACGCGATTGAGTTTATCTTGCATGGTTGTCATTTTGTCATATCGGCATGCAGGAAGTGTAGCACTGCGATGTTGTTTTAACATCAACAATGTCATTGGGTTGTTTAGCCCAGTTTAAACTTCTCCCGATACTGCTGAGGCGACACGCCGACTAAACGACGGAAGTGGTGGCGCAGCGTGACGGCGCTGTCGAACCCCGATTGTTGGGCAAGTTGCTCAATGCTTAGCGGCTCGGTTTCCAATAACCCTTTGGCGCGTTCAATACGCTGCTTAATAAGCCAGGCTTTAGGGGAGAGGTTGAAGCTTGAGCGAAACTTTCTATCAAACGTGCGCCGCGACATATTGGCGTGGTTTGCCCATTCGTCGACGCTGATGGCTTGACTGAGGTGTTCATTCGCCCACTCAACGGCGTTGGAAAACGAGCTCGGCACTTTGAGCATGGGCGTTTCGACATATTGTGCTTGTCCGCCGGTGCGATGTGAGGAGACAACCAAGCGCTTTGCGACATGGTTGGCGATTTGGTAACCAAAATCTTCGCGTATGATCGCCAGTCCTAAATCGAGCGCAGAAGCGCTGCCAGCGGCGCAGCCTATTTGCCCCTCCAACACATACAGCACGTCCGATTGATAGTCCACATCGGGAAATTGTTCACGAAACTTGCTCTCGTACATCCAATGCGTGGTGGCTTTTCTACCGGTGAGCAGCCCCAATCTGGCCAGCAAAAATGAGCCAGAGCATAGAGACAGCACTCGCTTACCTGCGTTAACAAAACGCGTTACTTCTTTCGCAATCAGCGGTGGGATGGTGTCATCCCCTGTTGGCCAACCGGGAATGATCAAGGTGTCAAACGGCTCAAGCGAGCTTGCCGACTCAGTGACCAAGGTCATGTTGCCTGTGGTCTGAATTGGCGCGTCTTCCAGTGTGATGACTTGGGTATCGTACCACTCTTTAAACTCAGGTCTTGGTAGGGCAAACAGTTCAACCGCGCAGGAGAGCTCAAATAAAGTCACGTGCTGATGGGCCAATATCGCAACGCGCACTGTTTTGGTCTGATGTGCGCAGGGTTTTGCAGTGGATCCCTGTTTGTCAGTGCTCATTATTTGCCTCCCACCTGATCGCTGCTTTTGGCTTATTATTATCGCATATTGGCGTTTAAGCCAGTGGTAAGGGCAATAATTTGTGCGGATAATGATGCTAACCTCAATAAACTAGGGAGAGAGCCATGAGCGCAGTATCAAGAGTACCGGCAGCGAGCAGTGAGGCAGCGTTGCGCCATTTTGAGTCGTTAATGCAGTTTGAGACCGATTGCTGGGACGTGCACCATGCGATAAGTAACGGATTACAAGATTTCGTTCTTATCGATGTGCGCGGTGAGGCGCTGTTTGACGCAGGGCATATTGAGGGCTCGGTATCGATTCCCCATGCTCGATTGAATGAACGTACGTTGGCTCACTACCCGCAAGACACGCTGTTTGTGGTGTATTGCGCAGGGCCACACTGCAATGGCACTGAAAAAGCCGCCGTTCGTTTGGCTCGCCTCGGCAGGCCAGTGAAAAAGATGATTGGTGGGGTAACAGGTTGGCAGGATGAAGGCTTTGCTCTGGTCACGGGTTCGAGGAGCGAGCAGAAAAATGCATCTTATGCATAACATGAGTGTAGAAATGTCATTTGAGTCATGGCGCGCGGCGCTCTACACTCCGCGCTCTTTTTACTGTCACTGAGGCTGAAACGTATGCTTTTTTCATCCCTTTTATCGCAATCACTCAGTGCTCAACTTGTGAGAATGACCTTAGTGCTTGTGCTTGTCTTGGTGGGTGTTCACCATTCCCCTTCTTTACTTAGTACGCTGGCCGAACAAGCGATGGCACTGGGGTGTCATGGACAAGATCTTGAGTTCGATGATGCTTCAAGCCAAGACTCACGTGCATCAAGTCACGGCAATAGTCATTCTCACCACCATCATTAAGGGCAACAATAATGAGTGTATTTCGATTTCCATTGATGGTTTGGCTGGGCATTGCCATTCTCATCATCTGTTTGGGTATTCGCCAATCGTTCGGCATTTTTATGATGCCTATTTCAGAGCATTTTACGGTCGGTCGAGAGTTTTTTAGTTTCGCGATTGCCCTACAAAACCTGCTATTTGGTGCGTTTCAGCCGTTTGTTGGTATGGCCGCTGATCGCTTCGGCGCCAAACGTATTATTGTCGGTGGCGCTCTGGCTTATGGATTGGGGCTTTATTTGACCTCGATCGCCACTGCGCCTAGCGTGTTGTATCTCTCATTGGGTGTGTTGGTTGGCCTTGGCCTTAGTGCAACCAGTTATGTGATTGTGCTCGGGGCCGTCGCCAAAGTGGTCCCCGCACAGCACGCGGCCAAAGCGTTTGGATTGACGACCGCCGCGGGCTCGTTTGGCATGTTTGCGATGATCCCGGGCGCTCAAGCTTTGCTGTCTGATTTTGGCTGGCAAGGCGCGATGCAGGTATTTGCGCTGCTCTGTTCTACTATGGTGGCTTTTGCTCTGTTTATGAAAACGCCTAAAACGAGTGCGGCGACCACTCAGGTGGCGGATGATCAAAACCTTAAACAGGCACTGAAAGAAGCCTTCTCCCACAAGGGGTATTGGCTGATCCATGGTGGTTTCTTTGTTTGTGGTTTTCATGTGATGTTCATTGCAACCCATTTGCCCAGTTACTTGGCTGATAAAGCCCTGCCTGCGTCTACGGCGGCGATGGCGCTGGCGTATGTCGGTATCTTCAATATTTTTGGTTCGTACTTTTGGGGCGTGCTGGGTGATAAATTCAGCAAGCGCCACGTGATGGCGGCTTTGTACGTTATGCGCACTATAGTCATCGCGGGGTTTGTCACTTTGCCTGTTACCGAATCGACGGCGGCGCTTTTTGGTGGGGCGATCGGCTTTGTATGGCTAGGGACTGTGCCGCTGACGTCGGGGTTAGTTCGGCAGATCTTTGGCGCGAAATACCTTTCCACCTTGTATGGGTTGGTGTTTTTCAGCCACCAAGTCGGTAGCTTTCTTGGCGCGTGGGTAGGCGGTCGAATTTATGACTACTATGGCTCTTACGATCCGATTTGGTGGTCGACCGTGGTCTTGGCTTTTGCTGCGGCATTGATTCATTTGCCGATCAACGACAAGCCTGTGGCAAGATTGGCCGCTGCGAGCTAATCCGCCCGTTCAACCTAATCCAAAGCTTAAACTAATCCATAATGGTAGAAACTGCGTATTGAATGGGAGTGAATGATTTTATGGAGCAAGGCTTTGTCACTCCCCACATTTCGCAGGGGGTTGTACTGGTTTCACAATGATTTTCGTCTGACAGACAACCCATTACTTCAAGCCGCAGCAGAGCAGGTCGATGAGATGCTTTGCGTCTGCAGCCCGCCTCAGATGACTCATTTCCTCTCTCGCTTTTCCCAGCAGTGCCAGTTGGGAGCGAGCAGAGAGGCTTTTTGGTCTCAATCGGCCAGCGATCTGGCGGCCAGTTTGGCTAAATTGGGTCAAAACCTCTATTGTTTGCCTGATCTTAGCGCCGCTTCGCTCGCAGCTCTCATTCGAGAGCAGGACATTACCCACTTTTATTGTCAACGTTTTGCCGGTATAGATGAGCAGCGTATAGTGGATGCGTTGCAAGCAACGTGTCCTGATCTCAATATCATCCAAAGAGAGAGTGGCCACATACTTGATGAATCTGAGCTGCCTTTTTCACCCGCCGAACTGCCTGCCACTTTTAGCCGATTTCGAAACCGTGTCGAACCCCTTGCAGTGGCAGGGCCCTTGCCTGTGGTTGAGACATTGCCAAGTGTGATTGAGGTCGATTACCCCCTAGTGACGACGAGTCCCTGCCAAAGCGGGCAGTTTCTGGGGGGAGAGAGCGCGGCGCTAGCCCATTGTGACGATTACTTTTCGACGTCCAACGCGAGTCACTATAAAGCGACCCGCAATGGCCTTGACGGCATGGCTTACTCGACCAAGTTCTCACCGTGGCTCGCTCAAGGTTGTCTCAGTGCACGGACCATTTTGGCCAAACTGGCGCAGTATGAGGCGATTTATGGATCCAATGAGTCAACCTATTGGATTACGTTTGAGCTACTGTGGCGTGACTACTTCTACTGTTATGCAAGATTGCATCGTCAGCGTTTATTCGCTTTTCGAGGTATCACAGATCAAGCGCCGCTCACGTCGTTTTACCCGGAGCACTTTGCGGCGTGGATAGCAGGGGAGACGCCTTATGCTATCGTTAATGCATGCATGAAACAGTTGCGTGCGACAGGGTATATGTCCAACCGCGGCCGTCAACTGGTGGCGAGCTGTTTGGTTCATGAGTTGGGTATGGATTGGCGTTATGGCGCTGCGTACTTTGAAACGCAGTTGGTGGACTACGATGTGGCCTCAAACTGGGGAAACTGGCAGTATCTTGCGGGCGTCGGAGCGGATCCACGCAGCGGGCGCCAATTTAATCTCGAGAAACAGACCCAAACTTACGACCCTGACGGTGAATTTATCCGCCGTTGGCAGGGGACACCCTCTCACTCGTGCTTGGATGCCTTCTCGCGCTTAGATGCCTTCGACTACAATGGCTGGCCGATTGAGGATTGCGGGGAGGCGAGATAAGTGAACTATTCTTGCGTTCGGCTCATTTTGGGGGACCAGTTAAATCATCAGCACGCTTGGTTTGCACAAAAAGAGGAGGGGGTGCTTTACCTCATCGCAGAGCTGCATCAAGAAGCCCACTACACCCGTCATCATAGCCAGAAAATTGCGGCTTTTTTTGCCGCAATGGCGAACTTTGCGCGTGAGCTACTAGAAGTGGGTCATCACGTGGTGCATCTGACGCTCGATGACACCCAGCCCTACAAGGATCTGTCCTCACTCATATCGTATTGGGTCGAGCGGGTTAATGCCGAGACGTTCGAGTATCAAAGGCCGGATGAATACCGACTGATGCGGCAGCTAGAGCTGTTATCACTGCCTCAATGTACAGTGCACTGCGTCGAAAGCGACCACTTTTTGCTGCCATTTGATGAGATTGGCGATTACTTTAAGTCGGGCAAAGCGGTCAAGATGGAAAATTTCTACCGCAAAATGCGCCAGCGCTTTGATATTTTGATGGACGCAGACAAACCCGCCGGAGGACAGTGGAATTTTGACGGTGACAATCGCAATAAGCTCAAAAAGTCCGATATTGAAGCGCTGCCGAGACCTTTGCTGTTTGCCAACGATGTCACATCGATCAATGAGCGTATCAAGCGTCATCAAATCCCGACGATCGGGCAGCAGCAAGAGCGTCTTGTCTGGCCGATATCTCGTCATCAAGGCTTGAATTTGTTGGCGCACTTTTGCCGAGTGTGTCTGCCGCTTTTCGGTCGCTTCCAAGATGCGATGACCGATCAGCATCTTAGCCAATGGAGCCTCTACCACAGCAGACTCTCTTTTGCGATCAACACTAAAATGCTCAGCCCAAGGGAGGTGGTGGACGCAGCGTTAGAGAGTTACCACCAGAGCCAGCGCAGTGACAACCCGATTACGCTGGCGCAGATTGAAGGTTTTGTCCGTCAGATCATCGGGTGGCGCGAGTATATGCGCGGCATCTATTGGAGCAACATGCCAACCTACGCGACGCTCAATGAGCTGCAAGCCAAGCGTCCATTGCCGAGCTACTTTTGGCATGGCCGCACTCAGATGAAGTGTATGCGTGCCTGTATTGGTCAATCGCTTGAGTGGTCTTACGCTCATCATATTCAACGCTTGATGGTCACGGGCAATTTTTGCTTGCTGGCTGGTGTTGCACCGGACGAGGTCGATGCGTGGTACCTTGGCATCTATATTGATGCCATAGAGTGGGTAGAGATGCCCAACACGCGCGGGATGGCGCTGTTTGCCGATGGAGGCATCATCGCCACCAAACCTTATTGTGCAAGCGGAAACTACATCAACAAGATGAGCGATTACTGCAAAGGGTGTCACTACGATGTGAAGCAACGCAGCGGAGAGAGGGCCTGCCCGTTTAATAGTTTGTACTGGCGTTTTATGTTGCTTCATCGTGAGCGTCTCAGTCGCAACCCACGCATCGGTATGATCTATCGCAGTTGGGATAAGCTGTCAGAGGCCGAGCAGGCAGAGGTGTTATCAACGGCGGAGCGTTACCTAGCGCAGATAGACGCGTTGTAACGCTGCACCTTGCAAGCAATGGGGTACTTAGCGTGATCTGTGGTATCTCCATGACGCTATCTCAGTTAAGATACGTTATTGATTGATTATCAAAAGCGGTAAACACCGCTTTTTGCTTGTGTTGACCTATGTTTGCTGAGTGGATGACTTCAGAGGCGCTGATTGCGGCGCTGCTTATTTTTATTGGTTCTTTTGTCCAAACCGCCATCGGTTTTGGTTTGGCGATTGTGGCGGCGCCACTGCTGTTCTTGGTGTCACCGGATTATGTTCCCGCCCCGATTTGTCTCGTTGCGCTGTTTATCTCGCTGCTGAATGCGCTCAAGCATCGCGCCAGTGTGGAAATTGGCGGCTTGAAAATGGCGTTGATTGGTCGGGTGCCGGGCTCTATCGCTGGTGGCGTATTGCTGGTGATGGTCTCGACCGACATGCTCGCGCTTTGGCTCGGTTTATTAGTGCTGTTTGCCGTGGCGGTGAGTCTGCTGCCTTTTCGTATTGAGCCAACCCCCGTCAAAATGGGCATCGCAGGTTTCTTTTCTGGCTTTTTTGGTACCAGCAGCGCCATCGGCGGGCCGCCGATGGCGCTCTTGTTGCAGCATCAAGAAGCAAACCAGTTGCGCGGTAACCTCTCGGCGTTCTTTGTCTTTAGCTCGATCATTTCTTTGATGATTCAAATGCCAGCGGGCTTTTTGAATTGGCACCATGTCTGGATCACCGTGCCGCTGATCCCTGCCGCTTGGGTGGGCTACAAGCTAGCTCAGATGACGACGCATTCGTTACCCAAAGAGAAAATTCGCGTGGGCGCCTTGCTACTGTGTAGTATCAGTGGTGTCACGGCCGTGTGGCAGGCGCTGGCCAGCTAATGAGCGTGCGAAGCGGTTTTGTGTTTGAATAGATGACCAACAGTGACTGAGGAGATCTGGGAATGACTATGCTAAGAATGCTAGGCAATGTGATTTGGTTTGTGTGCGGCGGCGTCATTATGGGGCTGATGTGGTGGCTATTTGGTCTGCTGGCGTTCATCAGCATCATTGGCATTCCTTGGGGGCGTGCGTGCTTTGTGATGGGCAATTTTTCCTTTTTTCCGTTTGGCCAAGAGGCGATTTCCCGTGAAGAGCTGACCAATGAGGTCGACATTGGCACCAGTCCATTTGGGCTGGTGGGTAATATCATCTGGTTTCTACTGGCGGGGATTTGGCTTGCGATCGGTCATATCTGTTCTGCGGTGGCGTGCTTTATCACCATCATTGGTATCCCATTCGCGCTGCAACACCTGAAATTGGCGCTGATTTCGCTCGCACCGATTGGTAAAACGGTTGTGCCCGTCGAGCAAGCCGCTCGGGCACGCTATTCAAATCGCCCGTAGATTCCGCGAGTACCACTCACCAAAGAGCCCCGCTTACTATATATAACAGTGTGCGGGGCTCTCTTTTTGACGCTCTGTTAGACGAACGACTAGGAAAACGCGTCTTACGCTCAGTGACTCAAAGAGTCATTGGTTCGCCGAGTTTCTATTTATTCGTCCGTCATTTATTCGCCGGTAATTATTCGCCGTAGATGTCGAAGCTAAAGTATTTGCTGGCGATCTTGTCGTAAGTGCCGTTGGCGCGAATGGCGGCAATGGCTTGGTTAAACTGCTCGGCTAAGGCCGTGTCGCTTTGACGTAGTGCCAGTGCAGTGCCTTCACCAATGTAGGCCTTGTCAGTCACTGCTTCACCCACAAATTCAAACCCTGCACCAATTTCTTTGTCTAGGAAGGCAAGCGCGAGTTGATCTGAGTTACCAAAGGTGACGTCCAGACGACCGTTTTGCATGTCGATGTATACTTCATCTTGACCACTGTAGCGTTTGATTTCAGCCACATCACCAAACTTGTCGGTGACGTAACGGTCGTGAATCGTACCTGACTGCACACCGATCACTTTCCCTCTCAGTCCGGCTTGGCTGATCTCAATGTTGCCTTGCTTAGCGGTGACGAAACGTGCTGGCGTTTGGTAATACTTGTCGGTAAACAGAATGCGCTTTTTACGCTCTTCAGTAATACGCATCGAGGCCATGATGACGTCCGATTTACGCGCGAGTAAGCTTGGAATTAACGCATCCCAACCTTGTGATACCCAAGTGCACTCCAGTTTTGCTTCAGCACATAGGGCATCGGCGATTTCAATGTCAAAGCCCGCAGGTTTGCCATCGGCATCCATGTAGTTGAAAGGGGGATAAGTGAAATCAGACGCCAGACGCACGGTTTTCGCCAACGCTGGGGCGGTCATCATAGTGGCGGTGCAAGCAATGAGAGTGAGGAGTTTTTTCATCGTGGTTCCTTTTTATAATGGGTTACTGCGCCGAAGTGGCGGGGTAGCGACACATGAGCTCGGCAACTTCGTCCATGCTTTGCTCTGAGCCGATGGTAATACGAACGCAATGCTTCAAACTTGGCTCATGAGCCTGATTGCGCGTGACCACGCCATGCTCGGCGAGGTACTGAAACAGATCCACACCGGGTTTGGTGCGAATTAGAACAAAATTTGTCGCGCTCGGATAGAGGGTCTCGATCCAGTTCAGTGAGTCAATGCGCGCGATAAAGCGCTGTTTGGTCTCAATCAGACGCTGAGTCGCCGCGGCGACTTTCTTTAGTCCATCGTTGCTGAGCGCTTTAAGCACAATCTCCGCCGTGCTGTCAGGCATCGGGTAAGGAGGGACGAGCTTTTTCACATAGTCCATAACCGCGGGTTGAGCGATGATAAAACCACAGCGCACCGCCGCCAAACCGAAGGCTTTGGATAAGGTTCGGATGACGACTAGATGCGGATAGTGATCGATAAGGTCGACCACGCTCTCGCCAAGTTCAAACTCAATGTATGCCTCATCCACGACCACGATGGCGTCGTTCGCTGTATTTTCGAGCACGGTAATGATGTCTTGACGGGCGAGCAGTTGGCCCGTCGGATTATTCGGCGAGCAGAGAAAAACAAGGTTCACCTTTGGCGCTGCGCGTGTGATGCCTTCAACATCTAACGCAAAAGCATTGCCCATCAAAGGGACATCAATAGTGTCGACCGCGAAGGATTCGGCGCAAAACTCATACATGGCGTAGGTTGGCGAGCAAATCGCGATCTTGTCTTTACCTGGCTGGCAAAAGGTTCTGACCAACAGATCAATCGCCTCATCGGCGCCGCGCACGGCCATCACATCCTGGTCGGTATGGCAGTACGCTTGGTAAGCGCGCGCGATGTCGTGAGGCAAGTAGTCAGGGTAACGGGAGTAATCGGATTGTTGTTCATCAAAAAAGATCGGGGTCTCTAACTCGTTGGCGTTGAGCCACACGCGCCCATGACCACCTATGCGTCGAGCAGATTGATAAGGTATTAATTTTTTTATGCTCTCAGGCGCTAATTTATCCGCTAATGAATCCATTTACGTTCCTTTGACTGATTTTATAGTCGCTCACAATGAAAAATTATTTCTTATAAGCGGTTTGTATTGCCAATTTAGTCAAAAATGGGAGTTGGATGAAACGAAATTAATACATGATAGCCATGCATTTTTGTCATGGCTTGTGCTAGGGGTTTTAACATGACCTGTGCTAGAGTCGTGCCATTCTGGCAGACAAGTATTGACGATGAATCATCGACTTCCTTCGACAAAAAATTTGCAAGCCTTCTTGGCAACGGCGGAGCATCTCAATTTTACTCATGCGGCGAGTGCGATGGCGATGACGCAAGGGGCGATCAGCCGTCAGATTCAGTCACTTGAATCCATGATGGGGGTGAGCCTGTTTTATCGCCACGCTCGCGGTTTGGCACTGACACCAGACGGACTCAAGTTTGTGCCACTGGCCGAAGCGGTTATTCACCAATTGCAAAATGCGGTGCGTGAGGTCGCAGAGAGCGCCAACCGCATTAAACTCAATGCACCTAGCTGCATCACCACGTTTTTGCTGGAAAAATTGACGGCCTTTCAGATTTCTCATCCGGATATCAATGTCGAGCTTACCTCGACCACCAAGCATCAGCTCCACCCTAACTTTGATAGTTTTGATCTGGTGATTATGTATGGCCGAGCGAGTGCGACCAAGCGTGTGAGACAGGTGCTTTTGTTTGAGGAGCGCCTTTCCCCAGTTTGTGCACCGCAGATTTGGCACCAAGCGCAGCAAGAGGGGGGCGGTGATGCTTACCAGTCATTGCGGCGCGTTAACTGGCTACACGCGAATGCGGAGCAATCCGATTGGCAGCTGTGGCTTGATAGTATTGGGTTAAGTCAACTGCGCGGCGCACGTAACCAAACCTTCGCCACTTTGGATCAAGCGATGAATGCCGCGCAACTGGGCTACGGGATGACGGTCGGCGATCTCACTCTGGCAGCGCGTCAAATCGAGCATCAGCAACTGATTCAGCCTTTTGAGCATGAGGTAATGTCCGGCAAAGGCTACTATTTGATCGCTCCCGCAGACAGCGACAATCCGAATTTGAGCGCCTTTGTTGAATGGTTGGCGTCGGTGAATACGCCTTAGTCTTTGGCCAGTGGAAGGTTAATACGCCTTGATACCGTAAGCGCGCAGTTTGGCGGGTAGACACTCATCGAGTGTCTCGACCTCTTCTGGGTGTATCTCAATCAGTTCAAAACCATGTTGAGCGTAGAGGGCGCGAAGGGTCTCACGTTGGTCATCTGGCATTGCGCCGCTGTCTGAGCCCCAATACTGGATATAGACGTTGCCCGTTGGCAGATAAAAATCGCTCAACACATCTTGTTCAATAGGCAGCGGTCTATCGTAGGCGTGGACAACGCCGTTCATGTACAGCCAGTTATCAATCAGTAGCTCACCTTTTGAGCGAACATAGTGCCCGTCTAAGGTGCGATGTTTGGCTTCAAACTTTTGCCGAAAGCTAGAGAGGGATTTATCCGTCGCGTGCGCGTGTGCATCTTGACCGGAAAACTCGACCACCGTTTGCCTCAGGCGTTTGTTGCGCGCTATTGAGTCATGCCAGACGACAAATTTCTGGCCGCTCTGTTTATCCTCACGTTGGTAACCACCGGCACTGAGCCCCGTCTGGCTCACTTGCCAGCCTTGCTCGGTTTTTTGGATCCAACCGAGTTCTTGAAGCAGTTGATTGATTTTTTTCGCCGCCAGGGAAAAGCGTTCGCCAAGCTCGGTGGCGGTGAGCGTTTTGCCGCTGGTGGCGTCACTATCAATCAGTAGGTTGGTTGGCCAGACGATAAACTGGCCAAATTTGGGGTGGTTGGCGTAGTCACCACCAAACTTTTTGCCCAGTTCCGTCAACACCCAACTCTCGTCATCACGATTGATGTAGCCAGCCAGTTTCAACTGATTGAACAAGGCTTTGGCGTCCAAGCCGCGCTGTTTTGCCAGCGCGGTGGTAGAGAGTTTGTCGGCCACTGGCTTAACTTGCCTTATAGTGGAAAATCGCCATCGATCCTGGCGCGATCAGCACTTGCTTGTGATCAATGGTTTGATGCACTTCGTGCGAATCGGTGTTGCAGATCATCATCCACTCTTGTTGATTTTCTGCTGGCAAGGTAAAGCGCGCGGGCGCCGTAGTTTGGTTGATGCAGTAGAACAGCTCGTCACCTGCTTTGTCGATGCCCAGTTGCAAAGCGACGCAACTCAGTTGGTTCCAATCTTCATGTTCCATGAAGGTGCCATCAATGCGTCGCCACAGTACGCGGTTTTCATTGCGGGTATCGCCACTAAAGGCGCGAATGAACGGCACCATGTAAGTTTGACGCGCTTTCACCATTTGCGCCAACCACTCACGAAAGCTCTGCTTTTCTTGGGTCATAGACCAATTGAGCCAACTAATTTCGTTGTCTTGGCAGTAGGCGTTGTTGTTGCCACCTTGGGTGTGAGAGAGGACGTCGGCGGTCAAAATGTGCGGAATGCCGAAGGCGAACAGTAAGCTGGCCATGAAGTTGCGTTTCTGCCGTTCGCGTTTTTCGATAATGCGCGGATTATCGGTTGGCCCTTCGATGCCATAGTTTGCGGAGCGGTTATCCCCGTGACCGTCCCGGTTCTGTTCGCCGTTGGCGTCATTGTGTTTTTGCTTGTAGGAGACCAAGTCCTGCATGCAAAAGCCATCATGATAGGTGATGTAGTTAACGGTCAGTTTATAGGGCCAATTCGCCGCGCTGTAGAGATCACGCGAGCCCATAATGCGCGTCGCAAACTCTTTCATAAAGCCTTGGTCACCGCGCCAAAAGCTGCGGGTGATGTCTCGTAGGCGATCGTTACACTCATTCCAGCCAACCGGAAAATTCCCTACTTGATAGCCGTTCGGGCCAATGTCCCAAGGTTCGGCAATCAACTTCACCTCACGCAAGATGGGGTCTTGGGCGACAGCTTTAAAGAAAGCGGTATTGGGGTTAAAGGCTTCACGTTCACGACCCAAGGTCGCGGCTAAATCAAAGCGGAAACCGTCCACTTGGAACTCCTGCGCCCAATAACGCAGCGTGTCCATAACTAAGTTGAGGCTCGGTTGGTAAGAGAGATCCACCGTATTGCCACAGCCGGTGTAGTTGGCGTAGTGATCGTCGTGGCGCAAGTAGTAGTTAGCATCCAGCGCTTTGAGGTTAAACACCGGACCATCTGCGCCACCTTCGGCGGTGTGGTTGTAGACCACATCCAAAATTACCTCGATACCGTGGCGATGCAGCTCGCGAATGGTGGTTTTCAGCTCAGTCACGGCGTCGTGCATCGCGTATCTTGGGTCAGGCACCATAAACAAGTATGGGTTGTAACCCCAATAGTTGACTTTATCCATCTTGAGCAGGTGCGGCTCATGCATACAAGCGGCGACGGGCAGCAGTTGCAAAGTATTGATGTTCTGCTGCTTGTAAAATTGGATCATCGCTTCGCTGACTAAGCCCAAGTAGGTCCCGCGAGAGTATTCAGGCACATTCGGGTTAAGTTTGGTGACCCCTTTGACGTGCGTTTCAAACAGCACCATTTCGTCACGCGGGCGATGAGGCTTAGCAACACCTTGCCAATCAAAACTGGTTTTAGTGACGACGCACTTGGCTAATTGGAAACTTTTTTCAGCATTAAAAGGGAGGTCATAGAAGAGAGGCTTATCGAGGGCTTTGGCATAAGGGTCAGAGAGATAATGCTCTGCATCGTTGACCCGGGTAATAAAGCCGTATTTTTGCCCCGCTTTAATCCCTTCTATATAGGTGTGCTTAATACCCGCGTCTTCATTATCGAGCGGGTAAGTCGTATAAGAGCCATCGGCTTTAAAAAGCGCGAGTTGTAAGTCTTGGTTAGAAGGCGAAAAAATCGAGAAGTTACAACCTGCTGCATCCAAGGTGGCCCCTAATGGGTATGGGCGAGAGCACTGCATTGTCTTTTACTTATTGTCGTGTGTTTTTCAATCTCACTTTAGTAAATAGTTTTGTTTATAGCAGGTCAAGCCTATTACCAAAATAATTCTCAATGAAATTTAATTACAATTTAATGAAATCAAAAAATCAAATCGTGAGCCGTGTGTCATTTGGTGCGAAACTTTGTTTCGAAATCCTCCTCTACTCCTCCCGATTAGTGTGATCTCAACCAAATCAACGGCGTACTCCCACATTCCTCCTCCCTTCTCATCCCCCTCAAATTAATCTGAGGTGGAGGAAGTCAGCCTTACCCCGCTTCGTTAATCTAGCCACAGTTGAAACGAACGAGGATGAAGCGCAAGCCAAGTCCTATCTTACCTCTCTTTTTCAAACACTCCGTTACTGCCTTGCGGGATGTCCTTAGAGGAAGAGAGCAAAAGAATAATAATCCCTATAAATGGAGTTAAATAATGAAAAAAGTAAGTGTAATTGCTGCTGCAGTGGCTGCGACTCTCGCTGCTGGTTCTGCATTCGCAGAAGATAAAGTGAACCAGGGTTGGCAAGTCAACGGTTATGGGCACCTTCTCTACAATGCTGGTCAGTCTTTAGCACTCAACGAAACATGGGAACACCGTCGAGACTACCGTGCTGCTGGTGCGCCTTTCTCTGGCAACCCAAATCAAGTTGAATTCACAGTGACACGCGGTGATAACTACGAAAATGGTGCATGGTCTAAATACGTTCTAAAAACAGAGTATGGTAATAACGAAGGCGGTAATGGTCGTGGTTTCTACGGTTCATCTTCAGGTAACGAAGGTCATTTTGAAACCGGTCAACTTGAATTTAAAGAAGCTTACGTAGAGTTGGGTGATCTTTCCTACTTTGCTGAAGGCACGAGTGTTTGGGCTGGTAAACGTTACCTAAACCGTCAGGCTGGTATCATCACTAAAGAATTCTGGAAACAATCATCTGGTGTGGGTGGTGGTATCCAATACAAAGATATGGGTATCGCTGTAGTTTCTGCTGACGCTGGAGAAGGTAGTTGTGGTGACCAGAGCTGTAAGAATGATAACGTAGACGATCAGCAGCGTAGCACTACAATGACATCGGTAGACTTGTACTACTACGGCGTAGAAGCGCTAGGCGGACGTTTTGACTTTGACGCTAAGTTTATGAGCCGTGCCAATGTAGAGTCAGACGACACAGCAGACAGCGGTTTTGGTCTTTCAGTTACCTATTCTCGCGACTACTACGGCTTCGATGGTTGGTCATTGACAGCACTAACTTATGGTAAGGGCGTTGCTGCAAACCGTGGTGTGAACTTTGGTCAATGGAGCGGGAACTGGAACAAAGATGATGAATCAATTTTCTTGACCTCTTACGGTGTGGCAAACATCACTGACAAGCTACAGCTAGGTACAGAACTGACATATTGGGATTTGTCAAACGATAAAACCGATCAAGTATGGGGCTCACAAGATGGATTGTCTCGCTTTATCTTTGGTGCAACACCATCATACAAGGTTAACGAAAATTTCCGTATGGAAGCAACATTCTCATACGCAGTTGAGAGCCTAGGGTCAGATGGTACATGGGGTCGCGAGAAAGCAGATACAAGCTTCTACACAGCAACGCTTGCTCCAGTGCTGACTGTTAATGCTGATTACTGGGGTCGTCCTCAGATCAAACCATACATTTCTTACATGGCATCAAGTGACGATGGCTACAACTGGAGTAATGATGGTAAAGATTCAGAAACTCGCTTCGGTGTTGAAGCTGAAATCTGGTTCTAATACCTAGTCTTAGTCCTCATTTACTGTTACTAACTATAAGGCGGCCCTAGAGGTCGCCTTTTCTGCTCTCTACCCAAAGGATGAATGATGAAACAGAGTCTATTAATTTTGATGTCGGGCCTTAGCCTTTTGGGGTGTGCCTCTGACCAATCGATTGAACAAAAATTGGAGCTACAGCCACTCTCTGCGTCGGTATGTTGTGAGGCGGCGACGGCGTATCCATGGATAACGTTGAACCAAGAGCAGCAACTTAAATTTCACATCAATGAGTCCTCGCCTGTTGACCTATTCCCAAGCGGGAAAAGTTATTTTGCGCCGTTTGTTTTTGACCAACAATCGGGTGTTGTGGATCTGCTCATTCGTAGCAATATGGAAGATGGGCTCGTTGCTATCCCAGTAGTTGAATTACTTAACAAGGATTTCCAAGTCGTAAAAACGCTGACAAAGGCCGATTTTAAAATCGTATTCTCAGATGCGTTTGCTCGCAATCGGTTTGAACTTGAAATCAAAGTGGATTCAGTTGAAACCCCTTATATGGTGATTTACACCGATAATAGTCAGCTCGCCAGTAAGGTCGTGGTCCCTCATCCGGCAAAACTACGTGCAGAGGAATCTGGGGAACCGATGCCAATCGTGACTGACCCTACGTATCTTGCCTCTAATGTCGGCTACTTTTCGATTGAAGTGGAAACTTTGTCATTGAGTGGCTTCGGACAGAAAGAGCTTGTTGAAAAATCAGAAGGTTCAACGGCTAAGTTGAACAAAGCGCCTAAAGTGCAAGCCATATCGGAAACCCAACACTACTACCACAACGCAATAAAGTCTGCCGTTCAGGCGGGAGAGCTCGACAAAGCCTTGAGCCTGCTAGAAGAAGCCAAAGCGCTCAATGTTGAAGGCGCACAAGAGACCTTTATCAAAGCGGTGAATGCGCGCTAACCACTAGCAATTCGAACGTAGTTAATGGTACGAATAGTTTACAGAAAGAAGCCCATGTGGAGGATAAATCCACATGGGCTTTTTCTTGGTTGTATATATCTGTAGTCTGAATGGAACAAGTGAGGCGCCCATCGGCGCCTCGTTTTGCTTAGGTTAGTTGGCCTTTACCACAGAAAGCACAGGCTGAGTTTCGCTGTCGTTTTGTAGGTAAACGGCATTAAGCGTAAAGGTGTAGTCACCCGCTTCGCTGATGGTGACTGAGCAGTTGCCGTCGCTACCAAGTGGTAGTGAGCTGCTGGCTTGTGCGGCGTTGTCGCAACCGATGTTGGGGTTACTCCAACCTGAGTCGGCGAATTTGAACGCGTAGCTTCCTGCATCGAGGGTATGGGTGACGCTGTAGACGCCGTTGCCAATAAAGCTCATCGCCCAGTTCGCATCATCGCTCCAACCATTCATATCACCTTTGACATACACGGTGGTGTCGCCGTATGGCGGGGTGTCGGAGAGATCTTTACTGCTCACGGGTAAGCCAGTGCCTTGCACGCCAGATTGCTCTTGAACAAACACCGCGGTGGTGAGTGCTGGCACGCTAAAGGTGTTACCGCTAAAGCTTGCTGTTTGGACATCGCTGTCCGCTGAGCTTTGTTGCACAGTGTGTAAGGTAAAGTTGCTCGCGTTAGCGATATCGAAGTCCTGCGTCTGTGCCGTGGCGTTGACGATGACCACAATCGCATCATAGTTGGCATCCAAATCGTCGCCTGCGCTCACGCCATCGTCAATAGACATGACAATCAGCCCCTGAGTTTGCTGAGGTCCGACATTATGGAAATCAACGCGGTTTTGTACCTCGGTCAAACTTGGCAAACGGAACAGCTCACTAGTGCTGCGTATGGTAAGCAGCTCGAGGAACTGTTGTTTGCTCAGCTCGATATCGGTCGGGATAGGTTTTGCGGTGCTGTCACTGAGCAGGGTTTGAATCAGCGGCCAGTTGGCGCCATCTTTGTCTTCACGCGGTAGGCCGACATTCCAGTTGTTGTCTGAGCCGTCAAAACGTACACGGTTAAACCAATCGCCCGAATCATAAGAATCACGCTGCATCGATTTCGAACGCAGCAACTCCGAGCCCATATGAATGAACGGAATGCCTTGGCCAAGCATCACGGTAGAGAGTGCCACCGTCTGCATTCTGGCGCGTTCAGCGCTGCTGGTGCCTGTCGCAATCTTATAGGCGTTGTTGTCCCACAAGGTTTGGTTGTCGTGTTTAGAGACATACGAAATGTTTTCAGATGGTTTGTGAGTGTAACCAGCCGGCGCACCGTTGTAGTCGATGTTTTTACCCATCTGCAGCGTGCCTTGATAATCGGTGAGGCGATAATCGGCAAGGTTCCCGGCCATGCCAAGGCGCACTAAATCTTGATTGTGCAGCATGGCATCAAGATAAGCCTGATCTTGAGTCACCTCTTCGTTGGGGTATGCCGCGTTGGCAAAGCCCTGATTAAAGCGAAGTGGGTGCTTACCTTGTGAGTTTTGTCCGCCGTCAAATGGGCTGCCACCACGTACTGCATCACGTAAGCGATCGGAGAAAGTACCGATCTCGGTGCCTGCCATGTTAATTTGCGTGGCTTGATCAAAACGAGCGTTATTGGCCACCTCACCAAAATCCCAACCTTCGCCATAGAAGAGGGTGTCAGGGTCGATGCTGCGTACTTGCTCTAACGCGTAGACCATCAGATCTTTTGGCTGGTGGCCCATCAAGTCAAAACGGAAACCATCGACTTTGTAATCGTTGGCCCACACTTTGAGCGAATCAACCATCAACTTGCCCATCATCAAGTTTTCTGTTGCCGTGTTATCACAACAGGTGGACATCTCAACTTGGCCGGTATTGGTGTCTAGACGGTGGTAATACCCAGGAACAATTTTATCCAGCACCGATTTTTCATTGATGCCAGAGGCGTTCGTGTGGTTGTAGACCACATCCATCACTAGCTTCAACTCCATATCGTGTGCCGCTTTGACCATTTCACGGAATTCGACAATGCGCGTGGTGCCTTCGGGGTTGGTCGCGTAGCTGCCTTCAGGGACGGTGTAGTGGAACGGATCGTATCCCCAGTTAAAGCTGTCTAGCATACGCAGATCGTTTATGAGTGCTTGCGCTGCACCTGTCGTGGGGTCATAGCTGTTGAGCACATCTTCGATGATCTCATTGTCGCCATTGGTCTCACAAATCGCCGCTGTGGATTTAATGGCGCACAGCTTGCCCACGGTATCGGTAATGTCGACGCGATTGGCGCTCTCTTCATCGACCGTCGCAATGTCGAATGCAGGCAAAATATGTAGCGTAGTCAGGCCGGCATCTTTGAGCGCTTGTAGGTGCTGCACGGATTCACGTGACGCTTCGGTCAACGCGATGTATTTACCGTTGAGCTCAGGGCTGCCAAGTTGATCACTGAAGCTGAAATCACGCAGATGAGATTCGTATAGGACGTGATCTTCATCTTTAGCTAGCACCGGGCTGGTGGAGCTTTCCCAGCCGCTAGGCATAAGAGTGCTATCGTTGAGATCCACCACTTGTGAGTAGCGTGAATTGCTGGAAAGGCTGAGTGAGTATGGGTCTGTGACTAAACGGGTTTCCACCACGCCTGTGGTTGGATGATAAACGGTGACTTGATATTGATAATAGAGGCCAACTTTGTCACTCAGTGCCTCAGACGACCAAATTCCGGTTGTCGTGTTTTCACTTAGCGTCACGCGCTCTAGTTCCGTTTTATCGGTATCGTAGATGACCAATTCAACGCTTTTCGCAGTGGGCGCCCACAGTTTGAAGGTGGTATCGCCTTGCTCAACGATGGCGCCGAGTGTCTCACCCATTGCATTGCCGGCATCGCTTGCGGCAAATACCGCATCCAATACGCCCGCTTTTTGCACTTCGGTTGAGGCTACCAAGTTACCACTGTTGTTATAAGCCGCGACCACCACTTGCGATTTTAGAATGGTGTGCAGTGTGGCGTCATCGACATCCAGTGTCATTGCGCCTAATTCTGCGAGATGGCGAAAACGTGTTTTCAGGTCATCGCTTAGGCTGCCACTGGTAGAGAGGGCAACTTCAGTACCACCTTGAATGGTTTTGTCACTGCTCATCGAAATGCCGCCGTTTGGTGCGTAAAAGAGTTTGACCGATGTCGCGTTTGAAGCGCTTTCCCAAGCGAGTGTATCACTATCGAGCCAGTGGGCTTTGCGCCCATCAATCATGACTGGCCGCTCTTTGGTGGGTGTATAGTACAGCTCACTGCTACCATGGAAACCAAATAGGCTGCGTGTGGGACCAAGTTTGGTCAAATCCACTTTAGCATTTTGGCTACCAAAGGCTTTCTCATCGCCTTTGTGGAGAATAAAGTTCATGCAGTTATGTGGATCTGAGGCGTCAAGATCCACCTTGAGCACGTAATACGCGCCATAGGTAGCGCTGATACCCGTACGAAGATAAGGCGCGTTCCAATCCGTACCGGTGTCGGCAATGTCCATTGCTGGTAAATCCGTACTGGTGCATCCCTCCCCATTCCAAAGGTGCATGCCCCAACCGTCATAATCACTGCCGGTTGATTGCGCCGCAATCTCGCTGTCGCGTTTGTAGTAGATCACCACCTCATCGTTGGCGGCTGGGTAGAGGTCGTCTCCCTCTTCGGTGGGTGGATTGAGTTTACAACCCGCCAAGGCGGCCACGGCAAGCATGGGTATGATGGCCTTAACCACCGGATTAAACGTGTAGTGTTTCATCGTTATGTGCTTCCATTCTCTGTTGATTAGCAACAAAAAGCATACGATTGAGTGGCCGCGCCATGTGTGAGTGCCAGAGCTAAAGTTGCTTTGGTGAAAGAAATAATGGCGTGATTGAGTGCGCCTCACATCTCTGGTTGAAAAGTGAACAATAAGTGTTTTTAGGATCACAAAATAGCGTGTAAAAATAAGACTCAATTCGCGTAGAGGAGGAGGGGTGAGGCGTAGTAAAGGAGGAGAACTCAACCTAAATTATGTGAGTTCAGTAGGCGAAAAAAAGACACATATTTTTTGTTGTAAAATAACAGTCTCAGATCTGAATTTATCAGATTGGTATGTTAAATTGTCAAAAAACTCATTTAGAATCGGAGCTTTAGTTGACAACGACAATTGATGACCACGGATGGAAAAATGACGTCAATAAAACTCGGCAGCAGTGAGATTACCCCTAGCAAAATCGTCTGTATTGGCCGCAACTATATCGAACACATTCACGAGTTGGGTAACGCCGTTCCT
This sequence comes from Vibrio sp. R12-SG2-ISO1, assembly GCF_059834045.1. NCBI lineage: Bacteria > Pseudomonadati > Pseudomonadota > Gammaproteobacteria > Vibrionales > Vibrionaceae > Vibrio > Vibrio sp. R12-SG2-ISO1. Next base: position 24,512 of record NZ_JCBDGO010000005.1, on the reverse strand, counting down.
GAGCAGATGGTGGTGTTTAACAAGCCAGCCAGTGCGATTACGTCAACCTTGTCCTCTTTTCATCAAGAGCCGCTTCATTACGAAGCAGAGATCTGTTTTGTGGTGACGAACGGAGAATATAGCCATGTCGGGCTAGGGCTGGATTTGACCAAACGCGGCTTGCAGTCGTCTCTCAAAGGGAAAGGCTTACCCTGGGAGCGAGCAAAAGCGTTTGATGGCTCTGCGGTGCTTAGCCGTTTTATGCCACTCGATGGCATAGAGGTGAATGCGCTGAGTATCGAGCTCTACATCAACTGCGTGCGCGTTCAAAAAGGTGCAGTCACGCAGATGATCTATTCTCCACAAGCGATTTTGCAAGAGCTCGGCAGCTACACCACGCTATATGACGGGGATGTGGTCATGACAGGCACGCCACAAGGTGTGGGCGAAGTGCACAGTGGCGATCGCTTCCTTGCGCGGTTGAAAACCGATGACACCACCTTGATGGAGATTGAGTGGATTGCGCATTAATCGGATGCGTGAGTTACATCAGTTTCAATAGTAGGAAAAGACACATACTGATCACGGTGGTCAGCAATACGTTTTTGGTTTTCCATGCAATCAAGGCCGCAATCACTGCGCCCACTAAATAGGGATTGCTGTGTGACAGCCACAGCTCTCCCTCCGGTATAAAGACAATCGGTGCCCAAATGGCGGTTAATACCGCAGGCGCTGAGTAGCTGAGCAAGCGCTGCATACTGTGATTTAGCTTGAGTGGTAATTTGGGCTCAAGAAACAGGTAGCGACTGAGAAACACTAACGCCGTCATCGCTAAAATGGACCCTAAAATCATACCGCTCTCCCTTTCACTTGCTCCGTCACATAACCTGCCAACATGCCACTGATACTCGCTAGCATCAGTCCTCCATCGAGTGAGAAATAGTGACAAGTGACCGCGACGATCAGCGAGGTGAGTACGGCAACGATAACTGGCGACGACTGAATATTGGGCACGACGATGGCAATAAAGGTCGCCGCAACCGCAAACTCGAGACCGAGCTCATTCATCATCGGGATTTGATTGCCAAGCACAATGCCCGCTAAGGTCGCTAAGTTCCAACAAAGATAAAAACTGAGGCCAGCGCCCAAGGCATACCAGCGATCGAACTGCTGCTCAGATTGCTGACCACAGATAGCAAATAGTTCATCGGTCAGCAAAAAACCGAGCGTCAGACGCCATTTTAGTGGCAGTGGACTGATTCGATTGCGCATCGACACGCTGTACAGCAAATGACGGGAAGTAATAAAGAAGGTGGTGAGCAACATAGTGGCAAGCCCTGCGCCCGCTTTAAACATGCCCGTTGCGACTAATTGCGCGGAACCCGCAAACAAAATCGCCGAGAGCGCTTGGCTCTCTAAACTGGTCAATCCCGCATCGATGGCAAACGAGCCTGCGAGCAATCCCCAAGGGATCACCGCAATACTCAGAGGCACCATAGCAAGGCTACCTTTGAGAAGTTGTTCTCGTTTACTGGTTTGGTGGGTGGGGAGTGTGTCGGTATCCATAAGCCTCAATTATCCGTTTTGCACTGGTCTCTAATTTTCGCCAGGTGAAAAGCCAGCGCGATAGGCGACATGCCATTGATTCTGCTAGCTTATCGATAATGAGGCCGTTATACAAAGCGCTTTCGTGTCACAAAAGCGCTTGAGTGCTAAAGGTGCGTTAAGCTCGTTTGATGTTCACTGATGAGCAAATCCATCACTTTCTGAGCGTGGTTGCTGGCTTCGGCAAAACTTTGCTCAGGTGGGAAGGCTTCGACCACTTCGTAATAACACTTAATTTTCGGTTCAGTGCCGGATGGGCGAACAATCACACGCGCGCCACCCGCGAGATGATAGATAAGCACATCACTGGCCGGTAAATTTATGGTCTCCACTCGACCATCTTGATAGGTGGTGGTGAGCGTTTTGAGATCGTCGACGCGTTCGATGTCACGCCCTGCAATTTGGCTGACTGGTGAGGCTCTTAGGCTCTCTCCAATAGCGGGTGCGCTTGGATCTAGGGCAATACTGCGCTGCGCATTGACCACCATGCCATGTTGACGATAGATCGTCTCCAGTTGATCCCACACGGTTTTTCCTTGGCGTGCTAACTCTGCCGTCAACTGAGCAAACGCCACCAGCGCTGACAGGCCATCTTTGTCCCAGACAGTGGTGCCAATGGTATAACCCAACGCCTCTTCATAGGCAAACAAGAACGAGCGATCACTCGATACTTTACTCATGGCAACGTTAGTGAGCCACTTAAAGCCCGTCAGCGTTTGGTAGTACTCACCGCCAAGCGAGCGTGCGATGCTGGCGAGCAGTGTCGAAGATACGATGGTATTTCCCACTAGCGGCGTGACACCTTGGCTACGATCAAAATGACTGAGTAGATAATGACCAAACAGCGCGCCCACTTGATCGCCGGTTAACATTTGATAGTCGCCTTGCGCGGTTCTCGCCGCCACCGCAAAGCGATCCGCATCGGGATCATTGGCGCAGGCGAGATCGGCGTTGTGCTCCTTGGCTAATTCAATCACTTTGTCCATCGCGCCCGCTTCTTCGGGGTTGGGGAAGTTGACGGTCGGGAAATGGCCATCTGGATCACGCTGCTCTTTGACGCTGTAAACTTGGTTAAAGCCCGCATCGCTGAGCAGGGCTTCTGCCATCTCTGCGCCGACACCATGCATGGCGGTGTAGCTGATGGTAATGGGCGCAGGCGCTTGGCCGAGTTGCGGGTGAGTGTTGATGGCCTGTCGATAGGTCTTGTAATACGCGTCATCCAGCCAAACGAGCAAGCCTTGAGACTCAGCGTCACTGAGATCCATCAGCGCGAGCGGCGCCGAAGCGGCGTCTTCAATGTGCTTCGCAATGCCGGAATCATGCGGTGGAATGATCTGAGCACCATTCTCCCAGTAGACTTTAAATCCGTTGTATTCCGGTGGGTTGTGGCTGGCGGTCACCACCACTGCCGCTGCCGCGCCAAAGTGTTTGACACCAAACGCCACGATAGGCGTCGCGGCAACGTGATGCGTGAGAAAGACTTTAATCCCAAGGGCAGTCAGTACCGCAGCGGTATCGTGTGCAAACTGTTTGGAATCGATGCGGCCATCGTAGCCGACCACGACACCGCGCTCAGCCGCCTGTGGGATTTGTGCTAGCAGATAGTGACCTAGCCCTGTTGCGGTTTCTTGAATCACCAACCTATTCATACGGTTAGGCCCACAACCCACTTTGCCCCTTAGGCCCGCGGTGCCAAATTCGAGCCGTTGGCTAAAACGATCGTCAAGTTCTGCTTGTTGCTGCTGCTCGATGAGACGTTGTAGCTCTTCACGGGTGGCGGGATCGGGATCGCGTGCTAGCCATTGATCATACTGTTTCATGTTAAGAGTTCCTCGTAGGTCTTGCGACTGACGGTTTGTATGTCGTTCTCTTTGTATTGTAGCTATCTATTACAGCAATGGACGACAGTGTAACTATGGTTGTGATGATTTTAATTGATATCAATTATCATTTATAGGAGCGCAATCGTTAAATCACTATGCGGCCAAAATGGCTATGCCGACAAAATTACTTTGCCGATAAAAAACATTGGGTCACAAAAAAATCATTGGACCTTGTCAACCGCTTGCACAATCTGAAAACGCCAACTAGCTTTTAATTACATTCATTTTGTTAACATAAATATAACAAATTAAACCAAATTTCGCTGTTTATAGGAATCAACTGAGCGACTCCCTTCGGGTGATGTGTAGTAGGCCAAGGTGCGGTGAGGGAACGCTGAGTTCAAGCGAGTTAGCCAGTAGGCTACCGAGCAAAGGAGACATCGTTTGAAACGAGTACAGCAGGCACTGTGGCGATTACTTGGGCAATGGCTTGGCTATGGAATAACCAGTGTGTGGTTGGTGTTACCCGCCCACGCGTCGGCCGAGGAAAGCCCCAAGGACACCACCTACAACATGACACAAGGTGTGACCAATATCAGCGGTCAGGTGTATGAACTGCACATGCTGATTTTTTACATCTGCTGCGCCATCGCACTGGTGGTGTTTGGCATCATGTTCTATTCCATGTATCACCACCGAAAATCCAAAGGCGCGGTTGCGGCGCATTTCCACGAAAGCACCAAAGTCGAAGTGATCTGGACGGTGATCCCGATAGTCATCTTGGTCTTGATGGCAATCCCCGCCACCAAAACCTTAGTGGCCATGGAAGACACGTCACAATCGGACTTAACGATCAAAATCACCGGGTCGCAATGGAAGTGGCACTACAGCTACTTTGATGAAGACGTCGAGTTTTTCAGCTTGCTCGCGACCAGTCAAAAAGCGATCGATGGCATTGAAGAAAAAGGCGCCCATTACCTGCTGGAGGTTGATAACCCCTTAGTGCTGCCGATCAATCGCAAAGTACGATTTTTGATGACGTCCGATGATGTGATCCACTCTTGGTGGGTGCCAGATTTTGCAGTCAAGAAAGACACCATTCCAGGATTTATTAACGAGGCGTGGACGCGCATCGATAAGCCTGGGGTGTATCGCGGCCAATGTGCTGAGTTGTGTGGGAGGGCGCATGGTTTTATGCCGATCGTGGTCCACGCAATGGAAGAAGCAGAGTACGAGCAGTGGCTAGCGGATAAAAAAGCACAACTCGCTTTAGCCAAACAAGAGGCTGCGGCGTCGCTGACGGCAACACTCTCTCTCGAAGAGCTCGTCACCTTGGGCGAGAAAGTCTATCTCGATCGCTGCGCGGTGTGTCACCAAGCCAATGGCGCTGGTATTCCGGGGGCGTTCCCGGCAATCACGGGCAGTAAAGTGGCGACGGGTGAGATAAACAATCACATTGACACCATTGTCTATGGCCGCCCGGGCACCGCTATGCAGGCGTTTGCTAATCAATTGACCGACAAAGAAATCGCGGCGGTGGTGACTTATCAACGTAATGGACTGGGTAATAACACGGGTGACGTTATACAAGCGTCAGACGTTGATGCCTATAAAGCTTCAAAAAGCGCTAACAATGCTGGCGCAGCCGAGGAGGGACAATGAAAACGTCCAAATCTGACTCTATGACGGCAGACAACGTCAAATCTGCGCCTGTAACGGATGCGGAGCTAAGCCGCGCTGGGCACGCTGAAGGGGTGATAGAAGATCATCATGACGATCACCACGATGCGCCAAGCGGTATTTACCGCTGGATTTATTCCACCAACCACAAAGACATCGGCACGCTCTATCTTTGGTTCAGCTTTATCATGTTCCTTACTGGCGGCGCGATGGCGATGGTGATTCGCGCTGAGTTGTTCCAACCGGGTCTACAACTGGTGGAGCCGCAGTTTTTTAACCAAATGACCACGGTTCATGGATTGATCATGGTGTTTGGCGCCGTAATGCCGGCTTTTACTGGGCTTGCAAACTGGATGATTCCAATGATGATTGGCGCGCCGGATATGGCGCTACCTCGTATGAACAACTTGAGTTTTTGGATTCTGCCTTTTGCGTTCTTGATTCTGATTGCCTCGCTGTTTACTGAAGGCGGTGGCCCCGATTTCGGTTGGACGTTTTATGCGCCGCTGTCGACCACCTATGGCCCTGATAGTACTGCGCTGTTTGTCTTTTCTGTACATATCATGGGCATCAGCTCCATCATGGGCGCGATCAACGTCATCGTCACCATCGTCAATATGCGCGCGCCAGGAATGACTTGGTTCAAAATGCCCATGTTTGTTTGGACTTGGCTGATCACGGCGTTTCTGCTGATCGCGGTCATGCCGGTGTTAGCAGGGGCGGTCACCATGGTGTTGACCGATAAGTACTTTGGTACCTCGTTTTTTGATGCGGCCGGGGGCGGCGATCCGGTGATGTTCCAGCACATTTTCTGGTTCTTTGGTCACCCGGAAGTATACATTATGATTTTGCCCTCATTCGGTATCATTTCGGCGATTATCCCCGCTTTTAGTGGTAAAAAGCTCTTTGGTTATCACTCAATGGTTTATGCGACTTGCAGTATCGCGCTGCTCTCTTTCTTGGTTTGGGCGCACCACATGTTTACGACCGGCATGCCGGTGTTTGCAGAGCTGTTCTTTATGTATTGCACCATGCTCATCGCGGTGCCGACTGGGGTGAAAGTGTTTAACTGGGTTGCGACCATGTGGCGGGGGGCGATGACGTTTGAAACGCCTATGTTGTTTGCTATCGCGTTTATCATTCTTTTCACGATTGGGGGATTTTCGGGCTTGATGTTGGCGATCGTTCCTGCGGATTTCCAGTATCACGATACCTACTTTGTGGTGGCACATTTTCACTATGTCTTAGTCTCGGGTGCGGTCTTCTCGATCATGGCGGCAGCGTATTACTGGTTGCCGAAGTGGACGGGTCACATGTATGACCATAGGTTGAGCTTGTGGCATTTCTGGTGCTCGGTCATTTCCGTCAATATCTTGTTCTTTCCGATGCATTTTCTTGGCCTTGCGGGGATGCCAAGACGCATTCCTGATTACGCCATTCAGTTTGCCGACGTCAATCAAATCGTCTCCATTGGTGGGTTTGCCTTTGGTCTCTCTCAACTGATTTTCTTGTGGCTCGTCATTAAGTGCATTCGCGGCGGCGAAAAGGCAAGCGCGAAACCGTGGGAGCGTGCAGAAGGTTTGGAGTGGAGCGTGCCTAGCCCTGCACCACATCACACGTTTTCAACACCACCTAAGATTGATTGAGGTGAGAGATGAGCCAAGCAAATGCGAACCAGAAATTGACCTTAAAGCTGTGTGCTGCGGTCGTCGCTATGTTCGGTTTTGGCTTTGCACTCGTGCCGCTGTATGACGTGATGTGCGATGCGTTGGGCATCAATGGCAAAACCAACAGCGAGTCAGTGGTGGCACCTGCCGGGTTGAGTATCGATACCTCGCGAACCGTGAGAGTGGAATTTATGGCGCACAATAATCCGGGTATCGAGTGGCAGTTTCAGCCCCAATTGACCCATCTCGATGTGCACCCGGGTGAGGTGATTCAAACCGCGTATCAGGCGAAAAACCTCGCCAATCATACCGTAGTGGGGCAAGCAGTACCGTCGGTCTCACCCGGTCTAGGGGCCACCTATTTCAACAAAATAGAGTGCTTTTGTTTTAATCAGCAACCCCTCGATTCAGGGGCAGATGCCGAGATGCCACTGATTTTTTACATCGAACCGGACATTCCCGATTCGATTCATACACTGACACTCTCTTACACCCTGTATGACATCACGCAAAAAGAGACGCCATCCGTTGTTGATGACACCTCAACGCCTGTCACTGCGATGGCTCGGGTCGCATCGGTGCCATTGGCGGCTCAAGACATATTCCGTCAAGGTAGTCGGAGTCAAGGGAATGGAAGTCAAGAAAGGGTGAGTCAAGGAAGCCTTGAGCAAGGAGTTACCCCATGAGTACGAAACATCAACCGTATTTTGTTCCCGCGCAGAGCAGCTGGCCGATTGTCGGCGCCGTGGCGCTCTTTTTAATTGCTGTTGGCGCCGGGATCACGGTGCAGAGTATGGCAGAAGGGGGCGATACCAGTGTCTTCGGAAAGCTGATTTTAACCGCAGGCTTACTGTTTTTACTCTATATGTTTGCAGGTTGGTTTAGCAATGTGATCACTGAGAGCATGAGTGGCAAATACTCCGAGCAGCTTTCTCGCTCGTTTCGTCAGGGAATGAGCTGGTTTATCTTCTCGGAAATCATGTTCTTTGGCGCTTTTTTTGGTGCGCTGTTTTACGCGCGCATGGTTTCTGTCCCTTGGCTTGGCGGCGCGAGTAACAACGCCATGACTCATGAGGTGCTGTGGCCCGCTTTTGAGGCGTTGTGGCCGCTCACCACCACTCCCTCAGGCACGACCACCACAGCGATGCCTTGGCAGGGCATCCCGCTGATCAATACCTTGTTGCTGCTGACTTCCTCCATCACGCTGCATTTGGCCCACACCAGTTTGGAAAAAAATCACCGTATGGCCCTGATCGTTTGGTTGGAGCTGACGATTGTGTTGGCCTGCTTCTTCCTTTACTACCAAGGGGTGGAATATGTGCACGCCTATCAAGATTTAGGGCTCACTCTGCAATCCGGGGTGTACGGCAACACCTTCTTTTTGCTGACGGGATTTCATGGCATGCACGTGCTGCTCGGGACAACGTTTTTGATCATTTTGCTGGCACGTGTGGCGAAAGACCATTTTACGCCGAAAGACCATTTCGCTTTCCAAGCGGGCAGTTGGTATTGGCACTTTGTCGATGTGGTGTGGTTATGTTTGTTTGTCTTTGTCTACGTGCTTTAAAGAGGTAGACAAAGAAAAAGACAGGCAGATGAGAGCGGTTAATAGGGGCGCACGTTCGGCTCAATGAAACCACTAAGAAGCGCGGCAATTAACAGAATAACCGCGAGAGCAGAGAGGAACACGCGTCGCCCCAAATAGTGACTCATGGGTTTGTTGTCTTCTTTGGAGGTGTCTTGGCGCGGGCCTTTGACCATCTCAATTAATGCAAGGCCAAGATTAAACAGAATGAACAGTAGTAAGAGCACGAGCAGCAGTTTAAACAAAAAAATCATCCGAGATTCCTTACGTCGCCGGTTTTATACCCGAGGCTTTGCGTTGATGGTTCTGTTAACTGTGGTTGCCTTTTGCTTTTTGGTCAAACTTGGCTTGTGGCAGCTCTCGCGCGCAGAAGAAAAAGCGCAGATCGCGCAAAGCGTCGCAGAGCATTTGCAGCAAGGCCCTGTCGCGCTTAGTGCGTTGTCTCAAGCGCAGAGAGCGCAGCCAACCGGTGTGATGGTGCATTTCGATTACACCCCCATCGCAGGAAAAACCGTCTTGCTCGACAATCAGTCATACCAAGGCAAGGTTGGCTACTTAGCGATTCAATTGGTGGATGTGCGTGGTGTGGATGAGCATCTGTTGGTCGAACGCGGTTGGGTGGAAGCAAAAGCAACGCGAGATGTATTACCTGAGGTGGATTGGTTGAACGAGCCCGGTTCGATGAGCGCAAGGTTGTATCAGAAATCGTTCAACCCGCTCAGCAATGAGCTGTATTACGAAGCGGGCAACCCCGCGCGGGTGCAAAACATCAATACAGAGGCGCTCGCCAAACAGTGGGCCGCACCGATGGCGACGTTTATCGCCCAGCCTACCTCTTGGTCGATGGGTACAACCACTGGGGACAGTTGGCCCTATCCTCAGCCCTGGCAACCCATCTCGATGAGCCCAGAGAAGCATTTGGGTTACGCCGTGCAATGGTTCTCTATGGCGTTGGCTTTGCTACTGATTGTCTCACTGCTGCTGTTTCGTACCATCAAAAGAACGCTTGCAAAGGTCAAGGCGCATCATCGCAGCCTAGACTCGACTCACAAGGAGGTGTCGCATGACTCATGCCGCTAAAATGGGAACCCCGAATTCGGTCGATACACGTCGTGTCACCCGAGGGCGCTTGACGCTGATCGCGTTGGTGCTGTTTTTCACTCTTCCCGTGATTGCCGCCAAGGCGATTTTGGTTAAGCAGTGGTACAACTCGGGTGTGACCAATCAAGGGACTCTCATCGAGCCCCTCACCACCTTTGAGTCGCTCGGTGTCGCCAATCCTTTTCAGCACAAACAATGGCAACTGGGCTACGTTGTGCCGAGCGAATGTGAGGCGCGATGCCAACAGCAAATTCACCTTCTTGGTCAAACTCACATAGCACTAGGAAAATATCAAGAACGCGTCACCCCAGTATTGCTGCGCACCGATAAAAGCGCACCGCTCCTAGAAGAGGTCGCGTTGACCAGCATTGCGATCAATGAGGCGTTTCATCAAGTGGTCGGGGACTTTGAGTATGTGATTATCGACCCATTGGGGCAGTTAGTGATGCGTTATCCGCCAGAGCAAGACCTCGCCCAACTACCCGCGCAAAGCAAAGGCTTACTGGCGGATTTGCGCAAATTGCTCAAGCTGTCTCGGGTCGGGTAAGGGGGGAAGTATGATTACATTACTAAGAGCCAGTTTACTGCTCACCTTGATGGTCATTCTTCTTGGTGCCTATACCCGTTTGGCTGACGCAGGACTCGGGTGTCCTGATTGGCCCGGTTGTTATGGCCATTTAACGGTGCCCAACGAAAGCCACGAACTGGCCAAAGCGAACGCGCTTTACCCTGAGCTGACGGTAGAAGCAGACAAGGCGTGGCTTGAGATGATCCATCGTTACTTTGCCGGCAGCCTTGGCTTACTGGTGTTTGCCATCGCCTACCTTGGTTTGAAGCATCGAGCCTTACCTGCTGGGCTGTCTCTCGCACTCCCTGCCGTGATTGTGTTTCAAGCGTTACTGGGTATGTGGACGGTCACGATGAAGCTGATGCCGATTGTCGTCATGGGGCATCTGCTTGGTGGTTTTACGCTGTTTAGCCTGCTCTGTTTGAGTTATTGGCATGTGACTCGTTATCCGTTGGCGCACCGACTGGCTGACATCTCAGTATCTCGTGGACTGCGCTGGTTGGCTGGGTTCACGGCTTTGATAGTGGTAGCGCAGGTGGCATTAGGGGGGTGGACCTCATCAAATTACGCCGCGCTGATGTGTACTTCTCTGCCGATTTGTGAGGGAAACTGGACGCAATATTTAGATTTTGAGACGGCCTTTGAGCTTATCCAGCCTAAGAGTGAGAGTTACGAATTCGGTACTCTCGACTATGGCGCGCGAATGACGATTCATGTCACGCATCGTTTTGGCGCTATGCTGGTGATGCTGTTTGTTCTCGCGTTGGTGGTCGCGCTTAAGCGTTATCGGAATACAGAGTTTACCCTCTGTGCCCATTGGCTACTTGGACTGTTGGTCCTTCAAATCGTACTGGGAGTAAGTAACGTACTGCTCAGCTTACCTTTGGCTATTGCCGTGGCACACAACCTTGGCGCAGCGCTGCTGTTGGTCGCCACGCTGAGAGCCAATTACTTGCTAAGCCAAGTCAGTGCGCCAACGAAAGCGACGCAGCGTATCAGCCCGAGAATCGCCGCGTCTGTGAGGGCGCAATCCCCAAAGCGCCAGTCAGTGATCGACATTGAGGAGAGTGCTCATGAGTAAAACCGCGACGTTTACCTCTAGCGCGGAGAAATCACTCGCGCATCACTATTTCACGCTCACTAAACCGAAAGTGGTGGCTCTGATGCTGCTTACCGCGCTGGTGGGGATGTGTTTGGCCGTGGAAGGCCCGCTACCCATACAGCAAACGGTACTTGGATTGGTCGGCATCGCCTTGATGGCGGGTTCAGCAGCGGCGTTTAATCACCTGATCGATCGCCGAATTGACGCGATTATGGCGCGTACTTATCAAAGACCTCTGCCCTCTGGTCGCATCAAGGCAGTCAATGTATTTGTGTTCGCCTTTGCTCTTGGCGCCGTGGGGATGGGGGTATTGCTCTTTGGCGTCAACGCACTCACGGCTTGGCTGACATTAGCGAGCCTTCTTGGTTACGCGGTGGTGTACACGCTCTACCTTAAACGTGCGACACCGCAAAACATTGTTATCGCAGGCATCGCTGGGGCTATGCCTCCCTTACTTGGTTGGACGGCGGTCACCGGTGAGATGCACGCACACGCTTGGTTGCTGGTGATGATCATCTTCATCTGGACCCCGCCTCATTTTTGGGCGCTGGCTATCCATCGCAAAGCAGATTACGCCAAAGCTGACATCCCCATGCTACCTGTGACGCATGGCGAAGAGTACACCAAAACCTCGATCTTGCTCTACACCGTGCTGTTGACCTTGGTTTGCTTAATGCCTGCCTTAGTCGGTATGGCAGGCACCATGTATTGGGTCGGGGCAACTCTGCTCTGCCTCGGCTTTGTTGCTCATGCCTGGAAACTGAAATTCGCTCCCACCAACAAGTCAGCCATTGAGACGTTTAAGTACTCAATCTATCAGTTAATGCTGCTGTTTCTGCTGCTTTTAGTTGATCATTACTGGGTGTAAATATTAATGGACGGACGGTGTAAATTTTAAAGTTGGAGATAATATTGCCTTTTAAATAAAATAATGCTTGCAAGCCTTGTTTTTGGCAGATAAGTTACTGGGAACAGAGTGACGAGAGATTGAACATTTTTGCATCACTATCTTTGATGCTGTGTTCAGGCCAAGAAAATAGGAAGAAGTAAGCGATGTTTCAAACTGATGATGTACGAATTAACCAAGTAAAAGAGTTATTACCCCCTGTTGCTGTTTTAGAGAAGTTTCCGGCGACTGAGTCTGCTTCTTCAACCACGTTTCGTTCGCGTGAAGCGATTTCTAATATTTTAAAAGGCGATGATGACCGTTTGTTGGTCATCATCGGGCCTTGTTCTATTCATGATCCTGAAGCCGCGTTGGAATATGGTCAGCGTCTCAAGGTTCTGCGTGATGAGTTAGGTGATCGTCTTGAAGTCGTGATGCGCGTTTATTTTGAGAAGCCGCGTACCACCGTTGGCTGGAAAGGCTTGATCAACGACCCGTACTTAAATGACTCATTTGCGATCAATGATGGTTTGCGTATGGGGCGTAAATTACTGTTGGATTTGACCGACATGGGCATGCCCACCGCAAGCGAATTTTTAGATATGATCACCCCGCAGTATGTGGCGGATTTGATCAGCTGGGGCGCGATTGGTGCACGTACGACAGAGTCACAAGTGCATCGTGAACTCGCTTCGGGTCTCTCTTGCCCGGTTGGATTTAAGAACGGCACGGATGGAAACATCAAGATCGCGTCCGATGCAATTCGAAGCGCTGGCGCATCGCACCACTTCCTTTCGGTGACCAAATTTGGCCATTCAGCCATTGTCGAGACAGCAGGCAACCCAGATTGCCACATTATTTTGCGTGGTGGTAAAGAGCCAAACTACAGCGCAGATCACGTCGGCACCATCAAAGCGGAGCTGGAAGCCTCAGGTTTGCCACAAAAAGTGATGATCGACTTTAGCCATGCGAACAGTTCAAAGCAGTACCAAAACCAGATGGTTGTGGCAGAGGACGTGGCAGGACAAATTGCAGGCGGTGAAGACGCAGTATTTGGTGTGATGATTGAGTCTCACCTTGTGGAAGGTCGCCAAGACTTGGTGGCGGGCTGTGAGCTGACGTACGGTCAATCCATTACCGATGCGTGTATTGGTTGGGATGATACCGAGAAGGTTCTGCGCCAACTCGCTCAAGCGGTCGAAACGCGTCGTAATAACCGTTAATTCTCACCTTCTTGACCTCTTTCCAATAAAAACGGGCTCCGCGGAGCCCGTTTGCTTTTCTATTGCATTCGCTAATGTGCGTTAGCGGCTAATGCTCTCATTCACTCTTTACTCGCGCTTGGTGCCGACAAAGGCAACAACGACCTTGTCGTCTCCTAAGGTGCGAGAGAAGACGTACTCTTGGTTGTTGTCAATCACACGGTGGACTCCGCCGCCAATCGCTGGGTGATTCTGACGAAATTGACCCACACGTTGCCAGTGCGCAAGAAGCGCCTGGCGCTCTTTATCCAGTGTCCAAAGCATGTCTGAGCGTGTCCCTTGATGGAAGTCATCGGCATAAGGGCCTATTTCACGTCCCACTTCATCGCCGTAATAGACTTGGACCGCCCCCGGGCTGAGCAGCAGCGCGTTGGCTGCACTGCGCTGCACATCAAGCGAGTTGAAACGGCTGAAAAACAGTTCGGTATCGTGTGATGACATGTAGCTCACCGGGGTAAAGTCCGGTGTTTCTTGCATGGAATCTGCGTAGTTTTGATAGGTGCTTTGCATCTTGCTAAAGCAGGCGGCGCCCTTATCCATTTTCTTTTGTAGATCAAAGTTGATTAGGGCATCGAAGCCTTGATCGGCATAGGGAGAGCGGTAAGCTGAGTGTCCCCAGACTTCACCCATCATCCAAAACGGCTCGCCCGATTGACCATTGGCTTCACGCCACTGCTCTAGACTTGTGCTGGCTTGTTCTTTGAGTCGTTGCCATACTTCGCCCTCGACGTGTTTGACGGTATCAACACGAAAACCATCAATCCCAAAACGTTTAACCCAGTCACTCTGCCATTCAATCAGATAATCCGAGACGCGATAATTGTCGCGGCGTTGAACGCGTGTGCCCGGGTTGTCCAATAGCCATTGCGGCGGTGTCACAAATTGTTGTGATTCAGTACGGAAATCAGGTAACCCAGCCAGTGTCATTTCGATGTCGCTTGAGCCCGGTGCAGGGTATCCCGGTAGGCCCGCTCTGACCCAATCGCCACCCCACCAAGATTGCCATAGTGGGCTGTTGTAATCGATGGCTTGGTGGAAACTGTGCCAGTTCTCATCACCGTTTGGTTGCCAATTTTGCCAAGTGGCCGGCATTTTACCTGCATTGACGACCTCGATGTTGTCGGTTTGCAGATCGGCTAAGGTGGCGTACCCCGAATGGTTGATCACGGCATCGAGGAAAATCTTCATACCGCGTTTGTGGGCTTCGGCGACTAACGTTTTCAGGTCGTCCTCTTGCCCAAAGTTGGCGTCAATTTTCGTGAAATCACGTGTCCAGTAGCCGTGATAGCTGTAAAACGGGAAGCTGCCCTTTTCTCCGCCACCGACAAAGCCATGCACCTGTTCTACTATGGGCGATAACCAAATCACATCCGTCCCTAGGCTTTGAATGTAATCGAGTTTTTCTATTACCCCTTTAAGATCGCCGCCGTGGAAGGTGCCCACTTCATCTTTGCCATCCTTGCGACGACCGTAGCTGGCATCATTACTGGTATCGCCGTTGTGGAACCTGTCCACCATAGCGAAATAAATGTTGGCGTTACGATAGGTAAAGTCGCGCTCTACGGGCTCGGTGAGCACTGGCTCAAGGAGTAGGACGCCACCACTATTTTCACTCGGTTCGAGTGAGATTTGACCGTCGCGTACGGTGACGATTTGACCGCTTAAGGCCTCTTTTAGCTCGGTACCATCGGGGAAGGTGTCACCTAAGTTTAGTGTGACGGGGCCACCCACGTATTGACGACAATTCACATCCGGTAGTGGTCGTTTGAACGTTGTAGTGGTGTTTTTCTTCGCTTCGCGGGCGATCACCAATGTATTTGCTTTGGCGTCGTATTCGAAGGAGTAATCACCGCTAAAGCGGATGTTGACGGGCAGAGTCGTTGCCGTTTGACAGTTCAGGGCAATCGGCTGCCTGAACTTGACCTGCTCGAGGTTTGTGGTGGGGCAATCACCACCGGTAGCGGAAATGTGTAGCGTATACTCTTGTTTGGGCAGCGGTAAGACCAAGGGCGTATCGCTATTGAGAGGAAAATCTCGGCTGGTGGTTGTGGTTGAGAGAGTGAGAGTGGGTGACGCGAATGCAGTCGCACTCAACAGCCCACCAATCACTATACAGTGTGGTTGATATCGTTTCACGTTCTGTCCTTGTTGTTTTTTTAGACAGAATACTGCGAACGAAGCGGCGCCACATCCTACCCCCGATCTACGCCCTAAATTTTGCTCTTAGTCACAGTTCTTTCGGGCTGTGACGATGAAGAAATTGCAGCATCGACGCCTGGTCAAGATAGCCATCGGATTTCTTATGGGCACGTAAATATTGGTATGCCGCGATCACCTTGCGATGTTGCTCGATGGGCTCTGGTGTTTGGCCCATGACGGTCTCATACGCCATGGTGTAAGCGGGCATATCGACCACTTCCGCTTGCCTGTAGAGATACCCACACCCTGTGGCTAACCACTCCAGTGAGCAGTTGGCCTTCATCGCGATCTGATTCGCTTTGGCCAAGCTAGGTTCACTGCCTTTGAGATATTTGCGAATCAGGGCTTCGGAGAGCTCGACCCGACGCGCAAAACCAGAAATGGACTCTTCACCGATGAGGGCTTGAAGACGCAGTGCAAAACTCATTTTCGTACTCCAGTTCGAAATTCTGCACAGTATACGTTGTAGGTTGAAACAAACAAGAATAGGGTAGAAGCGTTCTTTTTTTAGGAGGTAAAAGATGGTGTCTAAAGTAACAATTGCGCCGCAGGGCCCCGAATTTTCACAGATGATTCAAGGCTACTGGCGTTTAGCAGAATGGGGTATGACGCCGCAAGAGCGTTTGACGTTCCTTAAGCAGCACATTGAGCTAGGCGTAACCACGGTAGACCATGCGGACATTTACGGTGGCTACGAGTGTGAGCAGCTGTTTGGTGAAGCGTTGAAGCTGGATCCTTGTGTACGTGACCAAATTGAGATTGTCACTAAGTGCGATATCAACCTATGCGTGGATAAGTTCCCGCAGCGTAAAGTGAACCACTACGACACCAGTGCGGCCCACATTTACCAATCGGTGAATAATTCACTGGAGCGTTTGGCAGTGGAGCAGATTGATGTATTGCTGATCCATCGTCCAGATGCCTTGATGGACGCAGACGAAGTGGCAGAGGCTTTTGCCGAGCTACGCAAAGTAGGTAAAGTGAAGCACTTTGGTGTATCGAACTTTTCTCCTCGTCAGTTCGAACTGCTGCAATCGCGCGTTTCTCAGCCTTTGGTGACCAATCAGGTGGAAATTAACCCACTCAATTTTGATGTTGTCCATGACGGCACCCTAGATCAAATGCAAATGCTTCGCACGCTACCGATGGCGTGGTCTTGTCTTGGTGGAGGCAGCATTTTCAGTGGGGACACAGAGCAAGCTGCTCGCGTACGTGATGAACTGGAAGCGATCCGCGCTGAAATCGGCGCAAGCAGCATCGATCAAGTGATCTACGCCTGGGTACGTCGTCTACCGTCGAATCCGCTGCCTATTATCGGTTCAGGCAAAATTGAGCGAGTGAAATCGGCCGTCGAGTCACTACAGTTCGAGCTGACACGTGAGCAGTGGTACCGTGTTTGGGTTGCATCGAAAGGGCACGGTGTGCCATAGAAATCGCAAAAGAATAATAATAATGAGAAGGGAGTCAGCGTTTGCTGGCTCTTTTTATTTTATCGTCTCCTATACTGAAAGTGCCTCATGTCATTGCTGAGACTGTGGCGAAAAAGCTCAATCTTTGCTTACTCTCGCTGTGAGATTGAGTGATGATGTTAGATGTGCATGGTTTTTGCATCTCTAAAATTACAACTCTAATAATAAATTCTCGTTTCAGTCAGTTCGCTCTAGTGCAACACCCGTATCCACGTCAAAGACGTGGGAAGCTAATTGACAAAGGGAAATGTTATGGACGTAGAAGTCATTCGCCAGCCAAGTCGTGTCAAAGAAGTGAATGGTGATGTCGTGATCGCCTCGCCCAACGGGGAGGCGCGCAAAGCGCAAGTCGGTGAGAATATCAACATCGGTGAGATGATCATCACCGCTCAAGGTGGGACGCTCGTTCTCGAAGACGTATCAGAAACACTGTTTATTGATGAAAATTGCGTCAGCTGCATAGAACCAGGTGACGGATTTGGTTGGGCAACCGCGCCAGTCAGCGGCGACATTCAGGTTGATGATGCGCTACTTGGTGAAGGGGCACTGAGCGGTGATGAATTGGCGGCCATTCAAGAGGCTATTCTTGCGGGCGCTGACCCGACGGCGATTTTAGAAGCCACGGCAGCGGGTGCAGGGACGAGTGGCTCAGCCAACGGCGGCTTCATTACTATCGCGTACAATAATCCCGAAGTACTGGCGAGCACCTTTTTCGAAACCGCGGGTTTCAATGCTCAGGCCCAGTCTGAAACGCAAGATACTGGACGCCGCTTTCAATTTTCTCCAGGTGGCGAGAGCGTAGCAGCCACCCTGTCTGAAGGTTCGTTATCTCTCGGGACCTATCCTGCCACTATTGTCAGCAGCACTCTCATTGCTGCCGGGGATCTTACTCTCGATCCCGAGTCTTTTGTTCCTGAGACCTCATCCATAGCCGCGCTGCTCACAGAACTCAATAGTGATATCACCTCGAATGGCGGGGATGTCCTGTTTTCCTATAATGATTCGCAAAATGCAATTATTGGTGTCAATGAGCAAGGGGAAGTATTACGCATTGACATTAACGCAGCCAATATTGGTCGAGACATCAATCTGGAGATCACCACAACGCTGAGTCAACCGATCGATCATCTTCCGTCAGTCGCGGGAGGTTTGGTGGCGTTTAATGAGGACAAAATCACGATCAACATTGAGATTCAGGGAGCGGATACTTTAGGTAACCTATTGCGCTCACCTATCAGTGTGAGCACGGCGATCAGTGACGGTGAGGTGCCGACACTGTCTCCTATCGACGGTAAAACGGCACTAGAATCAAGTTTGGCGACGGGAACGGAGGCAGGCAGTGTTAGCCCGATTGTAACGGGATCGATAGCCGGTCAGCTTGGCAGTGATCAAGTGGTGGGTGTACGCCTGGACGTCGAGGCATTCAACCAGAGTCAGCAGACCAATGGTCTCACCGCTGCAGGGCAAATCGTGACTCTTGAGGCTAACCCGTCTCAGCCGGGTGAGTATGTTGGATTTGTTATACAAGGTGAGGAGCGAGTCGATGTCTTTTCTCTCACCATTGAGAGCGTCAGCAACCTGAGTTCTGGCGGTTTTGAAGCCGAGTATCAATTCGAACTGCTTGCGCCGCTTGACCATTCAGAGCAGGGCAAAGACGACGTTTTAGTTTCACTGCCTTTTTTCGCGATTGATTCCGATAACGATACTACCGCCAATAGCAATTTAGTCATTACCGTCGTGGATGATGTTCCTTTGGTATCAGATGCGAAGATTGTGGTGACCGAACCGGATGTTCAATATGGCAACGAATCACAGCCCATTACGCTCATCAGTGCGTCGGGCGCCGAGCAAGGCGTGGTGACGCAGTTCACCTTTGATGGCGGCGACCCGATTCCGTTAGTCGACGGTCAAAGTGAATACTTGGTCACCGACGGTAAAGTGATTGTGTCTGCCGATGGCACACTCTCGTTTGCGCCAGATAGAAACATCGATCATCACTCAGCCAATGACGTGGTGAGCCACACCTTAGTGGCGACCATTGAAGATGGCGATGGTGACGTGTTGACCAGCACGGTGGCTATCGATATTCGCGATGGTAATGACCCCGTCATCACTCAAATCGAGACCGCGCAAGTCTCAGAATCTGGGTTAACCGGTGGCACGCAAGCAGGCCAAGCTGCCGTGCAAGACAGCGGCAAAATCACCATCGATGTCGGCAGTGATGACATTGCCGCGCTGACACTCGATATTGCGGGCTTTACCGAGCAATCGACATTGAAAGCGCAAGGGCAAACCGTGCGCTTGATAGAAGACTCTGATGTGCCCGGTCAATACCTGGGAGTGATTACCGTTGACGGGCAAGAGGTGCCTGTTTTTGAGGTCGCGCTCGACCAAGCCACCCTTAAAGATTACACCTTTACCTTGCTCAGACCGCTCGATCACAGCGGTGATAATGATGAGAGCTTGGTGATTAACTTGCCGGTGGTCGCGGTGGACAGCGATGGTGATGAATCAGCATCGGTGAATCTCGCTATCACCGTCAATGACGACATTCAGACGGTGGTGGATGGCGAGATAAAGGTCACCGAGCCTGATACGCAGTACGATAACGAATCACAGCCGATTACGCTCATCAGTGCGTCGGGCGCCGAGCAAGGCGAGGTAACGCAATTCACCTTTGATGGCGGTGACCCGATCACGTTAGTGGACGGTCAAAGTGAGTATGCCGTTACCGACGGCAAAGTGATCGTCTCTGCCGATGGCACACTCTCGTTTGCGCCAGATAGAAACATCGATCACTCAGCCAGTGACGTGGTGAGCCACACCTTAGTGGCGACCATTGAAGATGGCGATGGTGACGTGTTGACCAGCACGGTGGCTATCGATATTACCGATGGTAATGACCCCGTCATCACTCAAATCGAGACCGCGCAAGTCTCAGAATCTGGTTTAACGGGCGGCACGCAAGCGGGTCAAACCACGGTGCAAGATAGCGGCAAAATCACCATCGATGTCGGCAGTGATGACATTGCCGCGCTGACACTCGATTTAGCGCGCTTTACCGAACAATCGACATTGAAAGCGCAAGGGCAAACCGTGCGCTTGATAGAAGACTCTGATGTGCCCGGTCAATACCTGGGAGTGATTACCGTTGACGGGCAAGAGGTGCCTGTTTTTGAGGTCGCGCTCGATCAAGCCACCCTTAAAGATTACACCTTTACCTTGCTCAGACCGCTCGATCACAGCGGTGATAATGATGAGAGCTTGGTGATTAACTTGCCGGTGGTCGCGGTGGACAGCGATGGTGATGAATCAGCATCGGTGAATCTCGCTATCACCGTCAATGACGACATTCAGACGGTGGTGGATGGCGAGATAAAGGTCACCGAGCCTGATACGCAGTACGATAACGAATCACAGCCCATTACGCTCATTAGTGCGTCGGGCGCTGAACAAGGCGTGGTGACGCAGTTCACCTTTGATGGCGGTGACCCGATTCCGTTAGTCGACGGTCAAAGTGAATACTTGGTCACCGACGGTAAAGTGATTGTGTCTGCCGATGGCACGCTCTCGTTTGCGCCAGATAGAAACATCGATCATCACTCAGCCAGTGACGTGGTGAGCCACACCTTAGTGGCGACCATTGAAGATGGCGATGGTGACGTGTTGACCAGTACGGTCACTATCGATATTCGCGATGGGAATGACCCTATCATCACTCAAATCGAGACCGCGCAAGTCTCAGAATCTGGTTTAACGGGCGGCACGCAAGCAGGCCAAGCCGCGGTGCAAGATAGCGGCAAAATCACCATCGATGTCGGCAGTGATGACATTGCCGCGCTGACACTCGATATCACGCGCTTTACCGAGCAATCGACATTGAAAGCGCAAGGGCAAACCGTGCGCTTGATAGAAGACTCTGATGTGCCCGGTCAATACCTGGGAGTGATTACCGTTGACGGGCAAGAGGTGCCTGTTTTTGAGGTCGCGCTCGATCAAGCCACCCTTAAAGATTACACCTTTACCTTGCTCAGACCGCTCGATCACAGCGGTGATAATGATGAGAGCTTGGTGATTAACTTGCCGGTGGTCGCGGTGGACAGCGATGGTGATGAATCAGCATCGGTGAATCTCGCTATCACCGTCAATGACGACATTCAGACGGTGGTGGATGGCGAGATAAAGGTCACCGAGCCTGATACGCAGTACGATAACGAATCACAGCCCATTACGCTCATCAGTGCGTCGGGCGCCGAGCAAGGCGTGGTGACGCAGTTCACCTTTGATGGCGGTGACCCGATTCCGTTAGTGGACGGTCAAAGTGAGTATGTCGTTACCGACGGCAAAGTGATCGTCTCTGCCGATGGCACGCTCTCGTTTGCGCCAGACAGAAACATCGATCACTCAGCCAGTGACGTGGTGAGCCACACCTTAGTGGCGACCATTAAAGATGGCGATGGTGACGTGTTGACCAGTACGGTTACTATCGATATTCGCGATGGGAATGACCCTATCATCACTCAAATCGAGACCGCGCAAGTCTCAGAATCTGGTTTAACGGGTGGCACGCAAGCGGGTCAAACCACGGTGCAAGACAGTGGTCAAATCACCATCGATGTCGGCAGTGATGACATTGCCGCGCTGACACTCGATATTGCGGGCTTTACCGAGCAATCGACATTGAAAGCGCAAGGGCAAACCGTGCGCTTGATAGAAGACTCTGATGTGCCCGGTCAATACCTGGGGGTGATCACCGTTGACGGGCAAGAGGTGCCTGTTTTTGAGGTCGCGCTCGATCAAGTCACCCTTAAAGATTACACCTTTACCTTGCTCAGACCGCTCGATCACAGCGGTGATAATGATGAGAGCTTGGTGATTAACTTGCCGGTGATCGCGGTAGACAGCGACGGCGATGACTCGGTGTCGGTGAATCTCGCGATCACCGTCAATGACGACATTCAGACGGTGGTAGATGGCGAGATAAAGGTCACCGAGCCTGATACGCAGTACGATAACGAATCACAGCCGATTACGCTCATTAGTGCGTCGGGCGCGGAGCAAGGCGTGGTTACGCAATTCACCTTTGATGGCGGCGACGCGATCACGCTGGTTGAGGGGAAAAATGAATACTTGGTCACCGATGGCAAAGTGATTGTGTCTGCCGATGGCACGCTCTCGTTTGCGCCAGACAGAAACATCGACCACTCAGCCAGTGACGTGGTGAGCCACACCTTAGTGGCGACCATTGAAGATGGCGATGGTGACGTGTTGACCAGTACGGTCACTATCGATATTAAAGATGGTAATGACCCTATCATCACTCAAATCGAGACCGCGCAAGTGTCAGAATCCGGTTTAACGGGTGGCACGCAAGCGGGTCAAACCACGGTGCAAGACAGTGGTCAAATCACCATCGATGTCGGCAGTGATGACATTGCCGCGCTGACACTCGATATTGCGGGCTTTACCGAGCACTCGACATTGAAAGCGCAAGGGCAAACCGTGCGCTTGATAGAAGACTCTGATGTGCCCGGTCAATACCTGGGGGTGATCACCGTTGACGGGCAAGAGGTGCCTGTTTTTGAGGTCGCGCTCGATCAAGTCACCCTTAAAGATTACACCTTTACCTTGCTCAGACCGCTCGATCACAGCGGTGATAATGATGAGAGCTTGGTGATTAACTTGCCGGTGATCGCGGTAGACAGCGACGGCGATGACTCGGTGTCGGTGAATCTCGCGATCACCGTCAATGACGACATTCAGACGGTGGTGGATGGCGAGATAAAGGTCACCGAGCCTGATACGCAGTACGATAACGAATCACAGCCGATTACGCTCATCAGTGCGTCGGGCGCCGAGCAAGGCGAGGTAACGCAATTCACCTTTGATGGCGGTGACCCGATCACGTTAGTCGACGGTCAAAGTGAGTATGCCGTTACCGACGGCAAAGTGATCGTCTCTGCCGATGGCACGCTCTCGTTTGCGCCAGATAGAAACATCGATCACTCAGCCAGTGACGTGGTGAGCCACACCTTAGTGGCGACCATTGAAGATGGTGATGGTGACGTGTTGACCAGTACGGTCACTATCGATATTCGCGATGGGAATGACCCTATCATCACTCAAATCGAGACGGCGCAAGTGTCAGAATCTGGTTTAACGGGCGGCACGCAAGCAGGTCAGACCACGGTGCAAGACAGTGGTCAAATCACCATCGATGTCGGCAGTGATGACATTGCCGCGCTGACTCTCGATATCACGCGCTTTACCGAGCAATCGACATTGAAAGCGCAAGGGCAAACCGTGCGCTTGATAGAAGACTCTGATGTGCCCGGTCAATACCTGGGGGTGATCACCGTTGACGGGCAAGAGGTGCCTGTTTTTGAGGTCGCGCTCGATCAAGTCACCCTTAAAGATTACACCTTTACCTTGCTCAGACCGCTCGATCACAGCGGTGATAATGATGAGAGCTTGGTGATTAACTTGCCGGTGGTCGCGGTGGACAGCGATGGTGATGAATCAGCATCGGTGAATCTCGCTATCACCGTCAATGACGACATTCAGACGGTGGTGGATGGCGAGATAAAGGTCACCGAGCCTGATACGCAGTACGATAACGAATCACAGCCGATTACGCTCATCAGTGCGTCGGGCGCCGAGCAAGGCGAGGTAACGCAATTCACCTTTGATGGCGGTGACCCGATCACGTTAGTGGACGGTCAAAGTGAGTATGCCGTTACCGACGGCAAAGTGATCGTCTCTGCCGATGGCACACTCTCGTTTGCGCCAGATAGAAACATCGATCACTCAGCCAGTGACGTGGTGAGCCACACCTTAGTGGCGACCATTGAAGATGGCGATGGTGACGTGTTGACCAGCACGGTGGCTATCGATATTACCGATGGTAATGACCCCGTCATCACTCAAATCGAGACCGCGCAAGTCTCAGAATCTGGTTTAACGGGCGGCACGCAAGCGGGTCAAACCACGGTGCAAGATAGCGGCAAAATCACCATCGATGTCGGCAGTGATGACATTGCCGCGCTGACACTCGATTTAGCGCGCTTTACCGAACAATCGACATTGAAAGCGCAAGGGCAAACCGTGCGCTTGATAGAAGACTCTGATGTGCCCGGTCAATACCTGGGAGTGATTACCGTTGACGGGCAAGAGGTGCCTGTTTTTGAGGTCGCGCTCGATCAAGTCACCCTTAAAGATTACACCTTTACCTTGCTCAGACCGCTCGATCACAGCGGTGATAATGATGAGAGCTTGGTGATTAACTTGCCGGTGATCGCGGTAGACAGCGACGGCGATGACTCGGTGTCGGTGAATCTCGCGATCACCGTCAATGACGACATTCAGACGGTGGTGGATGGCGAGATAAAGGTCACCGAGCCTGATACGCAGTACGATAACGAATCACAGCCGATTACGCTCATTAGTGCGTCGGGCGCCGAGCAAGGCGTGGTGACGCAGTTCACCTTTGATGGCGGCGACTCGATTCCGTTAGTCGACGGTCAAAGTGAATACTTGGTCACCGACGGTAAAGTGATTGTGTCTGCCGATGGCACACTCTCGTTTGC
>NZ_JCBDGO010000004.1:0-101936 GCF_059834045.1 Vibrio sp. R12-SG2-ISO1 | reverse complement strand
ACCATAGAGTGGGTTTTGCCACCGAATTGATAGCCATTGCAGCAAAACAAGATCTTAGGTTGTACCTGACCAAAGCGCTCGACCACACTGTCTACGCCAAAATCAGGAGAGGTAGAGGTCCACACCGCGCCGAGGCTGGTGGTTGCCAGCATAGCAATCACCGCTTGAGGGCAGTGTGGTAGGTAGCCAGCAACCACGTCACCTCGCTCGACGCCATTGTGACGCAGCCACTGCTGTACGATGGAGACTTGATCGCACAAGGCTTGCCAACTCAGCTGCGTTTCTACGCCAGATTCATTGTGAAACCAAATCGCCGGACTATTTGGACGTTGATACGCATAGGCGAGTAAGTTTTCTGCGTAATTGAGCTGTGCTTGAGGGAACCAGATGGTGTCTCGACTGGCACTAAATTGACCGTGTTTCGCTAGACCTTCTCCCTTAATACACTCACCGCGATAGCCAATCACGTCACAGACTTGCCAAATTTCGAGCCAAAACTGGTTAGGGTTTTCAACAGACCAAGTATGCAAATCCTGATAAGACTCAATAGCTTGGCCTTGCATGTTGATGTGCTGAATGAATTGCGCCATGTTGGCGTTGCGTTGTCGCTCAGTCGTGGGTGACCAAAGCAGTTCGGGGGAGAGAGCAGAAGAGTCAGTCATTGGCGTATCCAGCGTGTTTATTGTTTTCGTTGTTTTGATTTTTGGTGCAAATATCGCCAAAGTCAAACCTTGCACTTCTTTTCATATCCATGAAAAACAAGTAAAAAATTGGGAAATGTAAAATATTTGTTACATTGGGTTGGGCGGTGATTGAACAAGCCATGATTGTCACTCAATGTCGGTATGGATACGCTTTATGTAACAAAATTGTTATGGATTAACATCATGACCTCGTATCACTCTAAGCCTGTCGATGCGCAAGGGCAGATCGACTGGACGGCAGAAGAACATCAGATTTGGCAAGCCCTGGTTGAGCGCCAGTTGGCGGTCGTACAAACCCGCGCATGCCAAGCCTACCTAGATGGCCTTAAGCTGCTGGATTTGCCCCGAGACCGAGTCCCGGCACTGAGCGACATTAACCGCGTACTCGCCAGAGAAACTGGCTGGCAAGTGGAGCCAGTGGCAGCGTTGATCAGTTTTGATAAGTTCTTTGCGCTCTTGGCGCAAAAGAAATTTCCTGTCGCGACGTTTTTACGCTCACGACAAGAGTTCGACTACCTCCAAGAGCCAGACTTTTTCCATGAAATATTCGGCCATTGCGCCATGCTTACTCATCCCGATTTTGCCGCTTACACGCACACCTATGGCCAAATGGGGTTAGCGGCAACACCAGAAGAGCGTGTCTATCTCGCAAGATTGTACTGGTTTACGGTTGAGTTCGGCTTAGTTAAAGAAGCCGGGGCCACCAAGATTTACGGCGGGGGGATTCTCTCTTCGCCTGGTGAAACTGTGTATGCATTGGATGACGCGAGTGCAAAACGAACCCCTTTTGATCTCCATACTGTGCTGCGTACGCCCTATCGAATTGACATCATGCAGCCACAATATTTTGTTTTAGAGGATCTTCAGCAGTTGTATACCCTGAGCAACATGGACTTAATGGCCCACGTCAAGCAGGCAATGCAAGCTGGCTTACTCCCTCCACTATTTGAACCAAAGGAAATCTCCCATGTTGAATGAATTGCGTTGTGAAGCGTGCCACAGTGATGCCACCCCCCTCGGCCCTGAGGAACGAAGATTGCTATTAACGGAGTTGGAGGGATGGAAAATCGTTGATCGAGACGGCATCCCGCAATTGGAAAAAGAGTATCGCTTTAAAAACTATCAACTGGCGTGGGCCTTCGCCAATAAAGTGTCTCAGCTTGCTGAAGAGGAGTTCCACCACCCCTCGCTACTGCTGGAGTGGGGAAAGGTCACCGTCACCTGGTGGAGCCATTCCATCAAAGGCTTGCACCAAAACGACTTTATCTGCGCGGCCAAGTGTGACCGCTTTTAACGGATAGCATAACGCCCCTCACTAGCATTCGGCTTGTGAGGGGCGTCGTCTTTTCTCAGTGCGGCGTATTAGTTTGCGGTCAGGTAACGCTGCTCTTTGGCGAGTGTTTTATCGCCATCAATAATTTCGAACGTGAAAGTGCGGCCGTTATCAAACAAGTTAGCGGCGTAGAATGTTCCTTTTGAACCACTGACGAAATGTTTGACACCGTTGCCACGGACTGTGACGTCAACACCACTGACGGGTTGTCCGTTGTCAAGTACCGTGACGATTGCGCCGTGATTTGCTGTTGCTACATCAAGGGTGTAGTTGTGGCTGTCGGCAGCAAATGCTGATGTTGCAGTAACCAAAGAGAGTGCAAGAGTGGTGATGATAGTTTTCATAGAGTATTCCTCAACAAGTAGGTGGAATTAAGTTTGCTGGAGTCTGTCTCAGCGCTTGATAGGAATATTAAATGTGATTTCGGTCACGAAAAATCATGGTTTTTAGTTGGACTAGTTCGAAAAAATTGAACGTAATTTTGTTTAACTTGTGTACAAAGCTAAAGAGTTACTGATAATGGTCGCTATACTCTTTACAGTAACGACAAAGCGCTTGCGTATGGAACTATGAAAAAAATCATCATGGTGTTGTTGCTGCTTGTCGGTATTGCTTGTGCCGGTGGCGGTTATTACATCTTTTATTATAAGCCTCAACAAGATGCGTTGGCACTCGCCGCACAAGAGTCGGAGCCCGAGGCACCAAAGCCTGTGGAAAAAAAAGCGCCACCTGAGCCAGAACCCGAGCCCATCACAGATTATTACGTGAACCCAGTCAAACTTGGGGTGCGTGAGCAACCCGATGAACAGGCGTTTATCGAGAGTGTTGTGTATCGCGGCGATAAACTGCATGTTTTGGAAAAAAAAGACGGTTGGGGACGCATTTCACCCTATTACGTGTATGAAGAAGGGGGGCCGGAAGTCGCTGAATGGGTGCCGATGGAGGCACTGCTCGAGGTTGCGCCCACGATTACTCGTGAAGAGCGTATTGAGACGGTCAGTGGCTACATCGAAAATTCCGACGATTTTAAAACCTTTTTTGACCGCTTTATCCAGTCCACCGACAGTTTGCTCAAAGAGGGGACGTGCTCGCCAGAAGACTTTGAAGAGTTGGGCGGTTGGGTGCGTTCTGTTACCTTCAGTAGCGACGATATCTACTTTGTCTATTGCGGCGGTTTGAAACAGGCGAACAAAATTTACCTCAACGCGCAAACGGGCGAAATTTTCTACCGCTGATCCCCAAACACATTGACGAAACCATGACGCACAGATGCTTACATCTTGGCGGGAGTTAGTTATATACTTATCCAAGTATTTGAATTGCTAAACTATGTGCTCTGAGTACGGTCTTGTGCTCGTGGTTTGATGGACATAGTAGTCTTAACGAGGTCGAGTTGGCCTCGTTGACAGGAAAGGATAATAAAGGGAGAGAACGATGGGCACGATCACGCGCACCCTAGTTGCCGTCGCGTTTGCGATGCACATGGCCACGTCATATGCGGCTATCATTGAAACCACGACACTGGTGGGATTTGGTGAAGCAAAATATCCGCAAGATTTCACCCACTTTGATTATGTCAATCCAGACGCCCCAAAATATGGCAAAGTGACGTATGGACAAGTCGGCACGTTCGACAACTTTAACCGTTACGCTTCTCGCGGGGTTGCGGCGGCGGCCAGTGGCGAGCTATACGATCCCTTAATGTTCTCTCCAAGCGATGAGATCGATGCTTATTACCCCTTAATTGCACAGCGTGTCCGATACTCGGATGACTACCGCTGGTTAGAGCTCGACATCAACCCGAAAGCACGCTTTCACGACGGTCAGCCTATTACTGCGCACGATGTCGCCTTTACCTTCGATAAGTTTATGAAAGAGGGGGTGCCGCAATACCGCGTCTATTATCAAGACATTCAATCTGTGACCGCTAAAGATGATCTCACGGTGCGCATTGAGATGGCGACGCCCAATCGAGAAAAGTTGTTTAGCTTTGCGCAGTCCACGCGCGTGCTGCCTAAACATTTTTGGCAGGACAAAAACCTCTCCGAACCATTATCGACGCCACCTATCGGCAGTGGTGCCTATCAAGTCACCGATTATCAATCTGGCCAGAGCGTCACCTATTCACTGGTAGAAGATTACTGGGCACGCGATCTTCCCGTCAATGTGGGGCGCGATAACTTTGCGCAAATCCAATACGACTATTACCGCGATGACACCGTGATGCTCGAGGCGTTTAAAGCGGGCGAATTTGATTTTCGTCTCGAGAATTCCGCCAAGTTTTGGGCGAATTCTTACACTGGGGTCAACTTTGATAAAGGATACATTGTCAAACAAGAGATCCCTCATGAGAAGCCAGAGAACACCCAAGGGTTCGTGTTTAACACCCAGCGTGATCTGTTCAGCGACCCTAAGGTTCGAGAAGCACTCTCTTACGCGATGGACTTTGAGTGGATGAACAAAAACATGTTCTATGGTCAATACAGTCGCACGCGCAGCTACTTTCAAAATACTGACTATGAAGCCAAAGGGCTTCCTGATGAGGGCGAATTAGCGGTGCTTGAACCTTATAAAACTCAAGTGCCGGCGCGAGTGTATACCCAGGAGTATCAGCCGCCAGTCACCGACGGCAGTGGTCGAATTCGCGCCCAGCTTAGAGTCGCGTTTAAACTGCTCGATGAGGCGGGTTGGGCACTTAAAGACAAAGTAATGACCAACAAAGAGACCGGTCAACCGCTCACCTTTGAGCTGTTGATTTATAGCCCAACCACGGAGCGTATTGCGATTCCATTGCAAAAAAATCTCAAGCTCATGGGCGTAGAGATGAACATTCGCTCGGTGGATACCACCCAATATATCAAACGCTTGCGTGACCGAGATTTTGACATGGTGTCCTCGTCTTACAGCGCCAATCCTTATCCAAGTCCGAACTTAATGATCGTTTGGAACTCCAACTACATTGACTCCACCTACAACACTGCCGGTGTGATGGACCCTGTCGTGGATGCGTTGACGCTTGAGATTTCCAACAGTCAGCAAGATACGCAGGCGTTGTTGTCACTGGGTAAAGCGCTCGATCGCGTATTGCAATGGAACTTTTATGTGATTCCACAGTGGCATGTTGGCGAGTACCGCGTTGCGATGTGGGATAAGTTTGGACGCCCATCTGTGACGCCCAAATACGACCTTGGCGTTGACACTTGGTGGGTCGATAAACAAAAAGCGGACAAATTGCCAGAAAAACGCCGCTAAACCTGTAGGGCGATATTGAGCAAGGCCAATTCGAGGGAAACATGGCAGCGTATATATTTCGACGACTTTTGTTGGTGATCCCCACCTTGTGGGCGATCATCACCATCAATTTCTTTATTATTCAAATAGCGCCAGGCGGCCCTGTCGAGCAAGCGTTAGCCCAGATGGAAGGGCTCGGTTCCGGTATTATGGAGCGTTTTGCCGGCGGTGGGAGCGAAGTCGACCTGAGTGTCTCCAATGACAATGCCGTGAGTGGTTATAAAGGCTCTCGCGGCTTGGATCCAGAAGTGGTGGAGGCGATTAAAGTCCAGTTTGGTTTTGATAAGCCGCTGCTTGAGCGCTATGTTGAGATGCTCAAAAACTATGCGACCTTTAATTTTGGTGAAAGTCTGTTTAAAGGCGGTAACGTCATTG
Organism: Vibrio sp. R12-SG2-ISO1; assembly: GCF_059834045.1. Classification (NCBI taxonomy): domain Bacteria; kingdom Pseudomonadati; phylum Pseudomonadota; class Gammaproteobacteria; order Vibrionales; family Vibrionaceae; genus Vibrio; species Vibrio sp. R12-SG2-ISO1. The sequence goes on along the minus strand of NZ_JCBDGO010000004.1, from coordinate 96,233 downwards.
ATTTGATTGTCGAGCGGTTGCCCGTCTCCATCTCCCTCGGGCTTTGGAGTACGTTGATCATCTATCTGATCTCGATTCCTTTGGGGATTCTAAAAGCGATTCATCATGGTAGTCGCTTTGATATTTGGTCCAGTGCACTGGTGATCATCGGTTACGCCATTCCCGGTTTCTTGTTCGCCATCATCCTTATTATTTTGTTTGCCAGTGGCAACTACTTTAGCTGGTTTCCCTTGCGTGGTTTGGTGTCGGCCAACTTTGAGCAGCTGAGTTGGTATGAACAAATCCTCGACTATTTTTGGCATTTGGCGCTGCCGATTTGTGCGATGGTGATTGGCGGCTTTGCGACGCTCAGTATGCTGACCAAGAACTCGTTTCTGGATGAGATCAACAAACAGTATGTAGTGACGGCGCGGGCAAAAGGATTGGACGACCGCTCTATCTTGTACAAACACGTATTTCGTAACGCCATGCTTATCATTATCGCGGGTTTTCCTGCGGCATTCATCAGCATCTTTTTCACTGGTTCGATGCTGATTGAAGTCATGTTCTCTCTTGAGGGCATAGGTCTACTCGGTTTCGAATCGACCATACAGCGGGATTATCCGGTGGTGTTTAGCTCGCTTTACATCATGACGCTGCTCGGACTGCTGCTGAGTATTATTTCCGATCTGACCTATACCTGGGTTGACCCAAGAATTGATTTTGAGGCGCGCTAATGCAAGCGAAGAAAAGACGTAACCCGCTCAACGAAGCTCGCTGGCAACGCTTTAAGGCTAATAAGCGCGGATTTTGGTCGTTGTGGATCTTCTTGGTTTTATTTACCGTGAGTTTGTTTGCCGAGCTGATTGCCAACGATAAGCCATTGCTGGTGGAGTACGATCAGCAGTGGTATTTTCCTATCGTTCAACAATACGCAGAAACGGAATTTGGCGGTGAGTTTGAGACCGAAGCCGATTACACCGATCCGTATGTGATCGAGCTTATTGAAGAGAAGGGCTATCTGATTTGGCCTCTGATCCGTTTCAGTTACGATACGATCAATTTTGATATTTCCGGTAGCGTGCCATCGGCGCCCGATAGCGTCAATTGGCTCGGCACAGATGACAAAGGCCGCGACGTACTGGCCCGAATCATTTATGGTTTTCGAATTTCGGTGCTGTTTGGTTTTGTGTTGACCATCATTTCCAGCGTGATTGGTGTTGCCGTCGGCGCGACGCAAGGCTACTACGGTGGTTGGCTGGATCTGTTGGGTCAGCGTTTTATCGAAATTTGGTCCGGAATGCCGACCCTATTTTTACTGATCATTTTGTCGAGCTTTGTCGAGCCGAATTTCTGGTGGTTACTGGGGATTATGGTGGCCTTCAGTTGGATGAGCTTAGTCGGCGTGGTGCGCGCCGAATTCTTACGTTGCCGAAATTTTGATTATGTCCGCGCCGCGCATGCGATGGGCGTCAGCGACGGGCGCATCATGCGTCGCCACATGTTGCCCAATGCGATGGTCGCCTCACTGACCATGATGCCGTTTATCTTATCCGGTTCGGTCACAACATTAACCTCGCTTGACTTCCTTGGCTTTGGTTTACCGGCCGGTTCGCCATCACTGGGTGAGTTACTGGCGCAAGGTAAAGCCAATTTGCAGGCGCCGTGGCTCGGTTTTTCGGCCTTCTTTGTTCTCTCTATCATGCTAACCTTGCTCGTTTTCGTCGGCGAAGCGGTACGTGATGCGTTTGACCCCCACCACCAAGGACGATAATCATGAGTGCTCCTATTTTACACATAGACGGTTTATCGGTGGGCTTTGGCGCCGGTGATGCGCCTCTGACCGTCACCCATCAAGTGTCACTCAATGTCGCCAAAGGGGAGACGCTCGCCTTGGTCGGCGAGAGCGGCTCAGGTAAGTCGGTGACAGCCAATTCGATTCTCAAGCTGTTGCCAAAAGGTTCAGCCCATTATCTAGAAGGCCGTATTCAGTTTGATGGCATTGACATGCTCAGTTGTTCGGAGCGTCAGTTACGTGGTATTCGCGGCGGTCGAATAGGGATGATTTTCCAAGAGCCTATGGTGTCGTTAAATCCGCTACATAAGGTGGGCAAACAACTGGTTGAGACCTTAGCGATTCACCGTGGCATGCGTACGACTCAAGCGCAACAGCGAGCCATTGAGTGGCTAGGAAAAGTCGGAATTCGTCATCCTGAGCAAAAAATACAGGCCTATCCGCATGAGTTGTCGGGGGGAGAACGTCAGCGCGTAATGATTGCGATGGCGTTAATTAATGAGCCTGAGCTGCTGATTGCCGATGAGCCTACAACAGCGCTCGATGTCTCTGTCCAAGCGCAAATTCTGGATCTGCTCAAAGCGCTGCAACAAGAGATGGGCATGGCGATGCTGTTTATCACTCATGATCTGAGTATCGTTCGCCGTATTGCGGACCGAGTGGCCGTCATGCAACACGGACATTTAGTCGAGACGGGGGAGTGCAAAGCGATCTTTCAAAACCCGACCCACCCCTACACGCAAAAGCTGATTCACTCAGACCCGAGAGGCTTACCTGTTCCGGTTGAACCTGACTCGCCCGCTTTGTTGACAGTGGATCAGTTGAGAGTGTGGTTTCCCATCACGGGTGGTCTGTTTAAGCGGGTAGTGGATCACGTGAAAGCCGTGACAGAGATGAGCTTTACTTTACGCAAAGGTCACGCCATTGGATTGGTTGGCGAGAGTGGCTCGGGGAAATCGACCACAGGTATGGCGATTCTCAAACTGGTCCACTCGCAAGGGCATATTGAGTATCAAGGACACGCATTGGACACGCTCGATCGCGCGGGTATGCTGCCGTTTCGCAGCAAAATGCAAGTGGTGTTTCAAGACCCATTCTCTGCGCTTAACCCCAGAATGTCGGTGGCTGAGGTGATTGGGGAAAGCCTGCGCGTGCACAAGCAATGGAGTGATGAAGAGATAGACGAACAAATCTGCGCAGTGATGAAAGAAGTGGATTTGGATCCGAACACTCGTCACCGTTACCCCAATGAGTTTTCCGGTGGGCAGCGTCAGCGTATCGCCATCGCTCGGGCGTTGGTACTCAAGCCAGAATTCATTTTACTTGATGAGCCGACCTCATCACTCGATAGAACCGTGCAAGCTCAAGTGCTCGATTTGCTCAAATCGCTGCAAGAGAAGTATCAGCTGAGCTATTTGTTCATTAGCCACGATCTCAATGTCGTGAAATCCTTGTGCCATTACACCATAGTGATGAAACAGGGGCAGATTGTCGATCAAGGGGAGACGCAGCAGCTGTTTACCTCTCCCGCTCACCCTTATACGCAGGAGCTGGTCTCGCTGTCGTCGTTTTAGCGAGTCAGCGTGTTTTATATAGCAAGCTATTGGGGCCAGTATCAGTGGGCTGGCCAAACGATGTAGTACCGCCCTGTCGCGATTAAATGGTGGTGTAGCGGCTGGCGCTTGCCAGAGAGAGCGGTTTTGAAAACCAATAGCCTTGCAAGTAGGACGCGCCCATATCTGTGAAGATTCGCTGCATTTCGGCGCTCTCTATTCCCTCAATGACAATATCGACGCTGTAGCTTTTGCACAGCTTAGTGATGAAGGCGAGATACTCGAAGGTGGCAGGATTTTGCAGTGAGCGCCACGCGATGGATTTGTCGACTTTGATCTGTTTTAGCGGCAGGTCAAAAAAGCTATTGAGAGAGCTGTAGCCGGATCCGAAATCGTCTAACGAGAGTAAGAAACCATAACCGTTGAGGCGATAAAGTTGGTCAAAAGCGCTCTGATTACCATCTAGGATGATGGTTTCTGTCAGTTCTAGCACAATGCTGCTGGTAGGCACGCCGTAGTGGTCTGCCATGGCTTTAATTTTTTTCGGAAAATCCTGTTGCAGTAACTGCAATACGGACACGTTGATGTTCACCCGAACGCCCGATTGATGCTGCTGTGAGTAGGCTTTGATGAACTCGCAGGCTTTGGCAAACACAAAGTAGCCCAATTCAGACACTAAGCCTTTCTTTTCCGCTAGCGCTATAAACTCGTCGGGGTAAATTTCCCCCATCTCGCGGCTTTTCCAGCGTACGAGTGCTTCAAAGCTGGCCACGCGGTTTTGCTGGGTACAAATAATAGGCTGAAACTTCACGTTCAGCGTTTCACCTTGAATTGCCTCACCAAGTTCACGTTCGATGTAGAAGTGGCGATCGACCTTATCTTTGGTTTTGTCATCATAAACGCTGATGATTCCGTCACCTTGTTCCACTGCAAAGTGGCAGGTACGCGCAGCGATTTTAAGGGTATCTTCTGGCGCGGCATCGGTAGGGAAGTTAGGGTAGATGCCTATCACCATATCACGGCCGTACAACACGCCCTGTTCGTTGAGCGCATCTTGGTACTGCGTAATAATGCGCTGGGCGAGATCGTTCAGTGCACCGGTGGTGTAGTCACCTTTACACAGAATCACAAAGTCATCGGAACGAATACGGTAAATATCCACCAACACATCAGGCAATGTTTTTAGGCTGATCAACAGATGATTGAGCACATCGCGCATACTCTGTGAGCCATACAGGCTAAGGTAGGTACGCAGATCGCTAACATGGATATTCAGTAGATGATACTGTTCGCCCTCCGGCGCGGTCAGCTGGTTAAGATCGAGTGTCAGTTTTTGCTCGTTGGCAAGGCCCGTCGGAATATCAAACAGCGACGTGTGACGTAAAAACGCTTCCATATCTTTTTGTTGTGAGATGTCTTTGTGGCACCCAACCATAAAACGCTTACCGTTGATGGTTTTGGTGATAGACGTCGCTTCTAGCCAAACGTAGTCGCCGGTGGTAGCGCGAATACGATATTGCGTGGTCATTTTGAGGTTGTCTTGCGCGATATGCTCATCGACGCGACCATCGAGCATTTCTCTGTCCAATGGATGCACCAGTTTCAGCCACTCATTCAAACAAGAATGGCCAGTATTGATGCCAAATCGGCGATAAAAGGAGGGGCTATAAAAGCAGACATGTTCATTGTCGGACATATAAAAGATACCGTCATTAAACACATCAAACATGTGCTTAAAGTGGTTGTCCATTAGGCCGTCGAGCTGAGCGCCAGAGAGAGGATGCTCAGCGTCGTGGTCAATCGACTCTACCGCACCGCCGCTTTCAGCCTCTTCTGCAGCTTTGAGCGTATCAAACAGACTGTGGATGGTGTACTTAGACATATCGAAATAAAGACCTAACCTTAGATTGCTTAATCATTGATTTTATTGTGGTTATCTGCGTTAAGCAAAAATTTTGAACATTGTTTCATACATTTGATGCTACTGCCAACAAGAAGCGCGTTAACTGATAACGATTCTCTATTAATTTTGATATAGATGCAGTGAATAGACCATATTATTGAGTGATTATTCAATAATATTGATGAATGTGTGAAGAGAATCACCTAAGGCGCTGCGCATTGGCGAGTATAGTGGATTGTGCTACGGTGGCATTATCCAAAACTATCAAACTCGTCTCTTATTATGAAGTCTCAGCTTGATCTCAATTTACTTAAAGTATTGCTGCTGTTGGCGAAACATAAGCAGTTAAAACCGGTCGCAAAAGAGTTGGGAAAAACCGAAAGTGCAGTTAGTAAGCATCTCGCTAAGTTGCGAGAGCAGCTTGGTGACCCTTTATTTGTCAGAGGAGCACACGAGTTTGAGCCCACTGAGTTCACGCTCAAGCTTTTGCCTGGTGTTGAGCAAGGATTGGAGCTTATCCAATATTCGGTACAAGACAAAACGTTTGAACCTCAGTTGTATCAAAAGCCGATAAAAATCGCTTTGCCGAGCGTGGTGCAATATTTGGTAGGTAAAGATCTTCTGATTGACTTGCTCGACACGTTCCCACGCGCGCCGATTGATATCACCACTTGGAATGACTATTCGGTCAGCCACATTCTTGACGATAAAGTCGATATTGGCGTTCAATACTTTAACGGTGACTTGACGAAGAACCTCTACCAGCACAGGCTCGGGCAGTGTGATGCCAGTATTATCTGCGCCAAGCGCTATGCTGGGCGAACTCTAGACGATTTGCTTGCGATGCCGTTTGTATTAATGGAAATGAAAGGGTGGCAGCATTCGAAAGCCGCCACCAAAGTGGCATTGGCAGAGCGCGGCATTGCCATTAATGACATCGCGACCGTAGACAATATGACCTGTTTGTTTGAGGTACTTGATGAAATCGAGTGCGCTGCTTTCTTACCTAAGCTTCCCGCGCTGACCAAGCGGCCAAATCTGGCGGTGACTGTGCTCCCTGACAGCCTTATGGGAACGCCGCTGCCCCCGATTGTCAGCATATCTCGCTTAAAGAATCGAGGGAGCCCATTACACGATCTGCTGGTGAGTAAACTCAAGCAGCACGTGTTCTCCGGTTAAATCTATCGTACTTAGGCGGCGAGCTGACTTTGCAGACGAGTCAACTCGATGATGGACTCAACTTGGTATTTATCGAGAATGCGGGTCTTATAGGTGCTAATGGTTTTCGAGCTCAAAGAGAGCAGCTCAGAAATCCGCTTGTTCGAGTAGCCTTGAATCAAGTAGTTGAGAACGATGGTTTCTCGACTTGAAAGCGCCGGATGTTTTGCACTTTGCTCAGCGTCTTGCTTGAAAACCAAGTAGCCACGCACCACACTATTGATCGATTCGGCAATAGTGGTACTCGATTCTGTTTTTAGTACAAAGCCATTGGCGCCAACTTTATGCGCCGTATCGGAATAGAGTGGGTGATGGTGGCCCGAGACAAACACAATTTTGCCTGTGTAACCGCGAGCTCGGGCGCGGCGGACAAATTCAAAACCGTCAGAGTTGTCGAGTTCAACATCAAGCACCACCAAATGGCAGGGGTGTTGACGCAAATATTGCAGTGCGCTGAGTGACGAGCTGGTCGCTTCCACCTGTGCATTCGGAAAAAGTGTCTCAATGACCTGAGTAAGCGCTTCTTGAAACATGGGCTGACGGTCGATGATGAGTGTGGTAAACGGTGTGTTGAGCTGTGCGTTCATCTTTTATCTCTCTTATTGATTTACGTGAAACGCATCCATGCACTAATCGATGGCGTTAATGTAATCCAAATCTGAAAGACGGTGTGGAAAAGAGGAATTTCCGTTTCGGAAAGTCAGTCAGCGGCATGTCAACGGGTCAACATGCCGACCTTATCAATCTCTTAGAAGAAGTCGATCGACTTACGTCCGCCACTTTTGCTTGGTGCTGGCTTATCGGGTGTCGATGATGTTTGTGCGCTCGCTGGTTCAGGCTTGCGTGAAGGGCTCTGTTCAGTGGCCGTTGCTGACGCCCGATTCGGGGAGACGGATCGGTCTTCCTCAAGTTCCAGTGCGCTTGGCTGCGTGGCATCCATCGAATGCTCGATGTCGTGCTCTTCGCCTGTGTCATCAGCGTAGTAGTAGTCGTTGACACCGCTATTTTCACCATCAGCACAAATGATGATGTAGTACTGCTGATTGAACTCAATCAAATCGCCGTCCATGATCTTGCGGCGTTTGCGCGTTTCTATTTCACCATTCACCGCGACATAGCCTTCAGAGATAATGTGCTTGGCTTCACCGCCACCACTGACGAGATTGGCGATTTTAAAGATCTTATAAAGCTCAATAGGTTGCGAGTCGATTTCAATACCGATCGCTTCAATTTCAATCTCTTCTGACTCATACTCAGACATAATGGGTTCTCACAAATCCTGATGCTACACGTTTCTTGCATCACTATTACTACAATCGTGCCGCGCAGTGTACTGGCATCGACCAAAGATGCAATCTATTGCGTTAAATCTTTAATGATCGGGCATTCACTGCTCGCATCTCCTGGGCAAGCAGCGACCCACTCTTTGAGCTGCTTTTCAATCTCTTGCAACTGGCGAAGCTTGTTTTGTACTTCATCCAGTTTGACTTGTGCTCTGGCTTTCACTTCACTGCTTTTACGCTGCGGGTTGTGCGCCAGTTGGACGAACTCCTTACATTCTTGCAAAGAGAAACCGGCGTTTTTTGCTCTCGAGATTAAGTTCAGCTCTTGAACCTGTTGTTCGCCATATTCCCGATAGCCGGAATCACTGCGACTTGGCGGGGTAATGAGGCCTTTTTCTTCATACAGGCGGATAGACTTGCTGGATAGGCCAGTCAGTTCTGCGACGCTGCCAATGTTCATGCGCTCTCCTTTCGTCTCATGTTTGGCTATGTTGTACTACGAAATGATCGCTGATGCACCTATCTAGTGCCCAAAATATCTTGGGCCCAAAACGAAAAAGCTCACCCCGAAAGGGATGAGCATAGCTAGCAATATTCGCCAGCAAATAAGGACAGTCGTTTACCTAGAACTTATAGGTAGATACGTGCGCCGATAACCCACATGTCGTTAGTTTCAACTTTCACGTTTTGTGGCTTGTCGTTTAGGTCAAACTGGTAAGCAGTGTAACCTACGAAGTTTGGCTTGAAGTTGTATTCAACTTGTAGAGCCATCTCTTCGCGAAGGGTTTCTTTGCTAGAGCTTGATTTATCTTCTTTGCCTTCAACCATTTCGTAGTTGATGCTGAAGTTTAGGCTGTTTGGTAGAGCGTAAGCTACAAGGAACTCGTATGCTGTACTTTCTTCCATAAGGAAACGCTCTACACCTTTAGCAGTGTCGTTTTTGTATGTTTCAGAGCCTGATTGCATAAATTCATTTGAAGCGTAAACACCTGCAACATACAAGCCTTTACCGTAGGTGCCGTACGCAGCTGATACTACGTGAGACTGAGCTGTCTCCGTTTCACCAAACATTTTGATGTCGCCGCTGTTGTATGCATAACCTAGTTTTGCACCCATTAGCTCGTAACTTACTGTAGCTTGAACGCGATCTTTAACTTGAGTTTTGTAGCCAACTTTTACAGACGCGTTAGTGTCACCTGTTACATCTGACACCTCGTCAGTGTAGATGTCGTAAGTGGTTTGGCTGCCTTGCCAAGCAAGACCAAAGTTTAGTGCGCCTGCTTCATCTAGATCAATACCGTTACGGTAAGAGATCATGTTTTCGCCACGACCAGTACCAAATACACCGTGGTTGTCGTAGATAAAGTCGTTAGCAAACGCGATTGGCATATCTGCAACGCCTGCTACGTCGTAGTAAGGTGCCCACTGAGTACCTGCGACTGCGCGGCCGAAATCTTCATGAGTTAAACCAACGTAACCAAGACGAGTTGTGAAAGTGTTGTCACCGCCGTCTAGGTAGTTCAGTTGCCATTCGCCGCGAGCGTCAGCTGTGAAGCCGTTGCCTAGGTCTTGAGTAGCGGTGAAGTTGATGCGTGGAGAGTTCGAGCCAACGCCAGTGTCGCCTTGCTCAGAACCGTTAAGGTTAACTGATACGTGGCCGCCAACTGCGAAAGTCGTGCCGTCGTTGTTGTAAAGCTCAACTGCCATTGCTGTTGAAGAAAGAGATGCAATGGCTACTGCAAGAATCGTTTTTTTCATCATAAAGTCCATATTGAATCAGCCCATTCGATAAACGTAACGAAATGAGCGGGTTATCACGTTTGATTACGTGGGATGCACTTTATCTTGAAAGTTCGATGAAGCTCTCAAAAACATGATAAAACGTTAGATATTTGAAATTGCATTCAAAAACAATAACTTACTGGTGTTGTTTTGTGTTTTTATATTTTTTATTGGTTATTTTTAGAATGTTTTTAGGTGAAGGTGAATATGGTGGGTTTTGTGCTGCTTTTTTCTCATCTGAGCCATGAATGAGTGGGTGCGAAATTTTACCTTTAGCTAACTGGTTGTACCTGTCAATCTCTACAAACATAACCTTTTGAACGGTGGTTTGAGCCCCTTGCTAGAGGCTATGGGATTGAGTGAGTGGGGCAGCCGTCTGAGTCGTGTGGTCTTGAGTCCAACGAATGGCTTGGTCAAGCGCCATGGCTGGGCTGTAATAATACCCTTGGATATAGTCGCAGCCATAGCCTTTCAGTGTGCGAAGCACAGATTGATCTTCCACGCCTTCGGCAACCACGGTATACCCTAAACCGTGCGCTAACGTGATGGCGTTGGCGACAATAGAGTCGTTGCGATCATTGGTGTCCAGTTGATACAAAAAAGAGCGGTCGATTTTGATTTGATCGACGGGCAAGTCACGCAATAAAGAGAGAGAAGAGTAGCCGGTACCAAAGTCATCCAAGCTGATTTTGAACCCTAACGCCCGAATCGAAGAGAGCAGTTTCTCTGGGCTGTGCAAACGGTTGATGGCGGTACTTTCCGTTATTTCCAGTACGATGTAATCGGTCATCGCTGGGTGTTCGTCGACCAATTCACGCAGTTGATTGACCAAACCTTGGCCCATCAAATCTTTGGCGGACAGGTTAATGTGAACAGGATAATGAATGCCACTTTGCTGAAATTGCGCAATATCCCGCGTCACTCGTTTTAGCACCCAATTGGTGATTGAAACGATTTTGTGGCTCTGCTCGGCAATAGGGATAAAGTCGACGGGGCTAATCACCGTACCGTCATCTTTTATCCAACGAATCAGGGCTTCATAACCACACACAGCCTCTTTTTTACTATTGATGATCGGTTGATAGAAAATTTGGAACTCGTTGCTTTCGAGTGCCGCATCAATCTGACGTGAGATCTGCAGCTTTTGTTTCGCCCCTTGGTACATCCGCTCATCATAATGGGCAATAAGGTTGCCGTTATTTTTCGCCCAATACATCGCCATATCAGCGGATTTCATCAGCGCTTCGGCGCTAAGCCCATGATCGGGAAAGCGGCTTATGCCAATCGCCGCGCTGCTTGTCAGCTCAAACCCTTCGAGCAGAAAGGGTTGGCTCAACGCTTTGTTGATCTTCTTGGCCAATTTAAGCCCTTCTGTGCGATGCTCGAGCTTGGCAATCACCGCAAATTCATCACCACCAAGACGCGCCAACATCGCATCTTGGCCCATCAAGGCACTCAATCTGTGACCGATTTGAATCAAGAGTTGATCACCACAAAAATGGCCCATGCCATCATTGACTTGTTTGAAGTTGACAATATCGAGCAGCAGAAACTGAAAAGTGCGCCCGTTGACAATGTATTCATCCAAGGCGTCGATGCAGTACTTGCGATTGGGCAACCCGGTGAGCGAGTCATGCAGTGAGTTGTATTTCTCTTGCTCGGCCAAATCCTTTAGGCGAGAAATACTGCTTAAACTAAAACGCGTCACCATAAAGACGAACACACTGCCGGCAAAAAGAATGCTGCTGAGTGCAAACATCACATGACCGACATCACTGTCATTAAGCAAAATAAGGAAAATGGCACTATAGCCAGCGATAAATAGAAAGATCAGTAATGTCAGCAACCGCCAACCAATGTAGCGAGTGTTGTTGCAGATCTCACGCGCGGTCGCAAGGCTCGCGGCGAGTAGGAGAATGCCAAGGGCAATAAAGCTTATCGCAATGGTTGACACATTTATCTCTCATCAGCGGATTAACAGCAAAGTAGGGCAGCATCACGGGTACGCAATTGACTGAACACTGCTTTTTTAAAGTGTAGGCATGTTCTCGCGGGAATACCAAACGGCGTCTCATCCGATGTTTGCAACATTTAGGGTTTACGCTTGCCTTTTGTCAGATAAGAACACTCTATAGAGCCTAAAGTCGGTGACAATTTGTATTAATTTTTAGCTAAGAAAAAATTCAGACTTTGCGGCAGATCAATAAATTTTATCTGATTTGTTTAATGTTGATAAATTTAGTTGAAAGATTAAAAAAATATTGAATAATGATTTTAAGTAGATGAAGCAGACGGCTTTCCCCACTCACGTTGAAACAGGAACTCTCCCCCATGTCTAATTCGTACGTTCTAGTGATTAACTCTGGCAGTTCTTCACTAAAATTCGCAGTGATTGATTCTGCCACTGGTGACGCAATCGTTTCCGGTTTGGGTGAATGCTTTGGATTGCCCGAAGCGACCATCAGTTGGAAGTTTAATGGCGAGAAAATAGAAGAAGTGATTGACGCGCCAGACAACCATCATCAGCATGCAATTAATCGTATTGTATTACTCATCGAGTCGCTAGGTCTGGACAAGGATTTGGTCGCTGTGGGTCACCGCATTGTTCATGGTGGTGAGAAATTCACCTCAACGGTTCGTATTGATGCAGACGTGCTGGCAGAGATCGAAAACCTTTCTGATCTTGCTCCACTGCACAACCCTGCTGGCGCGAAAGGCATTAAAGCGGCGATAGACGCTTTCCCAGCACTGCCACAGTTTGCCGTGTTCGATACTGCGTTCCACCAAACCATGCCACAAAAAGCGTTTACAGGCGCAATTTCCAACGAATTGTACAAACAATACGGTATTCGTCGCTACGGCTTCCACGGTACGAGTCACTACTTCGTTAGCCGAGAAGCGGCAAAAATGCTGGATAAACCCGTCGAGTCGTGCAGCTTCATCACCGTTCACTTGGGTAACGGCGCGTCTGTGTGTGCCATCAAAGATGGTCAATCAGTCGATACCTCAATGGGTTTCACTCCGCTAGCGGGCCTTATGATGGGTACACGTTCCGGTGACCTAGACCCAGGTATCATCGAGTTCCTAATGAAAAAAGGTTGGACCCAAGAGCAAGTTTTTGAAACGCTGAACAAGAAATCAGGTTTCTTGGGCGTATCGGGTGTGACTTCTGACGCGCGCGGTATTCTTCAAGCAATGCAAGAGGGCCACGAAGGCGCGAAATTGGCATTCGAGGTATTCACCTACCGCGTTGCCAAATACATCGGTTCATACCTGATCCCACTCGACCGTCTAGATGCGGTCATTTTCACCGGTGGTATCGGTGAAAACGCGCTGGATATCCGCCGTGAGATCTTAAACAACCTAGGTCTACTTGGCTTTGTCGAAGATGTGAAGGGTAACGAAGACGCACGCTTTGGCAACGCGGGTATCATTGGTAAGTCTGAGCTGCTTAACGCACTCGCCCTAGTGATTCCAACCAACGAAGAATTTGTTATTGCTCAGCAGTCGGTTGAGTTGCTGTAATTAATCACAAAAACAGATAGTTAAAAGCGAGCTTGGTGCTCGTTTTTTTGTTTCTTAATGTTGGATCAACCATCGCAAAGTCCGCTAATGGCGAGCACTCATCACTCGCTTTATTGATGTCTTTAAATCGCAGTAAGGATGAGTTTAGATAGTGGTAGTTTGGTGATTAGTATGAAGCATCAGAGTTACTCACTTTGATTGCGGATGCAGCGCCTTCAGTCAAAGTGGGTAACTGTCTTCTTTTGAAATTGAAGTATCAGATCTAGTCAGAACCAATACACACTAAGGGCGTTCACCAACGTACAAACGTCTCTCGATATCTTTAATCACACTAGGGAGGTCTGCGATCGTATCGATGAGGTAGTGCGGCGAGCTCTTGAGCAATTTTGCTCGCGCTTTTTCACGAGCAGCATTAAGCGTTGCTTCGTCCGCGGCTTGGTATTCTTCGAACGTTAGACCTGCTTCGTTACCAGAAAGCAGTAAGCCAACGGTCCACATACCGGCGTTGTGACCTTCGTCGATACCCGGTGCTGCGTCATCCACTTTGATACACGCATTAACGTCAGTAACATTCAGCTCAATCACGTTCTTCAGTGCCATAAATGGTGCAGGGCGACCACCTTGCGGCAGATCATCCGTTGCTACTACGTAATCTGGCTTGTAGCCGTAATCCGCTGCCACTGGAATCAGCACGTCCATCACTTCGCGAGGGTAACCAGAACAAGAACCGATCTTGATGCCTTTGTCTTTCAGACCGTTCACAACTTCAATCGCATTAAGGATTGGGTCTGCATGGTCAGCCACTTTTGCTTTTTGCAGAGGCATAAATGCTGCGTAGATAGCGTCGATGTCTTCGCTGGTCATTGAGCGACCAAACTTCTCATTCCAACGCTTATCAACCGCAGGAATACGACCCACAGCTTGGATGTGATCCCACTTACCAAGACCCATTGGTTCGCGCGCTTCTTCAAGGTCGATTTCAAAATCAAAGCCTTGTTTGAATGCTTCCACAAAGATGCTGGTTGGCGCAAAAGAGCCGAAATCGACGATAGTGCCAGCCCAGTCAAAGATCACTGCTTGAATTGGTGAGTTGCTCATGTTCAATCCTTTTTTTTGCTTGCCAGAGCGCTTGCCTACACGTCGGAACTGCGCTCTGAATCAATTGGTTTTGAGGTTAGAAGTAGTTAAAGTCTTTGCACACTTTGGCGATGGCTTCTTCGAAGATCGCCAACGCTTCTGTCAGTTGTTCGCGAGTGATGATCAGCGGTGGGCTGAGTTGAATCACATTGCCTTGCGATACCTTGAAGCTCAAGCCATTGTTGAGGCATTGGTAAAGCACAGCTTCCGCTTCGTCATACGCGCGTGCTTTGCTTTCGTGGTCGGTGACCAGCTCAATGCCCCACAACATGCCGATGCCACGCACATCACCAATCACTGGGTACTTGGCTTTCATCTCTAGCAGCTTTTCGCGCATGAACTGGCTGTCGGCTTTGGCTTTATTTAGCAAGCCGTCTTGTTCAATGGCTTCCATGGTTGCCAGTGCTGCAGCACAACCGATAGGGCTTTTCTCATGAGTGTAATGACCCATGGAGATTTGCTCGGCGGTGTTGTATTTGTCTTTGGTTACCATGGCTGCGATAGGCACTAAGCCTCCGCCCAAACCTTTACCGATGCAGAGCATATCTGGCTCGATGTCGTAGGCTTGGTAGGTAAACCATTCACCGCTGCGACCCATGCCGTTAGGGATATCGTCGATGATCAGCATGACATTGTGTTTGTCACAGATTTCACGGATGCGTTTCCAGTAGGCTTTGCTCGGCACTTGAACATCCGTGTTTCGAACTGCTTCTGCGATAAACGCGCCCACGCCGCCTTCTTTCTCAATCACGTATTCAAGGTAGTCGGCATAATGCACATCGCTACCGTCGGCAACTGGGAAAGCGCCACGGTAAGATACGGCTGGTGGAATGCGCTCAACACCTGCCATTAATGGTCCCATACCTTGGCGGAAACACGCTTCGCCACCTACTGAAATGGCATCCAATGATGCACCGTGGAAGGAATCCCACAACGACACCACCTTGTAGTTGCCCGTGATGTGGCGTGCTAATTTAAGAGCCATACCAACCGCAGATGTGCCACCCGGAGCAAACAGCACGCGGTTCAATTCGCCGCCACAGATTTGGGTGAGTTTTTCGGCACATTCAATCGCAGTTTCATTGGTAAAACGACGTGGTGAAAACGGCAGTTTGGCAATTTGCTCTTGCACACGTTGAATCACATGCGGATGACCATAGCCTATCTGGTGGACGTTATTGCCATGAAAGTCCATGTACTTTTTGCCGGTGGCATCTTGGATGTAGATGCCTTCTGCTGCTTCCAAGGTATCTAAGCAAGGCGTCGACATGGCTTGATGAAGAAAGACCTCCGAATCACGCTTCAATAATGCTTGCGTGCGTTCGTCGTCCATCGATGCATCCCAAGCTTGGCGCGCTGGTGTTGTGTTGACATCGCCTTCACTACGAAAATGAGTCGATTTGATATTCTGAGTCATAACGCTCTCTCAATCAGAAGGCTGCTTTACGCAACTTGCCAGTACATTGCTTTTTCAATCGCACCGATTAAGCGCTCGATATCTGCTGGGTAAACTTCGCCAATGTTGCCGATACGGAAGCAATCTGCGTTCGATACCTTACCTGGATAAATCACAAAACCTTGCTCTTTCAAACGCGTGTAGAACGCTTTGAATTGGTAATCACTGTGCGTCGGAGAGTAGAAAGAAGTGATAATTGGCGAGTGCAGATCATCACTCAGTAGTGGTTCGAAACCCAGAGAACGCATACCTGCAACCAGTGTTTTCTGGTTAGTTTGGTAACGGTGATGACGAGCCTCAATGCCGCCTTCTTGTTCCAGCTCTAGTAATGCTTGGTAGAAAGCGCGAACCGTGTGCGTTGGAGACGTGAAACGCCATTTGCCGTGGTTCACTTCCATGCAGTGCCACTGGTCGTAAAGATCAAGGCTTAAAGAACGTGCCTGACCTTGGCACTTTTCGAGCTCAGTTTGTTTTGCAATCACAAAGCCAAAACCCGGTACGCCTTGAATACATTTGTTTGCAGAGCTGATCATAAAATCGATGCCTAGCTCTGCGATATCGATAGGAATGCCACCAAAGCTTGACATGGCATCGAGAATCACTACTTTACCGTGTGCTTTTGCCGCAGAAGCAAATGCTTCAATTGGGTTCAGCATGCCAGTCGTTGTCTCACAGTGAACAATTGCCACGTGTGTGATCGCAGGATCCGATGCCAATGCAGTTTCCACCTCGTTCAAGTGTGGCTGTGATGTTTCGCCAGGGGAAACGACATGGCATGGAATATTTAGGTATTCAGCGATCTTAGCGATACGCGCACCGTAAGCACCGTTGTCGACAACCAACAACTTTCCATCTTTGCCAATGGCACTGCCAATCGTTGCTTCGACTGATGCGGTGCCGCTACCTTGCATTAGTACGCTGGTGTAGCCGTCTTGCTCCGTCGCCAGTTTTACAAGCTTAGTGCGGATCACTTCTACAATGTCTTTGTTGTATTCATCATCCCAAGTACACCAGTCTTTTAGCATGGCTTCACGTACCGTTTCAGAAGTAGATAGAGGACCTGGAGTCAGTAGTAGGTATTCGTTTTTCATCTCGATTTCCATCAGAATAGATTAATTGGTCTACACCAAGCTTCGAGTTCACTCTAGCGAGGAAGAAAAGGGCAGTAAATAGGCGAATCTCCAATTTCATAAAACTTTAATATCCAGAAAATGGCGGATCAATTGAACGATTATTCATCGAAAATTTTCGTAAAACTGCCATTTAATGGTCATAATTTCGTCACAAAGGCTCAGTAGGGTGGTTATCGTCAACTGGTACAGACCAAATTAAAACTTAGCCAAATTAACTGGAGAAAATGATGAAAAACCGTTTGATGAAAGGATCGCTGGCTGCACTTGTCTCTCTGCTAGCTACGAATGCAATGGCAGCACAGGAAGTCACGGTTTACACCGCTTTCGAAACTGACATTCTTGCTAAATACAAGTCTGCGTTTGAGAAAGATAACCCAGATATCAAGATTAAGTGGGTTCGCGATTCAACCGGTATCATGACGGCGAAATTGCTGGCAGAAAAGAACAACCCTCAAGCGGAAGTGGTTTGGGGTCTGGCTGGCTCGTCAATGGCACTGCTTAAAGATGAAGGTCTTCTTAAGCCTTACACACCAAAAGGTTTGGAAGAGCTCCACGCGAACCTAAACGACCCTCAATCAAACCAAGCTTGGTTTGGTAACGATGCGTTCTTTAACGCAGTTTGTTTCAACGAAGCGGTAGCGAAACAACTTAACCTGCCTAAGCCAACGTCTTGGGAAGACCTAACAAAGCCGGTTTACAAAGGTCACATTGCAATGCCGAACCCAGCTTCTTCTGGCACTGGCTACATGCAGGTTTCTGCTTGGCTACAAAACATGGGTGAAGATCAAGCATGGAACTACATGCGTGACTTAGACAAGAACATTGCACACTACACGCATTCTGGCTCTAAGCCATGTGTTCAAGCGGGTATGGGTGAAGTGGCTATCGGTATTTCTATGGCAAGCCGCGGCGCGAAGCTGAAAACACAAGGCGCACCACTAGCGGTTATCACACCAAAAGGCATCGGCTGGGAATCAGAAGCAGTCGGTCTAGTAAAAGAGTCGGATGCAGCGAAGCGCGTTGTCGACTGGTCAATCTCTAAAGCGGCAAACGAGCTTTACGTAGAAATGTACCCAGTGGTTGCACATAAAGAAGTTAAAGCGACTGTGTCTAACTTCCCTAATGTTCAAGAGAACATGGCGAAGATGGACTTCGCGCAAATGGGCAGCAAGCGTGCAGAGATCCTAGCAGCATGGTCTGAGAAGTTTGACGCGAAATCGGAGCCAAAATCGTAGCCATTTATCTATTTGCCCTCTTACCAATAAAGGAAGACATTATCTTCCTTTATTGGTCGTTGAATCACCACTCACTCTGCACTTCGCCTGGAATATACAAAATGAAACAACACCATTCTTATTGGTTTAAGCAAGCCATTGAACAGGAATTTGGGTCCTTCGAGCGAGTCACTTACACCCCGCTCAAAGAGGAGCTGTCTTGTGATATTGCGATTGTTGGTGGAGGGTATACTGGGTTATGGACCGCGATACTATTAAAGCAACAACAACCCGATAAAGATATCGCAGTGATTGAAAAATCGCTCTGTGGGAGTGGAGCTTCAGGTGCGAATGGCGGCTGTATGCTAACGTGGTCGACCAAGTACCCGACTCTAAAAAAACTGTATGGTGAGCAGCAAGCGAAGTGGTTGGTCGAGGAGTCTGAAAAGGTCATTTACGAAATTGAAGAATTTTGTGTTCAGCATGGTATTGATGCGCACTTGAACAGAAGTGGTACGTACTATACCGCAACCAATCAGGCTCAAAGAGGAGCAATGCAACCTGTCGTTGATGAATTAACGCGGTTAGGTATCAACAGTTGGCAAAAGTGTGGAGAGGAGGTAGCCAAGAAAGCAGGCTCTGATCGTCATGTCGAAGGGTATTACTCACCCGCTGCCGCTAGTGTTCAACCCGCTCTTTTAGCTCGAGGTCTGAGAAATGTCGCGTTAAAAATGGGGATCCAAGTTTTTGAGAATAGCCCAATGACCAAGCTAGACTATGGTCAACCAGCTAAATTAACGACCCCCAATGGTGCGTTGGTTGCTGATAAGGTGGTCATTGCTCTAAATGCTTGGATGGTAGAACATTTCAGAGAGTTTAAACGAAGCATAGTAGTTGTGTCTTCCGATATGTTGATCACCGATCCGATCGTAAAACGCCTGGAAACAGACGGCCCGGAAAAGGGGGTGACAGTTGTCGATTCAAGGATATTTGTACACTACTATCGGGATAGTCGTGATGGACGCTTAATGCTTGGTAAAGGTGGAAATAAGTTCTCATTCGCCAACCGAGTCGATTCGATGTTTCACCAGCCAAGCAATTATCTACCTTTATTGAATCGATCTTTTCAAAAGTTATTTCCTAAGTTACAGCAATCGTCTTTTGCTTATCATTGGTCTGGCGGTTCAGATAGGTCTGTTTCCGGTTTGCCATTTTTCGGTAGGCTCAATAATCAATCAAACATATTTTATGGCTTAGGGTATTCGGGGAACGGTGTTGCTCAAACACGTATTGGCGGAAAAATATTATCGTCATTGGTTTTAGGTCTTGATAATTCATGGACACGGTGTGGTATGACAAATGGTCCATTAGGTCATTTTCCACCAGAACCATTGCGTTGGATCGGAGCGATGATTGTACGTGACGCTGTTCGTAGGAAAGAAAATGCCGAAGATGAAGGGCAAACGCCACTGTGGATAGATAAACAATTAGCTAAGTTAGCGGGTCCAGCAGGAAAGGCGGATAAAATCAGTTAACTATTACCGGAGTTGAAGCAGCATCTCTTTCAGGTGCAGCTTTTTCTTTTGTGTCGATGTTACATTCGTCATTTTTTGTCTATAAATCTGTCATTGTGATGTAACACTCCAAAACTAAATTTGGTATATACCATCTGGAGCGTGTGTTATGTCAACTAACCAACATTACCTAAATATTGAAAATGTAGTGAAGCAGTTCGGACAGTTCACTGCATTAAAGAAAATCTCTCTAGCGATCGAAAAGGGCGAGTTCGTTTGTTTTCTTGGTCCTTCTGGCTGCGGTAAAACCACTCTATTACGTGCCATTGCAGGCTTAGACCTACCAACATCTGGTGCAATCTTTCAAAACGGTCAAGAGACCACATTCCTACCACCAGAGAAGCGCGATTTCGGCATCGTATTCCAATCTTACGCGCTGTTTCCGAACCTAACTGTGCAAGAGAACATTGCAGTGGGTTTGAAGAACCAAGGCATGTCGACCAAAGAAGCGTTAGAGAAGGTGGATTACTGGTTAGAAACCATTGGTCTTCCAACCTCTGGCGAGAAATTCCCTAACCAACTTTCTGGTGGTCAGCAGCAGCGTGTCGCTTTGGCTCGGGCGTTGGCGCTGTCACCGGGTCTACTGTTACTTGACGAGCCGCTGTCAGCGCTGGATGCAAAAGTACGTGTTCACTTACGTGACGAGATTTGTAAGTTGCAACGCAAGCTGGGCATCACCACCATCATGGTTACGCACGATCAGGATGAAGCGTTGTCGATGGCGGATCGTATTGTGGTAATGAACCATGGTGTGATTGAGCAAGTCGGTACGCCTCAAGAGATCTACCAGCAACCAGCCACGCGCTTTGTCGCTGAGTTTGTCGGCAGCATGAACTTTATTGAAACCTCAGTCGCAACCGACTCCCAAGTGCGCATTGCTGAAACCCTGATACCAGCGCCCAACTTGACTAATCGTAAGATCCAACGTGGTGACCGCTTCGACCTTGCAGTGCGTCCTGAAAGCATCAAGTTTGTTGAAAATTACACCAACTCTTTACCAGTGCGAGTTACGGCTACCGAGTTTTTGGGGGCGTTTTTCCGCATTGATTGCGTATTGCAAAACGACAGCTCAACGAAAACCATCGTCGTGGATGTGCCTGTGGAAACGGTTCAAAAACTCAATATCAAGGCGGGCGATGTACGTTACATCCAGTTTGCTGAAGAAGGGCTGCATGGTTACGCCGTGCCCTCGGTTGATAAAGCGCTAGCGGCGTAGGTGTAAACATGGATGCGAAGACAATGACGATGAATAGCCTGACCACACAAGACAAAGCAAAATCCTTACTCGGACGTGTCAGCCGCGATAACCTAGTGTTGTTCGGTTTGCTCGCTGGTTTGTCGACCATGATGGTGCTGTTCATCTTAATGCCGCTTTGGGCAATGTTGACCAAGAGTGTGCAAAATACCAATGGCGAATTTGTCGGGTTGGCAAACTTTGCGACGTACTTTTCCTCTTCAAGCTTGTGGGTGTCGGTGGGTAACACCTTCACTTTAGGCGTGATTGTGACCTCGGTAGTGGGTGTGCTTGCGTTTGGCTATGCCTACGCGCTGACTCGCTCATGCATGCCGTTTAAAGGTTTGTTTCAAATCCTAGGCACTGCGCCAATTCTTGCGCCTTCGTTGTTGCCGGCGATCAGTTTGATCTTCCTTTTCGGTAATCAAGGCATTGCCAAAGAGATGTTGTTAGGAAACTCGGTTTACGGCGTGATTGGTATCTCGATGGGTTTGATTTTCTGGACCTTCCCTCATGCATTGATGATCTTAACCACTTCGCTGCGCACTTCAGATGCCCGTTTGTATGAAGCAGCCCGCGCACTTAAAACCTCACCCATCAAAACCTTCTTTATGGTGACGTTACCTGCGGCGAAATTCGGTTTGATCAGTACGCTTATCGTCGTCTTTACGCTGGTTATCACGGACTTTGGTGTGCCGAAAGTGATTGGGGGCAGCTACAACGTTCTGGCGACTGACATCTTCAAGCAAGTGGTGGGACAGCAAAACTTTGCTATGGGTGCGGTGACCAGCATTATGCTGTTATTCCCTGCGGTAATGGCGTTCGGTGCAGACCGTTGGGTACAGAAAAAACAGAAGAGCTTATTCGACACTCGCTCGGTGCCTTATCAGCCAGAACCCAACAAAGCGCGCGACAGCATTTGTTTGGTTTACTGCAGCATCATTTCTATCGCAGTGTTGGCTGTGCTTGGCATGGCCGTGTATGGCTCATTAGTTACGTTCTGGCCTTGGAACAAAGCGCTAACGTTGAACAATTACAACTTTGCCGAAATGAGCACTTACGGTTGGAGCCCATTCTTCAACTCGTTAACGCTGGCAGGTTGGACGGCATTTATTGGTACAGCCATCATCTTTGTCGGTGCTTACTGCATTGAGAAAGGGCGTGCGTTTGGTCCAATTCGTCAAGTGATACAAATGCTTAGCGTGGTGCCGATGGCGGTTCCTGGTATGGTGCTTGGCTTGGGTTACATCTTTTACTTCAATGATGCGAACAATCCTCTGAACGTGCTGTATGGCACCATGGCATTCTTAGTAATTAACACGGTAGTCCATTACTACACAGTAGGTCACATGACTGCCCTGACAGCGCTAAAGCAGTTGCCATCGGAGATTGAAGCCACAGCAGCATCGGTGAAGCTTCCTCAATACAAGTTGTTCTTTAAAGTGACATTACCTGTGTGTTTACCTGCGATTTTGGACATTGCGACTTACTTGTTTGTTAATGCATTGACCACCACTTCTGCGGTAGTATTCCTTTACTCAACCGATACGATTCCGGCTTCGGTCTCGATTCTGAATATGGACGATGCAGGTCAAACTGGCGCTGCAGCGGCAATGGCAGTGATGATCATGATGGCTGCCGCAATTGCGAAGATTGTTCAGATGACTTTGGGTAAATTGCTAGAGAATCGCACACAAGCTTGGCGCAAAAGATAAGGACACTTCGTGCAATACGTAAAAATTAAAGATTCGATTGTTGAACAGATTGAAGCGGGCATGCTATCGCCGCGTCAAAAACTGCCAGCAGAGCGTAAGTTGGCGGAGTCGTTCGATACTACACGCGTCACTCTGCGTGAAGCTTTATCATTGCTAGAAGCGGAAGGTCGAATCTATCGCGAAGATCGCCGAGGTTGGTTTATCTCACCTGAGCCATTGCGTTACGATCCAACTCAAACTCTGAACTTCCCGAACATGGCGAAAGCGCAAAATCGCGTGCCAAAAACGGAGTTGGTCGCAGCAAAAGGAACCTTGGCAAACAAACAAGCCGCGCGCTTGCTGGACTTGCAACCTTTCTCGGACGTGTATCGAGTCGACCGTGTGCGATACCTTGAAGACAGACCTGTGGTGTTCGTAACAAACTACATTCGCCCAGAGCTGTTTCCGAACCTGTTGGACTACGATTTATCAAATTCGCTGACGGACATTTATCGCGATCATTATGGCGTGACGTATCAAAAGATTCGCTACCGCATTTCAACCAGCACTTTGTTGGGGGAAATGGCTCAAGCATTGCGCGCGACAGCCGGCACGCCAGCGATGGTGGTGGAGCGCATCAACTATAACCAGCACGGTGAGTTGATTGATTGCGATATCGAGTATTGGCGACACGATGCCATCAGCATTGAATCTCTGGCGGAACTCAATCGTTAAGTGGATTTTCTCATTATCTAAGGCTCCATCTCGGGGCCTTTATTTTATTCAGACAGGAACATTGAAATGGATTTGTTGGCGATTGTTCTCGTCGTTTTTTCTGCTGTTCTCCATGCGGGCTGGAATATCCTTGGTAAAAGTAACTCAGGCTCTGGACTTGCGTTTACGATGGCGGCCAGCTTTTCTGCCTGTGCCATTCTTACCCCTTATCTGATTTGGTATTTGGCGACCATTGGCTGGACATCATTACCGAGTGAATTTTGGGGATTGCTGTTCATTAGCGGCATTTCACAAATGGTCTATCTGGTCGGTTTGATTGTCGCTTATAAGCACGCAGACGTGGGTGTGGTTTATCCGATTGCTCGGGCACTGCCTGTGATGATGGTTGGCGCAATCAGTGTGGCATTGGGGCATGAATTATCCAGTCAGCAGTGGCTCGGATTCTTGCTGATTACCTTTGGTTGTATGCTGGTACCACTGACAAACTTTCGCCAAATGACGCTGGGCTCTTATTTGAACGTTGGTGTGTTCTGGGCATTGATTGCCGCAATAGGCACAACGGGTTACTCGGTGGTCGACAAAGAAGCGCTGAGTTTACTCACAGAACAAGCATCAGAGATTTTGAATGATCAGTACAGTGCGATCTTTTACTTAGGCGTGCAGTTTTGGGCGATAGGTATTCCTGCCCTTGTGTGGTGCTTGGTTACAGGCAAGCCAGATGAGATTAAGACAGCGTGGCAGATCCGAAAAACAGCCAGCATGGCAGGGGTAATGATGGCATCCACCTACGGCTTGGTGTTGTATGCGGTGACCATGACAGACAATGTGAGTTTAGTGGTGGCACTGAGGCAAATCAGCATTGTGTTTGGACTGTTTATGGGGATCTATATCTTGGGAGAGAGGTGGTATCGAACTCGTTCTGTAGGAATCGTCCTAGTGATAACAGGTTTGATTCATGCTCTGAAATGACTAATTGGAGAAAGAAATGTCTAAACCTTTGTATGTATTTGATTTGGATGAAACTCTCATCAATGCCGACTGCTCTATGATTTGGAACGAGTTTTTAGTCGAGAAAGGTATTGTAACGGATCATAACTTTATTGACGAAGACAAGCGTTTAATGAATCTATATGCAAAAGGAGAGTTAGATATGCAGTGTTACTTAGATTTTTCTTTAGCACCGCTTACGGCTATTCCAAAAGCGCAAGTTAGTGATTGGGTTGAAGAGTGTGTACAACGCTATATTCTTCCCAAGCAGTTTACGCAATCTAAGGTACTAATTGAAAAACTAGTACGCGAACACGCAGAGTTGATCATTATTTCAGCTAGTGTCACTTTTCTAGTCGAAGTTATAGCGCGTTGCTTAGGTATTAAAACTGCTCTGGGTATTGATTTGGTAGAGCAGCACGCTTGCTACAGTGCACAAATAAACGGCATAGCGACGTATCGCGAGGGTAAGGTCGCTCGACTAGAGCAGTGGGTGAAGGAAACGAAACAGTCTTTTTCGGAGATTCACTTTTTTACAGACTCCATAAATGACTTGCCATTGTGTGAGTATGCGGACTACACCTACCTTGTTAATCCATGCCCTAAACTAAGAATCATAGGGGCAGAGCGCAATTGGCCCATATTGTGTTGGGGGACCCAATATGGGCGTAATACTTATGGTGTGGTTGCCAAATAATCGATGAGCGGCTGTAAGCATGCCGCTCATCGAATGGAGAAAAGCGAGCCTATTGCTCGCTTATTCTCAGTGGTGGCTCACGACTCTTCCAGTGGCTCATTCACAAGGCTTGACCCAACTTTGGTCATTGGGCTACTCTTCCCACATCACTTCTATCGGAGATTGCGCCGCGATGAACAACTAAACCTGCTTCCATATCACATCGGTTTTTTGGATTCACAGGGTTAGTCGGCGTAGCTCACTATCAACTATTTGCTGTTCGTGTCGTTTAGGATTTCTATCCTCAAAGAACGAATTCGCTTATTGCACACATTCGGTTATCTATTGCTGCGGCGAAGGCCCCTGTTACAACAGGAGGCATTGTTATGCCATTTTTACGAGCAAGTTCAGTGAGTTACCAATTTGAAAATGGTGAGCCACTGTTTGATTCTTTAACTTTTTCGATGACCAAATCCCGCGTTGGGCTTGTCGGGCGTAATGGGGTCGGAAAATCCATGTTAGCCTCAATTCTGTTAGGTGAGGTAGCGCCTAGCTCTGGCCATGTGATGTCTCCGCAAAAGACAGCAATCTATCGCCAACACGCGGGCGGACTAGTGAGCGGGGAGCTTACCATTGCCCAATTTTTGGGTAAGCACGCCATTTTCGAGGCGCTTGAGCGGATTGAAAATGGCGAGTGCGACACGCAGTGGTTTGAACAAGTCGGTGAGGAGTGGGACTTGCCGCAGCGCCTATCTGAGCAACTGGTTCTATTGGGCTTGCCACCTAAGCCACAGATGCTATGTGCTCAGCTTAGTGGTGGTCAATTGGCTCGTCTTCAGCTTTGGCAACGGTTTGAATCACAGGCGGAATTATTGATCCTCGATGAGCCCTCTAATCACCTCGATATCAAGGCGAAGCGATGGCTAATTGCGCAAATCAGGCAGTATTCAGGGGCGGTGTTAGTCATCAGTCATGACCGTTCGTTATTGCGGGAGATGGATGAAATATGGGCGCTATCGAGCCTAGGGATGAATATCTATGGTGGTAATTGCGATCACTATGCCGAGCAGCAACGCGTTGAAAAAAATGCGGTTGAGCGGCAATTATCCCATCTCAAAAAGCAGCAAAAACAGCTCAAGGAGGAGGCGCAACGTAACCGGGAGAAAGCGGAGCAAAGAGCCGCACAAGGCAACCGGCTTCGCCGCGGTGGCAGTCAGCCTAAGATTTTGCTCGATGGTAAAAAGGACAAAGCGACGGCTCGTGCCTCAAACCGTAATAAAAATGAGCAGCACCGACAAACCTATCTCGATGAGACGCAGCAAGCGCTAACTTCAAGGTATGAGGAGAACCGAGCGCAGACATTTTATCTCACCGAGAGAAAGGTTCGCGATAAATCGGTCGTGATGATGGAAAATGCCGTCTTAGCGTATGGTCGCTCAGAGCCGATGACACTGCGCTTAACCGCTAACGATAAGGTACGGCTAGTTGGCGACAATGGCAGCGGCAAATCAACCTTGCTCAAAACCCTACTCGGTGAGTACGCACTGCGTGACGGGCAGCTTAGAATCAATACTGAGTTCTATTATCTAGACCAGCACTTTGCGGCGTTAAAAGGCGATCGCTCTATGCTTGATAACCTGTTAACACAGTGCCAGGGTATGACGGAAATGAAGGCTCGCACTCTGTTGGCTGGTGTAGGTTTTCGGCGTGACACTGTCTTTCGGTTGGCGGATGTATTAAGCGGCGGCGAGAAAATGAAACTGGCGATGTTAATTGTCAGTCACCAACTCAATCAGCCCTTTCTTCTGCTTGATGAACCTGACAACCATCTTGATCTCGACTCGAAACAAGATTTATCGCGTGCACTCAATGAGTATCCCGGGGGATTTTTATTGGTGACTCACGATGACGATTTTGCTTCGGACGCAGGGGTTGAATGGCAGATTGGTGAGTAGCGCGCCAAGTCAGAGAGCTGCATCAACTTAACATAGAGAGGGATGAGCGTTAGGCGCTTTCCTCTTTTCGTTCTTCTTGGTTTGTGTTCTCCAGAGGGGCAAGGTTTTGATCCTCCTCTTCTTGTGGTTCATAGTATTTAACAACAAACGGAGTAAGCATAACACTGGATGGAAGAAAATGTTTCATACTAGCTGCTCATGTTAATAAAAGGATAGGTCGAGTGTTTACCACACTGAAGGGCAGGGTATTGAGCTAAGTCATAGAAGTCAATTTAGCAGCTGCATTTATGCCAAAACAATCTACACTAGCGGCCAACGAGAGAGGAGAGAAGAATGAAATACGATTGGATCTTGTTTGATGCCGATGACACCCTGTTCCATTTTGATGCCTTCAAAGGCATGCAATTGATGTTTTCGCGTAAGGGTGTAGTGTTTACCGAGCAGGATTATGACTACTACCAAGCCATCAATAAGCCGCTTTGGGTCAAGTACCAAGAGGGGCAAATTAACGCTGATGAGCTGAAACACACACGATTTGTTGAGTGGGCGCAAAAACTGAACACCACTACCGCAGAGCTTAACCGTGCGTTTCTTGAAGCGATGGCAGATATCTGCACATTACTTCCCGGCGCAAAAGAGCTGATGGAAGCGCTGAATGGGCGCGCAAAGCTTGGCATCATCACCAACGGCTTTACCGAGTTGCAAGCGATTCGACTTGAACGCACTGGCATGAGTGAATACTTTGAACACGTGATCATCTCGGAAGAAGTCGGCGTAGCCAAACCTGATCTGGCGATCTTTGCGCACGCCCATGAAAAAATGGCGCAGCCGTGTAAAAGCAAAGTCCTTATGGTGGGCGATAACCCTCATTCAGACATCTTGGGCGGAATCAATTTTGGTATTGAGACTTGTTGGCTCAACACACATTGCTTACCGAGCGTAGAAGGCATTACGCCAAACTATACCGTAGAGTCTCTGTTTGATCTCAAAGCGATATTGTTGGCGTAATAGGGCATTCAGAGTGGAGACTTAGCCTTAGGGCTATTCACACGGCGCCATGTGAATCACAGCCAAACCACCGAGTGAGGTTTCGCGATATTTACGATTCATGTCTTTGCCGGTTTGATACATGGTCGCAATCACCTTATCCAGAGAAATCAGGCATTTGCTGGTTCGCTTGAGCGCCATTCTAGAGGCGTTAATGGCCTTCATTGCACCCATGGCGTTGCGCTCGATACATGGGACTTGCACCAAACCGCCAATCGGGTCGCAGGTCATACCCAAGGAGTGTTCCATCGCGATTTCGGCCGCAATGCAAATCTGTTCATTGCTGCCTCCTCGAAGCGCGGTTAAGCCCGCCGCCGCCATGGACGACGATACGCCGACTTCACCTTGGCAGCCCACTTCTGCACCTGAAATGGACGCATTGGTTTTATACAAAATGCCGATAGCGCCGGACACGGCCAAGAAGTCTTTGATCTGTTTGAGGTTTAATTCCTTGATAAAACGGTGGTAGTACATGAGTACGGCGGGAATGACGCCTGCTGCGCCGTTAGTTGGCGATGTCACCACTTGGCCACCGGCGGCGTTTTCTTCACTGACAGCGAAGGCAAACAAGTTGATCCAATCCATGATTTCCATTGGGTCATTTTCCACGGCGGCGTTGGCTTCCAGCTTTTTAAGCAAGTTTGGCGCGCGTCTCGTTACGTTCAGGCCACCTTCAAGGATGCCTTCGGTATCAAAGCCTCGTTGCATGCACAGCGTCATCACTTTCCAAATTTGCTCGGCTTTTTCGTCAATCTCTTGGCCAGAGAAGAAGCACAATTCATTTTGCAGCACCATTCCACCGAGGCTCAATCCATGTTGCTCCGCCATCTGGAGCATTTGATCGGCGCTCTTAAAAGGAAACGGCACGGTAACGGGGGTTGTTTTGCTACCGTTGGTCAGTTCATCTTCCGTTGCGATAAAGCCGCCGCCTATCGAGTAGTAGGTCTCTTTAAGCAGTATGGCGCCCGTTTCATCGAAAGCAGAGATGGTCATGCCATTTTCATGCAAAGGCAGGCTGTCATCGTGGAACAGAATATCCCCTTGGTAATGAAACGCGATGGTTTGGCGACCCGCAAGTAATAGCTGTTGCTCGTCCATCGCTTGTTGCAATAAGGCTTTGGCGCTGGTCATTTTTATGGTGTCGGGGCGGTTACCCAGTAAGCCGAGAATGACGGCCTTATCCGTGTGGTGGCCTTTACCCGTCAATGAGAGTGAGCCATATAAGTCCACCTGCACCCGAGAGGTGTGGTTGAGCTGCTCGTCTAACGCTTGGGTAAATTGATACCCCGCTAGCATGGGTCCGTTGGTGTGTGAGCTCGATGGGCCCACGCCAATTTTAAATATGTCGAAAATTGACAGCATGTTCATCACTTCCTATTGACCTGTGGTTTCAGGCTCTCTTATTGTTGTACTCGTTGTGCCACGTTCTCCAGCGGTGCGCCGTGAGTAAGCTGTACGAGTATCACTGATCTTTACTTATTCTAGCTGCTTTTAGAATAGTCTGCTTTACGCTACGCACTGAGCGAAACTTTGTACAGAGATTATTAATATCTAGAATAAAAAGTTGAGAAGTTAACGATTGATGAATATATCTCATGCCGTCATTGTGTTGGGAAAGCGCTTGGTCAACAATCAGTTGACGCTCGAAGGGCAATCAAGAATCGATGCGTTGATCCATCAGGCAGAACAATTGAACCTTGCGCAGAGTGTCGTGGTGCTCTGTGGCGGTCGAACGTCAGGGCAAACGGCCTCAGAGGCAAACGCGATGTGCGAAGCACTCGGTCAGCGTGCGCCCGATTCGTTTTGGGCCAGCCTGCCTAAAGATCGGCTCTTGGTTGAGGATACATCCACCAATACCATCGAAAATGTTGCCAATGCCGCGAACACCTTGGTGAAAAGTGGCTTAGTAGGGGGAAGTACTCCTCTCAACATTTTATTTGTCTCCACCGATTATCACCTCAAGCGTATTTTTGAGATTGAACACTGGCTCCCTGAGCAGGGTCTGCTAGGCATGATGACGCGAGAGTGTGCTCGGCAAGGACTAAGCATCACTATTTGCCCGCAAGCGGACGCTCATGTCTTGGCACCGTACCCATACCCAAAACAAGGTGACGGGTTTTTGCTCTGTGATGCGTTGACGACCTACCGTGTTTACTTAGAAGGGGTAGTGGCAGGCAAGATTGATTTTCATCCTTGTCCGAGGCGTCGATATTGTGAGCAACAGGCGCATCAAGCACTCGAACAGCTCCAATCGTTGACGCGAGACAGAGTTGGGGCGGCGCTGTTATCTCAGTTAGAGGAGGCGCTGCGCTTCACGAGAGAGGCGACCTCTATTTTGCAGCTTAATGGTGCGTTAAATTGCTTTGATCAGTCCCTTAAAGCGCTCAATTGCCATTGGGATCCAGAACAATCACATGACTTTAGCGAGCTTTCTTTCCCGGACAAGGGCGCTTAAACTGACAGCGAAACGAAGAGGGAGAGGGAGAAGGGAGAGAAAGTGCAGTACGTAACCATTAAGCAGGCGATTGTCCAGCAGGTAGAGAAAGCTACGCCATTCGTATGAGCGCGCTGCATGGTGAGATCGCTCAAGCCCTACGCGCAACGGTTGGTACGTCCGCGTTGGTGTTAGAGAAGGTTTATCTGAATAGTGCAGGAGAGCCGGTTTTCACTGATATTGAGTATTGGCGTCATGATGCGATTGCGATTGAGTCTAGCTTGCCCTATCTGAAATAAAGAAGAGCGCCTAATCTAGCGCTCTTCTCCTAAGGAGGCGTTTACTGGCTTTGCTGTTGCTGACTCTCTCGATAGTATTCCCATTGCTCTTGTCGACTGCCATCTGGCAACACACAGTAGGTAACGCGTTTGTCGTTTTCGCTCACGGTATCTAGTTCACCTTGCTGCTGAACACAGTAGACAGCGGCTGGATTTGCGATGGATGTGTACTCTTTCACTTCATATTCGTCGGGTTCATTGGCACAACCGGTGAGCACAGCGGCGCCAAGCAATGTCAAAAGCAAAGCGGCATTTCTCATGTAATATCTCCAAATTTCAATTAGATGCATATCGAGTATAGAAGATTACCTAAAGAAACGTGTCTTAACTTTGCCAAAAGGATGTTTTACTCCAAATTTTATTAAGTTAACGGTTTTCATCCTTGCTCTGTTGGTACTAAAGTTTAAGAAGCAGCAGGGAAGGTCTTCCCATTTAGACAGTAGGCAAAGGAAACCAAGATGTCCGAACAAACATATCGACTTGTTACTCGCAGTGATTTTGATGGTCTAGTATGCGCGGTGTTATTGAAGCAGCTTAATTTGATTGACGATATCAAGTTCGTACACCCAAAAGACATGCAAGATGGTCTTGTTGACATAACTCCAAACGATATTGTGACGAACTTGCCCTATGTGGCAGACGCTCATTTGATTTTTGACCACCACTTGTCCGAGACGATTCGCAACGCGGGCGAGCGCCCCAATCATATTATTGACCCTAATGCGCCTTCTGCCGCGCGTGTGGTGTGGGATTACTACGGTGGGGAGGCGGTCTTCCCATCACACTGGACAGATATGATGGAAGCCGTCGATAAGGGTGATTCCGCTCAATTCAATCGAGATGAGGTGTTAGATTCGACCGGATGGAACTTGCTCAATTTCCTCATGGATGCCCGCACGGGCTTAGGCCGCTTTCGCGAGTTTCGCATTTCCAATTACAACCTAATGATGGATCTGATCGAATACTGTAAAAATCACACTATTGACGACATTCTTGCGCTGCCTGATGTCAAAGAGCGTATTGATTTGTATCGCGAGCACGAAGCCCTGTTCAAAGAGCAGATCATGCGCTGCGCCACGGTTTACGACAACTTGGTGCTGCTTGACCTCACCAATGAAGAGACCATCTATGCGGGCAACCGCTTTATGATTTATGCGCTATTCCCACAATGCAACATCTCGATTCACAAGATGTGGGGATTCAAAAAACAAAACACCGTCTTCGCGACGGGCAAGTCCATCTTTGACCGCAGCTCTAAAACCAATGTCGGTGAACTGATGCTGAAATACGGCGGTGGTGGCCACAAAGCGGCTGGAACCTGCCAAATCGACAATGACAAAGCCGATCAAGTCGAACAGGCACTGATCGCGGCGATCACTGCAGACGGTTAGGGTTAAAGGTTGATCACGATAGGTAGATAATACAAGCCCCGCTACGTAGAGCGGGGCTTGTCATTAGGCGTTACGTGTTATCGAAAACCCGTTGCCAACAAGATGAACAGTGTCAATCAGGAGAAGGGACACGCACACAGATCATCCAGCGCTTAAAGCGGCATCACACGGTTGCGTCCGAGCTGTTTTGCTTCGTAGAGCAGGCCGTCGGCTCGGCCAATTAACGACTCTGCACTTTCACCCACTTCAAACTCTGCAACGCCGAGTGACATGGTAATGTTACCTACCGGTTTGTTAGAGCGCTTGTCACGGATAGAGAGCTTTTCTACCGCGCGGCGTAGGCTATCGGCGAACTGTCTGGCGATCCTTAGTGACTTATTGGGTACGATCAAGGCGAACTCTTCACCGCCAAAGCGATAGGCATGGATTCCTTCTCGGCAGCTTAATTGGATGCGCTTTGCGATGCCTTTGATGACCGTGTCACCAAACAAGTGGCCGTAGGTGTCGTTATAGCCTTTAAAATGGTCAATATCGGCCAGAATTAGGCACATACTCTGCTCGGAGCGAATAAGGGTACGAAGATCATTATCAAATGCGCGCCGGTTGTAGAGGCTCGTGAGTGAGTCAAACAGGGCGTCTTGCTGCACTTCGGCCAACTGTGCTTTGAGCAAATTGATTTCAGCGGTCGCTGTCTCAAGTTGGCTGTTTAAAAAACGGGTTGAATGACGAATTTCATGGGAGTCCGACACCAATTGGCGCACCACTTTCATCACTTCGTCGATGGTCATCGAGTTACCATCGACTCGCTCTAAGCTCTCAAAGCTTTTGTCTATCATTTGCGAAAACTGAGAGGTGTCGGTGAGCGTATCGCTGACTGAGCTCGCTACCTCATTGACCAATATTTCGATATTGGCTCGCAGGTTGCTCATGTCGGTTTCGACTTGGCCTGCCACATGGGTTTTGTAGAGTTGCTCGCAGGTAGCGGGTGGGCAGATGCCATAGTTTTCTAGCACGGCATCGAGTTCACGATTCAATCTGGGAATCGCATTATCTACATAAGTGTACCAAAGCGCATAGTTTGAGGGCGTGGCCGCAACATGATGTTTCATCATCAGGGGCACCGCTTTTTTCAAATTCGCCGTCGACTTTTTGAAATCTTCGTCTGTCATCGTTGTTGTATAGTTCTTAGCCGTAACAGGAGTCTTAAAATAAGATTAGTGGATATTAATGAATGATGCCTAAATTTATTAAAATTAACGAGTTTTTATTTAGGCCATTCATGAAAATGCGTGATGCATACCGGGTAAAAATAACAGCCGAATTGAGCGCTTGGCGTTTAAATCATCACTTTGCTCATATACTGACCGCATCGGCGTTGCGCACGTTTCCCTCTTCCAGTTTGGCCGCCCCGCGCAGCATCGCCTTAATCAGGTCCGCGGCATTGAACTTCTCTAACGCTTCATGGGCGCCGACTTGATGCGCTCTATCAACACAGATTTCACTCGATAAAGAGGTATGCAAAATAATATACACTCGGCTAAGCTGCTGCTCGCTTTGCGTTTCAAACGCCAGTTCGTAGCCATCCAGGCCCGGCATTTCGATGTCGCTCACCAAGAGTTCAATCGGTTTGCCGCGCGCGGCCTCTTCACGCATCAACTGCAATGCATCGAGTCCATTGTTACAAATCTTGTAAGGGATATTTATGCTGTCGAGCGCATCCCCCAGTTGCTTACGTGCAATGGAAGAGTCATCCACCAACAAGATATTGAGCGCTTTCAGGCGCTCGCGCTCAATGTCTGTGAGCATTGGAATTTTGGTTGATTCGTACTGCGGGTAAATCTTGGCGAGCAGCAGCTCAACATCCAACATCTGCACAATTTTGTCTTGATAGCGTGTGATCCCCGTGACAAACACATTGTTGCCGGCACTTTTGGGTGCCGATTCGATTGCCTTCCAGTCACATTCGATAATTTTTTCAATCGAGCGCACCATAAACGCCACGACAGTACGCAGACAATCGGTCACGATCAGGTAGCAATCGTTGTATTCCTCCGGCTGAATAGGACGAAAGCCAATCGCGGCCGGCATATTAATCACAGGAATGGTCTTGTTGCGAATGGTCACAGTGCCAATCACATGATGATGCGAGTAGGGTATTTGAGTGGTTGGCTGAAAAGGGACGATTTCGCGTACTTTTAGTGTGCCGATCGCAAACAGTTGTTTGTTGCTGGTCAAGGTGAACATCAACATGCCTTGTGACTGGTTTGCTTTACTCGGAGTTTTCACCATTTACTTCATACTCTCGTTGGGTCTCTACCTAATAAATGGTAATGGATCTTGAGGTAGGTTCAATGATATCGGGCAAATTTAGTCTTACTTGAATGGCATTCGCAGTATTAATGACACTCAAGGTTCAAACATGGGGTGAAGATCTCATTTTGTTTGGTTACAATCACGCTCCGTTGAAATCTACCTAACATTGAGGTTTGGACTATGGCCAACACTGCCGCCGCACTCCACATTCTGGTTAAGCACAAAGAGCAAGCCGAAGACATCATTAAACAGTTGAAAAAAGGCGCGAAATTCCAGACGCTGGCAAAGAAGTACTCCACCTGTCCATCTGGCAGACGCGGCGGTGATCTTGGTGAATTCCGCCGCGGTCAGATGGTGCCTCAGTTTGACAAAGTCTGTTTTCAGGGTGAGACACTGGTCCCGCACCTAGTGAAAACCAAATTTGGTTGGCACGTGGTGAAAGTGCTATACCGGACCTAATTTGTTGCTTGTTATAACTCAGCGATGCATCGAACTGATCCTACCTAACACACCTACACCTTAAAATACTGCAACTGCGCCGATAAATGTTCGGCAGTTTCGGCCATGTGTTGACTGTCTTTTGCGAGCGATTGTGAGGCTTGCATCACTTCGTTGGCGGCAAGATGGATACCGGTGACGTTTTCATTCATCTCGGTGGCGACGGAACTTTGCTGCTCGGACGCGGCGGCGATTTGTGCGACCCTGTCGTTGGCGTTGTGCATTTCATCGAGAATGGTTTTGATCTGCTCACGTGTTTTCACCGAGGAGGCCACGCTTTGTTCGACCATCTTGTTGCTGTTTTGCATGGCTTCAAAGGTGCGTTGCGCTTGTTGGGTTAATTTCGAGATAGTGTCTTGCACCTCATTGGTCGATTGTTGTGTGCGACTGGCTAGATTGCGCACTTCATCGGCGACAACGGCAAACCCTCGGCCTTGTTCTCCGGCGCGCGCGGCTTCAATGGCGGCGTTGAGCGCGAGGAGGTTGGTCTGCTCTGAAACATCACGAATCACTTCGACCACTTTACTGATCTCATCGACGCCCGATTGAAGTTCGGTGACGAGCGCGTGAGAAGTAGCGATGTCGTGAGACACGGCAGAAATCGCTTCAGAGGTTTGTGCCATCGTGCGATCGTTCTCTGTTGCGTGATTGACGACTCGCAACGTGCTGCTTGAGGTGTTTTCTGCGTTGTTGGCCACATCGGATATGGTCGCAGACATCTCCGTCATGGCAGTCGAGAGCATCTCCAGTTGCGTGTGTTGAGCGTTGACGCTGGTGGCGGCTTCCTCACTCGCTTGGGCGATGTGGCTCGCCATCGTGCTCGATTGAGTGGCTGAGTCATGCGCTGCGCGTAGGGTTGCTTGCAGTTTGTCGAGCATTTTATCGATTTGCTGACTGACATCGCCCAGTTCATCTTTGCGTGTCATGTTCATGCGTATGCGCAGATCACCGTCGGCGATCTTATGTGTGCTATCAATCAAAGTGGTGAGTGGCATTAGAATATTGCGTGATACGGCAAAGCCGGACATCAACAGCAGACCAAAAATGACGACGGCGACACCGCCTTGTTTGGTGGCCGTTGCGTAGAAAGCGTCATCAATGTCTGCGACTAACAGGCCAGAGCCAAGGATCCAGTTCCACTCTGGGAACAACTGCACGTAGGAGATCTTATCCTTGAGCTGTTTTTCTGGGCTTAGCCATTGGTAGTCGAGAAAGCCTTTTTGTGCCGGGGTACGTGAGATGTCGACCATTTCTCGCCAGTGATATTTACCGCCGCCATCTTTGAAATCTGCCGCGCTTTTGCCGTCAAGTTCCGGTTTTATAGGGTGCATGACGACTGTTAGTTGCTGATTTAATACCCAGAAGTAGTTGTCTTGATCGTAACGCAGTGCTTGCAGCGCGCTCAGCGCTTGTTGTTTGGCGCGCTCGTCCCCCAGTTCTGTGCGCTGCTGATAATAGTGATCGACAAGAGACACCGCCGCTTCCACTTGTGCACTGAGTTTGTCTTCGCGCTCGAGTAGTGACGTCGTGCGCTGCAATTGCAAGTTGTAGACGCAAGCGATCAGGATAAGGAGTATGGAGAGCAAAACGACCGAGGTCAGTTTTGCCTTAATCGACAGGTTGCTTAATTTCATGGTTAGCCACTTTCGTTGTTAATTATCTAAGAGTGTTGTTTGTATCGGCTTGGGCGCTTAGTTATCTCTTTGCGCCGTGCTGATAACGTATTTTTTGCATGGTTTTTTACCATGATTTTGTAGCATGCTAACCATGTGCTAGCTGGGCATATTGTTTTGTGTCATGTTTTAAATGCTTTTGCATAATTGCACAGCAATAAGTTGCTTTTGATCACATTGCGGTGGCAGACACCTCTCCTCTCTTAATAGACGCGTTCATAACGCTGGACTCTGGTGCATGAGTCAGTAGCCAACGCATGGCGAGGGTCGCTCCGCCCATGGTGATTGCAGCGAGTAAGAACCCCAGTTCGATCCACTGGGCATGACTGAGCAAAGCGATCAGCACATAGCTCATACTCTGGGTTAGAGTGGCAAACATTTGCAATGCACCGTCGGCGCGGCCTCGTTGATGGATGGCGATGGTGTGGTGCATCCAGTTCGTTCGCGCGATTCGATTTAACGCATTAAAAAGGCCAAATAACAAGGTGAAGACAAGCAAGGTCGCTGGGCTTAATGAGATGCTCATCCCTAGCACCATCACACTACTGAACGACATGGCAAGCAGCATGGTGCGGGGTAAGGCGCGACGGGTCAGTAATTTGTGTACGATGAGTCCCGTGAGCAGCGAGCCAATCCCAAACGCCATGTTGTAGCCCGCGAGCCAGTGCCCAGCGATGTTCTGCTGTGCAAACCAGATCGGCACCAACTTTCCCAAGTAAGTCAAAATGGGGTAGGAGAGAGAAGAGAGCATCAAGAAGGCGTAAAAGCGTGGTTCAGAAAGCACAATGGAGCGGCTTTCGACCAGTTGTTGCCAAAAGCGTACTTTACGTTCGGCGCGAAACGCTTGTCGATAGGGTGTCACCAGGTAACTGATACCCGCCAATGTGGATGCCAAGATGGCAAAAGCTGAGAATTCGATAATTCCCCATTGCTCGAGGAGCACAATACCTAACGCGCCAGCACCTAGCGTGGTGCCTTGCATTATGATCTCTTGTTGTCCTGAAATTGCGGCGTACTCATGGTGATCATAATTTTCTTGGGTAAACGCATTGTTGGTAGACCAAGCCAGATTGCTCGAGACCCAAAACACCAGTTGCGCGAGTGCCAATAGCCATGGGGATTGCATGCCGTGGTATGACAGGATCATCACCAGCGCGGCGCAGATGGCTTGCACCCATTGGACCATCACTAAGATTGTTTTGCGTGAATGGCGGTCAATCATGGTTGAAAAGAAGGGCGTTAAGAAAAATGAGAGACCAGTACAAGTGAGTGCCACTAAGGCGACAAAGGTGCCCATATTGTCCGATTGCAGCATGAGCCAAGGCAGAGCCATCATAAATAGCCCAGAAGAAATGCCATCAAAAAAGCGTCCGGTTAGGTAGGGAGTGGTCTTATTGCGTCCGTGTAATGTCATTGTGGTGTTCCTTTCTGTGTACCAATATTGATCAGTTGCTGCTACTATAAAACCTCAAGTTAACTTTAGGTAAAGCGTTATTTTTCATTTGAGTCGATAACGTTCGAGTGAATTAAGGAGCCAAGATGGAACTGACGGTCGGAGAGGTCGCTAAACGTTCAGGTGTTGCGGTGTCGGCGTTACATTTTTATGAGCAGAAAGGGCTTATCTTCAGTTGGCGTAACGCTGGGAACCAGCGCCGATATCATCGAAGTGTGCTGCGACGTGTTGCCATCATTAAAGCCGCTCAGCAAGTTGGACTGACCTTGGAGGAGATCGCGGCATCGTTTGCCCACCTTCCACACCACCAAGCGCCCAATCGGCAACATTGGCAAGTGATGGCGTCAGGGTGGCATCAACTGCTTGAGCACCGCATCTTGCAGATGAAAGCGCTGCAACAGGACTTAGGTGGGTGTATTGGTTGTGGCTGTTTGTCGATGGAGAGTTGCGCTATTTACAACCCAAGTGACATTCGAGCGCAAGCATCGCCGAGTGAAACGCGGCTGACCGATCCTGAAAACTGGTCACCTGTGTTAGATGACGAGCGCTAAAGGCGGACAATTCCCATCATTTGGTCACACAAATAAGCGTTTTCTACGATTCATTGGTGTGATTTTTTCTTCTTTTTTCTCGGCAATGTTTGTGTTTTAAAACACTGTCTCATTCTGATTGAGTTCACAATTCTAAGGCTTTACCGCAATTTTTATTGAATCAAGGATTGCGTTAGCCGCTCATGAGCGGTATTCTACGACCACATCATATAATCATACAATATTGCATTTAGGAGTCTGAAATGACTAAACCTGTAATTGGTTTCATCGGTCTTGGCCTTATGGGCGGCAACATGGTTGAGAACCTACAAAACCGTGGCTACGAAGTTAACGTTATGGATCTTAACAAAGACGCAGTCGCTGCTGTTCTTGCTCGTGGCAACGCCTCTGAAGCGACGTCTGGTAAAGAACTGGCTGAGAAAAGTGACATCGTAATGCTATGTCTGACGACTTCTGAAGTGGTTGAGAAAGTGGTTTACGGTGAAGCGGGTATCCTAGCGGGTATGTCTGAAGGCAAAACGCTCATCGACTTTGGTACTTCTATCCCAGCTTCGACTAAGAAGATTGGTGCTGACCTTGCTGAGAAAGGCGCGGGTATGATTGACGCACCTCTAGGTCGTACACCTGCACACGCGAAAGATGGTCTTTTGAACATCATGGCAGCAGGCGATATCGAAACATTCAACAAAGTGAAGCCTGTTCTTGACGAGCAAGGCGAAAACGTCTTCTACCTAGGCGCACTAGGTTCAGGTCACGTGACTAAGCTTGTTAACAACTTCATGGGTATGACAACGGTTGCGACAATGTCTCAAGCATTCGCTGTTGCTAAGC
The DNA here is from genome assembly GCF_059834045.1 of Vibrio sp. R12-SG2-ISO1. NCBI lineage: Bacteria > Pseudomonadati > Pseudomonadota > Gammaproteobacteria > Vibrionales > Vibrionaceae > Vibrio > Vibrio sp. R12-SG2-ISO1. The sequence continues at coordinate 56,871 of NZ_JCBDGO010000004.1, read as the reverse complement.
TTGCAGGTGTAGACGGCCAACAATTGTTTGACATCATGTCTGCAGGTCCATCTAACTCACCATTCATGCAGTTCTGTAAGTTCTACGCTGTTGATGGCGAAGAAAAACTGGGCTTCTCTGTAGCGAACGCAAACAAAGACCTTGGTTACTTCCTTGCGCTATGTGAAGAGCTAGGCACTGAGTCTCTCATCGCTCAAGGCACGTCAAAGAGCCTACAAGCAGCGGTTGACGCTGGCCTAGGTCAAAACGACGTACCGGTTATCTTTGACTACTTCACTCAACTGAAGAAGTAATCAATGATGATGTGAAAACAGCGGCCAATGGCCGCTGTTTTTGTTTATACATCGCTTGGACATGTCAACGCCAGTTAGCAGAGATAAGCAGTTAACCCAGAGATAAGGCGAATGTCAGCAGCAGGGGCAGAGTGATCAAACTGAAGAAGTTACCAAACAGCACCATCGACGCCACTTTCGTCGGTTCAACCCCGAAACGTTCGGCAAACAGATAGTTCATAACTGCTGGTGGCAACATGGTAAACAGCACCATCATTTGCAGCTCCAAAGTCGGCAGCGGCACAAACCAATAGATGACGGCAAACGCCACTGCACCCGTCGACAAGGATTGCAGCGTGCACAGCACACCGATACGAAATCCACTCAAACGCATATGACACATTTGCGCCCCTAAAGAGAGCAGCATCACGGGTACCGCGGCTTGACCGAGTAACACTGTCGCTTCATACAAAGGGGACCACACACCAATCCCACTTAGGTTGAGAAAAAGCGCTGCGCTGGCCGCCAGAAAAATCGGCATTTTGACCACTTGTTTGATTGGGTTGCCTTCACTCAGCAGCGCTAAGCCGATACTAATGTGCAAGCAGGCGGAGACCACGAACAGCAGAACCGCAGGCGCCAGCGCCGTCTCACCAAACGTATAGGTAAAAAGAGGGATCGCCAAGTTACCGCTGTTGCGAAACATATGTGGCGGCGCCCAGGCTTTAAAGCGCAGTTTACTGATGGCGCAAATTGGGATCATCAATAGCCCGGGTAATAAAACTGAAATGAGTGACGCACTCAAAAGGGGCAACTGGTTGGTATCGAGAGGCATCGCCACCAAAGAAGAGAACACCAACGCGGGGGTGAAAGCGTCCATGTTGATGCGGTTGATCGGTTTGAAGTCTGGTTTTAACCAACGCCCGACAGAAAACCCAATCAATACCAACGCAAAGACGGGGAAAAGAATGCCAACAACCTGCTCGACCATAGCTTTCCTTGCACTGAGTTAACGGCCTCGTTAACTGAAAAAAACAAAACAATGTTTCTACGTTAACCCATCTTGAGGGTGAAACCTAGAGCAGGTTAGGCTTGTTTGCTGTCTTTGAAGATGCGATCAAAATATTCCAATGGCGCGACTTTGGTATTGGCGCACCGCTGCCATTTGCTGTCGTTGGCCACTAACCAACGTTGCTCTGAATGGGCCAATATCGCTTGGCTGACACGCGCCTCCCGCAATTCGTGCTCCATCACATACTGCGTCACTTCTGTATTCTCTAGGCCACTGCGTATATCACTGACCGCTGCGCAGCCAATAATACCAATGTCAGCACTGAACTGAGCGAAAAAGTCGGCGACTTTATCATCCACCACATCGCGATCATTGCTGCGAATGCGCCCGCCTGGGATCCAGGTTTCCACCTCTTCAAACTGGGAGAGAATATGCGCCGCCTCAAAGTTGTTGGTCACCACACGTAGCTCGTGGTGATGCCCAAGCTGCTCTGCAATCGCGGTGATGGTTGTGCCGATACCCAAAAACAGAGTGCAACCATTGGGAATATGCTGCACGACGCGCTCGGCAATGGCGTGTTTGTCCTTGGCATTCGTCATGCGTCGTGAGGTGTAACTACGGTTGCTCAGGGTGGCAGGTAAGCTGACACCGCCGTGGTGACGACGGGTCAAGCCTAGGTTGCACAGTTCGTTGATGTCACGGCGGATGGTTTGTGTCGTGACATCAAACTGCTGAGCCAATTCATCAATCGAACAATATTCCTGTTGATGAATGCGCTCAATGATCGCGTGTTGGCGGAGTGAAAGATTATCCATGAATAGCGTGGCGTTCGGCACCAGTGTGAGTTTCGTTACGCTGAGTATAGCGCTGAGGCACGTCGGTGATCATCATATCGACGCCCCATAAGCGATGTGGCTCAACTAATTCGGGAAAGTTGGGGGTGTAGCAGTAGAGCTGATAACCCATCTGCTTAATCGCTTTGGCTTGCGCCTGTGTCAAAAAGCGGTAGTCGCAGTGCACGCTGTAGGCATCAATTTGAGTCAGGACCGACGCCGCGTCATAGGGAATGCTTTGCCACAATTGCCCGCGACGCACATCGGGTAGATATTGTTTTATGCATTGCAAGGCATGGGTGCTAAAGCTCGAAAAGAGCAGGGTTTGAGGGTTTATACCCATCTCATTGATCACCTCAGCGACGTGATGGCACAGGCGATCAATGTCCGTGTGAGGGTAGAGTTTGAGCTCAATGTTAAGGTTGACGTTGGCCGCTTGGGTCAAGGCCAATGTTTCCGATAAGGTAGGGATCGGTTCCCCTTCAAACTCATCAGCAAACCACAACCCGGCATCGAGTTGTTTCAGTTGCTGTAACGTCAATTCACTCACTTTACCTTTATTGTTGGTACAGCGGTTCACCGTGTGGTCATGAATCACCATGGGCACATCATCGGCGCTCAGTTGGACGTCGATTTCTATCCACTGGCAGCCCAATTCAACGGCACGCTGAAACGCGACGAGTGTGTTTTCTGGCGCAAGGCTAGAGAGGCCGCGATGGGCCATGGTTGGGATAAGGGTAGGGAGTGTTGTCATTGTTATTCACTGTCTATGTTCATTTTGTTTCAAACGAACTTTGTCATCTTCATGTGACCGTTTGATGACACCCCAAACTGACATTCAACCGAAAGTTAAGTTTCATTTATGTTCATTTAAGTGTCATCTCAGCGTAACTTTTGCTAATTAATGTTCACTTGAATTCTGAAGCAGCGAATGTGAAAGAGAAGTGAACATCCGCTGAGGTTTAACCACACTAGGACTTTACGCAAGTAAGACTCACATAAGGGAACCATTATGTCTATCAAACACCTGACCGGTTTGGCCGTCACCGCAGCACTACTGAGTGCGCAAGCTCAAGCGAAAACAGAAGTGGAATGGTGGCACGCCATGGGTGGTGCGCTAGGTAAAAAGGTCAATGAAATAGCGGCGGATTTTAATGCCAGTCAAGATGACTACGAAATCAAACCTGTATACAAAGGTTCATACGCAGAAACCATGACAGGTGCGATTGCGGCATTTCGTGCGAAAGAGCAGCCAGCCATTGTGCAGGTTTTTGAAGTCGGCACCGCAACCATGATGGGTGCCAAGCAGGCCATCTACCCGGTTTACCAGTTGATGGAAGACACCAAAGAGCCGTTTGATCCAGACAACTACCTCTCCGCTGTGACGGGTTACTATACCACCAGTGAGGGCCAAATGTTGTCGATGCCATTCAATAGTTCAACGCCTGTGCTTTACTACAACAAAGCGATGTTTGAAAAAGCGGGCATTACAGAGGCACCGAAAACCTGGCAAGAGATGGAAACCGTCTCACGCAAGCTGATCGAATCGGGCGCTAAGTGCGGCTTTAGCACCACTTGGCAATCTTGGACGCAAATAGAAAACTTCGGTGCTCGCAATAATGTCCCCGTCGCCAACAACAGCAATGGTTTTGATGGTCTAGATACCCAGTTCAAGTTCAATGAGTCGGCGTTTGTGAAGCACATTGAGAAAATGGGCGAGTGGTCAAAAGAAGGGATCTTTAAGTACGGCGGTCGTCAATCCGATGGTATGCCACTGTTCTACACCCAAGAGTGTGCGATGACCATGGGCTCGTCGGCGGGGCTAGCGGGCATTAAAGAGAACATGAAAGGCATTGACGTCGGTGTAGCGCAGCTGCCGTATGACGCGGAACTGGTCGACAAACCGCAAAACACCATTATCGGCGGAGCCTCGCTTTGGGTACTGCGTGGTCACTCTGATGAAGAGTACAAAGGGGTAGCGAAGTTCTTCTCGTATCTCTCTAGCCCTGAAGTTCAAGCCGATTGGCACCAGTTTACCGGTTATCTACCGATCACTAAGGCTGCCTATGAGTTGACCAAGAGCCAAGGCTTCTATGAGGCGAACCCAGGCACTGACACTGCTGTTGTACAGATGACGTCGGTTGAGCCAACGGTCAACTCCAAAGGCATTCGCTTTGGTAACTTCTTGCAAACGCGCGATATCATCAACGAAGAGTTAGAGGCCGTTTGGTCTGGTAAAGCGACGGCGAAAACAGCATTGAACAATGCGGTAAGCCGTGGTGATGAGCAATTGCGCCGCTTTGAGCGCACGCAAAAGTAATACCCTCGTTTGGCGGAGCGAGTGTGCTCCGCCTTTTTCTATCTGGATTATCTATGTCATCGCCTGTTATTTTTAAACATAAATGGCTGCCCATTGCGCTGATCGCCCCGCAACTGGTGATCACCCTGGTCTTTTTTATCTGGCCAGCCGGGCAAGCGATTTTTCAATCATCTCAACTGGAAGATGCGTTTGGGATGAGCCGTGAGTTTGTTGGCTTGGAAAACTTCGAAAAGCTGCTTCACGATCCGTATTATCTCGATTCGTTATTCACGACGCTCCAATTTAGTCTCAGCGTAGCGGTGCTAGCGCTGGTCAGTGCGTTGGTGTTGTCGGCGTTTGCCGAGCATATCGTTCGTGGCAGTACCTTCTATCGTACCTTTCTGATCTGGCCCTATGCCGTTGCGCCTGTGGTGGCGGGCTCTTTGTGGCTGTTTCTCTTTGACCCAACGATCGGCGTAGCTAGCCAACTCCTTCAGTGGATAGGGGTAGATTGGAACCCGACACTTAATGGCTCCCACGCGATGTGGATGGTGATCATCACCTCTACATGGAAACAGATCAGCTATAACTTTTTGTTCTTCTTAGCGGCGTTGCAGTCCGTCCCCCGTTCATTAATTGAAGCAGCGGCCATCGATGGCAGTGGGCCGGTAAAGCGTTTTCTCACCATCAGCTTCCCATTGATTTCGCCTACGAGTTTCTTCTTATTGGTCGTTAACTTTGTGTATGCCTTTTTCGACACCTTCGCCATCATCCATGCGATGACGCAAGGCGGTCCGAGCAACAGCACTTCGACATTGGTGTACAAAGTCTACAACGATGGATTTATTGGTTTGGACTTAGGATCGTCGGCTGCGCAGTCGGTGGTGTTAATGGTGTTGGTCGCGACGTTAACCGTGTTCCAATTTAAGTACGTTGAGAAGAAGGTGGCTTACTGATGGTAGAACGCAGACCCTTATTCACTCTATTTTGCCACTTTGTGTTGGTGGCTGGCATCGTCTCGATTGCACTACCAGTCTGGATTGCGCTGGTGGCGACCACCCATGAAAACACCGCCTTTGCGACAGGAACGCCACTTTGGTTTGGCGACCTAGGTTTCAGCGTGTTCAGCGAACTGCTGAGTAATGCAAGCCAAGTCAATAATACAGCACTGCCGATTACCGGTATGTTGTTGAATTCCCTCGTGATGGCACTGTGCATCACCGTTGGTAAACTGACCATTTCGATTTTGTCAGCCTATGCGGTGGTCTTTTTTCGCTTTCCGGGCCGAATGTTGGCGTTTTGGATGATCTTCTTCACCTTAATGCTGCCAGTAGAAGTGCGCATTATGCCGACCTTTGAGGTGGTCACTAACCTCAACATGCTCAATTCGTTTTATGGCTTAACCATCCCACTGATCGCCAGTGCGACGGCGACCTTTTTATTCCGCCAGTTCTTTATGACGGTGCCAAGTGAGTTGGTGGAGGCGGCGCGCATTGATGGCGCAGGACCGATTAAGTTTTTCTTTGACATATTACTGCCGCTCTCTCGCACCAACATCGCGGCGCTGTTTGTCATCACCTTTATTTACGGCTGGAACCAATACTTATGGCCGTTACTGATCACCACCGACATCGAGTACTACACCATAGTGATGGGCATCAAGCAGATGCTGGGTGTTGTCGATGGGGTCATTGAATGGAACAAAATTATGGCCACGACCATTATTGCCATGTTGCCACCAGTCATTGTGGTGCTGGCGATGCAAAAAGCGTTTGTCAAAGGTCTGGTTGATTCGGAGAAATAATTCATGTCTACACTTACTCTCAATAACGTGGCGAAATGCTACCCGAACGGATACCAAGCGATTCATGGTGTCGATTTGACCATTCACGATGGCGAAATGGTGGTCTTAGTGGGGCCAAGTGGCTGTGGCAAATCGACGCTACTGCGCATGATTGCCGGCCTGGAAGCGATCAGCTCTGGGGACCTGTTTATCGATGACACCATCGTCAATGCGCTTGAGCCGAGTGAGCGAGATATCGCAATGGTGTTTCAAAATTATGCCTTGTATCCGCATATGACGGTCTACAACAACATGGCTTATGGGCTACGCAACCGAAAAACACCGAAGGCAGAGATTGACGCTTTGGTGAATGAGGCCGCTAAAATGCTCGAGTTGGATCACTTACTGGATCGCAAACCTGGTCAACTCTCTGGTGGGCAAAGACAACGCGTGGCGATGGGGCGAGCGATTGTTCGTAAACCGAAAGTCTTTTTGTTTGATGAGCCCTTGTCGAATCTCGATGCCAAGCTGCGCGTACAGATGAGATTGGAGATCAAAAAGCTGCAACGCCGTCTCGCGACCACATCGATTTATGTCACCCACGATCAAGTCGAAGCCATGACCTTGGCCGACAAGCTAGTGGTATTGAACAAAGGGAACGTGGAGCAGGTGGGCACACCCCTTGATATCTACGACTACCCGGCTTCTCTTTTTGTCGCGACTTTTATTGGTTCACCCTCCATGAATATTCTTGATGCGAGTGTGACCATTGATGGTATTGAATTGGCTCAGGCGCTCTATCCGCTAGAGACCGCATCGCTGAATCTGGGCGATGTTAAGCTTGGGCTCAGACCGGAGCACTTGCAGCTGTGCGATGATAACCCGTGGTTCCACGTTGAAGTCGAGTTGATCGAAGCGCTGGGCGCTGATCTTTTGCTCTACTGTAAAACGCTAGACGAAGAGGCGCAGCGTTTGGTGGTGCGGGTCGAAGGTCATAGCAAAATCGCCATCGGTGATAGCTTTGGTGTCGACATCAAACCCGAGCATCTGCATCTTTTTGATGCCAACACCTCGAAGCGCATTTCACTGACCGAAGGCCGCCATCAAGAGGTGGTGAATGCCTGATTCGTTGCTTAGCGCTAATCAAGCGTCGCTCGCGTCTATCACCTGGTTGCTCACCGATGTCGACGACACGTTAACCTGGCAAGGACAACTGCCTGCGCAAACGCTGAATGCGTTAACGCTTCTGCGTGATGTCGGCGTGAAAGTGGTGGGTGTCACGGGTGCTTGCGCTGGATGGTGCGATCAAATGGCCAAACTCTGGCCGCTCGATGGTGTGATTGGTGAAAACGGCGCGTTTTGGATGCGCCGCAGTGAGAGCGGGTTCATCACCCACACGCTTACGCCTTTGGATGAGATGAAGCGCCAGCAGAGAGCGTTAATCGAGCGTATTGCCGAGCGGCTGCGTGATTACCCAGACGTAACGTTTGCCAGCGATCAAGCGTTTCGTTACTGCGATGTCGCAGTCAACACAGGCCAAGAGCGTACTCCATTATCAACAGCGTTGTGTGAACAACTGCTGGCTGACATTCGCGCTATTGAAGTGGACGGGCAAGTCGTCAATGCGACACAAAGCTCGATTCACATCAACGCTTGGTTGGGTCAGCACACTAAGCGCACCAGCAGTGAAGCCTATCTTCGCGCGCACAATCATGGCCAACTTCCGGCGTTGTCAAATATCGCCTACGTGGGTGACTCACTTAACGATGAAGGGATGTTCGAGTGGCTATCGACGACCTTTGGCGTGCACAACATTCGCCATGTTCTGAGTCAGCTCAATCACCGGCCGAAGTGGATCACCGACTCAAACGGCGGGTTTGGCTTTGCTGAGCTGGCAGAGCGAATTGCGCTGGCTAAGCGGAGTGAAAATGCGCGGTAGAACCCCCTCCAATCTTAAGATCTCGCCTCGCTTTGTCATTTTGTGTCAAGCAGGGTAAGGTTCGGTAAAACGACTCGCGCCTATCGCCGGGACTAGCTAGATTAAAAAGGAGCAATAAAGACGGTCACTAAGAGGGACAAATGATGAAAACATTAGCGGTGATTTTGGGGTGTATAACCTTGGCAGCGTGTACATCCGGTTATAGCAATCAAACCAATCTAGAGAGCAACGGTCACTACAGTGCTGCTCAATCGACCCCCAACCCATCAAATGACGCGGCGGAGCTGTTAGTTTTTGGTGAGTAACCGGCGAGGCGATGACCCTGTACGGATTAAGCCCTGCGTTAAGGCAGGGCTTAATGGTATTGACTTCTTGAGGGCGAGTGTCCCTGTCATGGTTTGCTCAATTTATTCCTGACATTTCTCTTAGCAAAGATTACCCTAGCGGACTAAGACGAATTTTGACTCTAGAGTTGTCCAAGCATGAATGTATCCCAGGTCGACATTAGCTCGCTGCTGATTTTGAAAAACTTACTCGAAGAGAAGCACGTTTCGAATACTGCTTTGGCGATGAACATCAGCCAATCTTCGGTCAGTCGAGCTTTGCAGAAAATGCGAACGCTGTTTGATGATGAGTTGTTGGTGCGCACCAATTCGGGTTATGAGTTAACCACCAAAGCCGACAGCATTAAACAAGACATCAATCTCATCATCAATAGCTTGGAAACGCTTGTTCATAAGCAGTCTTTTGATCCCAGTAGCATCGAAACCACCGTTCGCTTCTTTGGTTTGCAACCGCAAATCAATACTTTGATGCCGCCTGTTATCGCACAAATCCGACAGCGTGCACCCAATATGATCGTCAGTTTGGATACCACGCCGCAGCGTCACTTTGAGGCTCTAATTGCTGGCGACGTGCACTTTGCACTCTCGTCACATGAGCCCGCCAGCGGCGACCAAAATCTTTATCGTGCACTGGTCTCCAAGCGAGATTTTCGCTTGCTGATGAGTAAATCGCATCCACTGGCCAATGAGGTATTAACGGCCGAAAACTTGTTGAGCTGTAGCTTTGGTCAAATCTCGTTGCAGGGCGAGAAAACCCTCTCTTTTGAGCATAAATTTATGGAACTTGGGTTAGTGGACAAAAAGAATCGCTTGTCGATTCCGGTGCAACTGTCGAACTTTCATGCTGCTCCAGATATTGCGGCGACCAGCGATATTGTTTTCCACCTGCCAACCCCGTACGCGCAGCGTGCATGCCAAGATACGCGCCTGATTGCGAGAGAAGTACCGCCAGAGTTGAGATTGGCGTTCCAACATGTCTATTTGTATTGGCATAAGCGTTTTCATGATGACCCTATGTGTATTTGGGTTCGCGGCATCTTTAAGGATCTGTTTGACGTAGAGCACACATCTGCATAAAAAGGCCGATCGTTATGCATAAATGGGATAATGGCATTCGCCATTATTGATGATAATGTAGTTGCGAATCATTTTCATTAGATATTAAATTGAGAACGATTATCAATTATATGTCTAAGAAATACCATTATGTCTATTTGCCCATTTTCTCTTCGTCCTGTTGCGTTGGCGATCGCCAGTGCGGCAGTGACATCCATGCCGTCCTTCGCCGATGACAACTCTTCTATGGAAACCCTAGTTGTCACTGCGGCAGGTTACGAGCAAACCGTGACTCAAGCGCCGGCTTCCATTAGTGTCATCGACCGTGCTCAAATCGAGAACCGCGCCTATAAGGATCTTACTGATGCATTACAAGACATCCCGGGTGTGACCGTGACCGGTGGCGGTGATGGTCAAGATATTTCCGTCCGCGGTATGCCTTCAGAATACACAGTGATTTTAGTGGATGGCCGTAAGCAGTCTGGTCGTGAAACGCAGACCAACGGCAGTACCTTTACCGAGCAAGATTGGCTTCCACCTCTGAGTGCGATTGAGCGTATTGAGGTGGTACGTGGCCCAATGTCTACTCTATATGGCTCCGATGCACTGGGCGGTGTGATCAACATTATCACTCGTAAAGACTACCAAGAGTGGCACGGCAGTCTGCAAGTGGAGACGACGCTGCAAGAGAATTCTCGTTCAGGCAATGGCTATCAAGGTCAGTTGTATCTTGCGGGCCCAGTGATTCCAGATCTGCTGAGTGTATCGCTAACAGGTCTTTACCAAGAGCGAAAAGAGGATGAAATAGAAGGTGGTTATGCGGGTAAGACGCTCGACAACTACCGTGCTGCGGTGCATTTGACCCCGACTGATGAAGATACCTTTTCGGTTGAATACACTCAGCATGATCAAGAGCGTGTCACGACGCTTGATAAGTCAGTGTCACGCGAGTCACAAGTCGCTGAGCGTGAATATCAACGTGAATCACTGGCTGGGACTCACTCGGGTAATTATCAATGGGGCAGTGGCACCACGTTTATCAGCACAGAAACAGTACGTAACAACGGTGCTGAGAAAGAAATTGAAAACAGTTTACTCAACACACAGTGGAGCTTACCCCTTGCTGCACATTACTTGACCTTGGGCGCTTCCTTTGAGCAGAAAGAGTTGACGGACGACAGCAACGCACTGGCGTCTAAAAACAAGCAGTGGTCGCTGTTTGCCGAAGACGAGTGGTACTTGACGGATGACTTTGCACTGACGTTGGGTCTTCGTTATGACCAAAATGATATTTTTGATGGTCACTTTAGCCCGAGAGTCTACGGGGTGTGGTCACTGGCTCCTGAATGGACACTGAAAGGGGGCGTATCGACAGGTTACCGAGCGCCGACACTCACAGAAATGGATGAAGACTGGGCTCAGCCTAGTTGTAACGGCCGTTGCGATGTGTATGGTAATGCAGACCTATCGCCTGAGACATCGATGAATACCGAGGTGGGTCTCTATTTTGTTGATACTGCGGATTTATCGGCGAATGTCACTCTGTTTTATAGCGAGTTTAAAGACAAAATTGAAAACGACTTTGTCGACCCGAGTTGTACCGACCGCAGACGCTGCGATCGCACCTACGTCAATATTGATGAGGCTAACACTTACGGTGTAGAAAGTTCTGTGGCAAAAAGTTTGACGCGCACGATTAAAGTCAGCGCGAGTTACACCTATACCCATAGTGAGAAAAAGACCGATGACGAGGACAATGGATTGCCGCTTGTGCAGTCACCAGAGCATCTTATTTCTGCCAATGGTGATTGGGCGATTCGCGATGACGTTAACTCGTGGTTACGTGTCAATTATCAAAGCCGTGAGAAAGACAACATTACCAGTACCAGCACGCGTACGTTAGCACCGTCTATCACCTATGTTGATCTCGGAGCAAATTGGCGAGTGACAGACAACGTTAAGTTGATGGCAGGCATTTACAACCTGTTTGATCAAGAAACAACAGTGGATGAGTATGGTTATGTTGAAGACGGGCGTCGTTACTGGTTGGCGGTTAACACCACTTTTTAACAGGACAAGAGCAACCAATGAAAGCACTAGCATCGACTACTCTAATGGCATTGGCATGTTGCGCCCATGCCAGTGAACCCACCGCGCAAGAGTATGCGCATAAAGGTATGCAATACGCCGACTTGTTTCCTGGCTTGACCAATATTTGCGATCTTGAGTCGCCGATTCGAAATATGGCGATTCGCACAGTGAACAGCGAACAGAAGCGCAAAGAAAAGAAAAGCGGCAAGGGGCGCTCTGAGCCCATCCCACCGACACAGGTGTTTGATAACCTCTACTACATCGGCACGGGTGGTGTATCCAGTTGGGCCATTACAACCAGTGACGGCATTATCTTAGTCGATGCGTTAAATAACAACGCGCAAGCTAAGCAATATATTGAAGCGGGGTTGATTGAGTTGGGTTTGGATCCCAATTCAATCAAGTATTTGCTGATTACGCACGGTCATGGCGATCACTATGGTGGACAAGAATACCTCGTCGAGCACTACCAGCCACGCTTGGTGATGACCGATGTCGAGTGGACGCGTCTGGAGCAGCCAGTGCAAGACTTTGCCAGTCCTCGTTGGGGTAAGAAACCATCACGTGACATCACAGTAGCCGACGGTGAATCCATCTCCTTAGGTGAGACGACAGTGAGCATTTATCTGACTCCGGGTCACACGCCGGGTACGATGTCGCTAATTTTCCCGGTATACGACAACGGTGAACAACACATCGTCAGTTTGTGGGGCGGAACAGGGCTCAATTATGGTCCTGATGAAGAGAGAATCCTTGCCTACAGTCAGGCCGCTCAGCGTTTTAAACAGATTGCAAAAGAGGCTGGCGCGGATATTTACCTGTCCAATCATCCCACACGCGATGGCTCGTCCGAAAAAATGTTGCGAGATTTACCTAATCGTCAGGCTAATCAGCCTCATCCCTTCGTCATGGGGCAGGCGGCGATTCATGCTTACGATATGCTCGGAGATTGTACTTACGCACAAGTACTACGAATTCGCGCTGAGCAGCAGTAAAAGACCCTTGAACAGACGCGCACCAAGTTGAGCACTTGGTGCGCGTTGGTATGTTTATTGAGCGCCTTTTAATTCAGCGCTCTTGGCTCACCTAAATGAAACCCTTGCAGATAATCGATGCCAATGTCCGTGGCGATTTGGCATACCTGCTCATTGTGCACAAACTCTGCGACGGTTTTGGCGTCAAAGACTTCACACAGGCGGACTAGCTGCGAGGCGATTTTTCGCTGTTTGGCGTCTTGGTCTATGGTGCGAATTAAACTGCCGTCGAGTTTGATGACTGACGGCTCGAGCCTAATGATCTCATCCAAATTGGAATAACCAGAACCAAAATCGTCCACAATGATCGCAACGCCCATGGCGCGAAAATGGTCACACACTTCACGCATGCGTGCAAAGTTGCGGATCTGCTCGGACTCGACGATCTCAATGCCGGCGCGGCTCGGGTCAGCAAGGCTATGCACCTCTTGTTCTAACAGGGCCAGCGTTCGGTCGTCGAGGAGATCTTGCGGAGAGAGGTTCAATGAGAAGATATCATTATTCAAGCGCATTTTGGCAAAGGTGTGCTTGATCATTTGACGACTCATCTTGGTGTAGAGACGCGTGCCTTGAATATGCGGTAAGAACAAGCCAGGAGAGACAATCTCACCTTGATGCTGCAATCGTACTAAACACTCATAGAATGCGGGCTCACGGGTTTTTGCCTCAAAGATCGGTTGAACAAACGGCACCACTTGATGTTGATTGATGGCACTGTTCGCGACAGATAACTGTTTCAACCGGATCTGACGCTCTTGGTCTTGAGAAATCAAGTTGCTGGCGTTATACAAATAGCGGTGATGTTTGATTGCGTAGCGACGCGCATCGACCGATTTAAACAACAGCTCATCCGGGCTACAGTGTGGGAAGTCACGGCGATACACCACACCTGCGCAGATGGACACGGCGATGTGGTCAGTCTCCACGATGCCAAGGTGGTCCAGATCGAAATGTTCTATCTGTTTGATGGCACGGTAATAGCGCTCGCGCACGCTGTCTATCTGTTTATCAAGGGTAAAAATGGTCGCCCATTCACCCACGCCAAGGCTATACAAGGTGGCGTTGTCCGCAAAGACATCATCCAGATTGTCGATGAAAAAAGAGGTCAGAAGCACCAGCAGACGATCACCAATGGCGTAGCCGTATTTCTCATTGATTTCGGGGAGATTGGCTAATTTGAGTGTAAACAGCGCTTGGTCGTCGCCGATTTTTGCCAGTTGTTGACGAAGAACAGAGCGGTTCGGCAATCCTGTGGTGTGGTCAATGCGATAACTCGATGCCAACTCCTCGGCTTGGGATTGAATTTTGTGCTGCATTTGCAGATGGCGCGTGTCCAAATCAGCAAACGCGTTGCGGATCATCGAAAACAGCGGCGATACACTGGAGGTGCTATCGAGTGTGAGCGACGGTACCGGGCCGCTGGCGTCACCTTCTCGCATGGCAAGGTAGGTCATGCTGTGGTGCAAAATCTCTTGCGTGGACGCCTCTTTATAGAGCTCGCCCATACAATAAAATCCATACGTCGGCGCGACTTGTTGCAGTGGCGCTAACTCTTGATTGCCCTCGATAAAGTCCAGTCGAGACGTACAGTTAAAGACAAAGATCGCATCGGGTTGCTGCTGAGCCAGGTGGTAAGCGCTGTCTTGGACTTGGTGAATGGTGAGTTCGGGGTGCACATAGCAAAACTGAACTTCATCGCCAACGCTAAGGGCTTTATCAAACACCAAACCCGCATTTTCATCCACATACAGCGGCAGATAGACATCTTGATGGGTTGGGTCGCCCTTAATGAGCGGGAAATCAATCAGTTTTTGTTGCGGCAGTTGCTGCCCATCGGCTAAGTAGCGCTGGTACAACTCGGTAATGTTTTGATGGTTGAGCGTATAGACGGTGTTGTCGGATGTTTGGGTTACTTTAAATCTCTGACCTATGGCGTTCCACTCACTGAACGCTGAGCGCCAAACGTGAAGCTTAGGGCTGTGAATCGCGACCGCGACGCTGCACTCTTGGTAACATTCGCCGTTGAGCAGCACCCAGCGGCCTTTCTCGGTGATGGTTGAGGCGCCGCCCGCGACGGGGATGGCGCTGTAATCAAAGCAGCGGAAGAAGGTGTTGCCTTTTGCCGTCAGTCGATCAACGAAGCAGAGTATGGCCTTGGTCTCTGAACTCAGGGATAGAGAGTGAGACAGTGACTCTCCGCCTCGTGCACCGCTGGCGTTTGGCGCTGATGCATAGGTCAAGGTGGTGTGATCAAATCGCGTGATCACGACCTGTGTCGCTCCGCGCTCTATGACCCCATCGTGGATCACGTGCTGGGCACTGGCGCCGATAATCACCGCATCCGGCCATTTGCTGTGCAAGGTACGAGAAAGCCCTTGAACCGTCTTAGGGGACTGGCTGGAAAATAACTGGATGAGAATCGCAGAAGAAAAGCCAAGTTCCTGCTTTTTGAGATGTTTCTCTAGCTGAGTGTTGGAGCGAACACAAAGCGAAATACTATACATAGACAACCACTTTATTCTTATTACACCGCGCATCAAGCCACTGATTGTGTCCTAGATACGATGGTTCACTTCTTTCTAGGGCGATGTCTCGCTGACTATGCGTAATATCGCGTCACCGATAGAGTCACTCATAAGTTGAGTCGCCGCTTTGATAACAACCTATATGAAATGATACTTAATGAGTAGTCCGAGGAGTCACCTTTTGACAAGAAAACTGTGTAACAAGGGAAACAAAAATAGGCCTCGCGATGAGGCCTATTGAGATGTGAATGTCGATGTTCGACTGAGCGCGCCGTTTATGCGGCGTATTTTGCCACTTCATGCGGATACACGCGCATGCCGCTGGTGGTGTTTTCGTAAACGGACAGGTCTTGTAAGTAAGACCACGCGTGACGGTCGGTTTTCGTTTGCGCCGCCAGGCGTTCGATGACGAGGTCGATGTCGCGACCTGCGTAGTCTCTATCGTGAACGAATAGATTTTTAATCACTGATAACATACCCAACTCCCTCGTTGTAGTTAAATTACATGTTTGTATGTAAATAACATAGTTCATTGTTTAAATGTGATCAACAACTAATTTTTAATGTCACGGAAGATTCATTTTATGTAATTTAATTTCACTTTATTGGTGCGTACTTGGGTGCATGCGCACCAGTTTGGGGAGCTAAAGCATGAGGTATTAAGCCCAATAAGGCTAACTATGATGAATCGCACAACAACCGAAGGCGCACTTTGCTTGATGGGCGCGTTAATTGTGAGAAATCCTCGGCTTTATTCATTTTTTTCTGTCCAGATAGACAACTATTGACTAGATTTATACGAGCATGATTGCGTACATAAAGCGAAGAATGAATGCAGAAAACAATAAAAAGTCAGTGGCTATGGATAGGGATCAGTGTGGTTTTCGTCGCACTGTTTATGTGGTTGGGCGCCAAAGGTAAGGATGACCAGCAAGGTGAATTGAATAGGATGAGGATTGCCGTCTCGACGACGCCACTCTCCACTCCCTTTATTGTGGCAAACGCGTTGGGGCTGTATGACAAACAGGGCTTATCCGTTGAAATGATCCCATGCACCGGTGGGGTCGAGTGCGCGAAGTTGTTGATGCAAGGCGAGGTCGATTTGGCGACCGCATCGGAATCGGTCGCCATGTTCAACGCTTTTGATCACCCTGAACTCGCACTGCTGGCCACCTTCGTCGAGTCAGACAATGACGTAAAACTGGTCTCACTCAGTTCGTCGGACATTCGTCAAGTGAGTCAGCTGCAAGGTAAACGCATTGGAGTGATTCAAGGCAGTGCGAGCGAGTTCTATTTGGATGCGGTCTTGCTATCCCATGAGGCGAGCCATCTCGATATCAACAAGGTGTTTGTAGCATCTTCAGAGATAGCCACAGCGCTACTTGAAGGGCAGGTGGATGCCATTTCGGCTTGGGAGCCCATGATCTACCAGATTCACCAAGCAACCGGCGGTGAAATTAATTATCTCGGTTTAACCGGACTGTATCAATTGAGCTTTAATCTACTTTCTACTCAACCCTATTTGGCTCAAGCTAATGATGCACCTATGCAACTGATTCAATCGCTCGATCAAGCGATAGAGTGGATTCACCTCAACCCAGAGAACGCGCAGAAGCTGGCGGCGGAGTTTCTTGCGCTGCCGGCGGAACAAATCACGTGGTCGTGGGATGACTATGTGTTCAGATTGTCCCTAGGCAACGCTCTGCTGTCCAACCTGCAGATCCAGGCGCGTTGGGCGAAGCAAAATGGTTTGGTTGACAATGATATGCCGGATTTTCGTCAACTGCTCTACACCGAGCCGTTTGAGCAATGGTCGGAGCTGCGAGATTAATTATGCTGAAGTCGTTAACCAAGAAACTCTCGTTATTGTTTGGGACCACACTCGTACTGACCGTGTTGATTGTGGTGCTATTGCTAAACATTAACGCCCAGCAGCGTCAAACAAAAATCGAATTGGATCAGGTGGTCGAACTGCAACTGTCGGTGGATATGCTGAGAAGTCAGTTGTGGTTGTTCATGCAGTTTTATGATGAGCAGAGCTTGCATCACGTCATCAGCGCTCATTCAGACCTCGCGGCGCAGCTCAGCACTTTTGAAAACCGTGATCACCGGTTGGACAATATGCAAAGAATGAGTGACGGCCTTTCCGCTGTGATTGCGCAAGAGAGTCGGATCTATTCGGCGCAAGATTCGGCCTTACCGTTGGCGAGTGATTTGAGCAGTCGTGAGCTGTTTCAATCTCGCTACAGCATGATTGTACAAACCATGACTGAGGAGCTGGCGTATGTGCATCGCCAAGTTTTGGATAAGAGCGCCCGTGAACTCAAATCCTTGATGTGGTTTGCTGCTGGGTGGATGATCATCGGCTCGGTTGTGGTGTGTTTGATCAGTTTGCACATTTTCCTTCGTTATCGTATTGGTGCGACGGAAATCAAAAGGGCGATTGTGGCGGTATCCAAAGGGGATTTAGACTCCAAGGTATCGCTGAAAAAAATGGATTCGGAATTTGAAACCATAGCGACCTTTTTCAATCGTATGACCAGCAACCTCAAAGAAACCACGGTGACCAAGCGAGAGTTACAACGTGAAGTGGAACGTCAAACGTTGCAGTTAAAAGAGAAACAGAAGCAGCTGACGTTCTTATCTGAGCATGACACGTTAACCAACCTAAAAAATCGTCGAGCCTTCAATGCCAAACTGGACGATGCCTTGCAACGAGCGCGTTTGCAGCAACACAAGCTCGCGTTGCTGTTTATTGATTTGGACAAATTCAAGCAGATCAATGACACCTTGGGCCATGACGCAGGCGACTGTATTTTGGTGACGGTGGCGCATCGATTGAGCCATTCGTTCCGTGACAGTGATTTTGTCGGCAGGCTGGGGGGGGATGAATTTGTCGTCTGTCTCGATTTACTCGATGATTTCTCCTGTCTCGATGCTCTTATCGATGAGCTGACGCATCACCTCAATCAACCTATCGTGTTCGAGGGCGAAGCGGTGAGATTAGACGTGAGTATCGGGGTGAGTTGTTTCCCTGACCATGCCGAAGACAGAACCAGTTTGATGCGTTTGGCGGACTTGGCGATGTACCAAGCGAAAGGCCACAGAGGCCCAACATGGCAACTGGCCTCCCACCACTTATCGATTCAGCCTATCGCTAAATAATGTTGATCGAGCACGATGTGACCAATGGCGTGATGTTCTGTTACAGGCCATTCACCATTCAATTCGCGTCCCATCATAAGCGAGAAACTCACCGCTGAGCTGCTCATCGGCCTGTAACACTATCGCCAGCAGTTGACGCGCGACGCGCTCAGGAGAAAACAGTTTTCCTTCGGGGACATTGGACTGAAAAGGCTCCGACAGTGCCGTGTCGGTTGTCCCTGGATGCAGCGCGAATACGCAACTGCTCGGCTTAATCCGTGACCACTCAATACTCAAGGTTTTGATGGTCATATTGAGCGCCGCCTTTGAGGCGCGGTAGCTATACCAGCCACCCAAACGGTTGTCACTGATACTGCCGACCCGAGCCGATAAGCTTGCAAATTTAGGCTGTTTGCTCTTCATCAGCAGCGGTTGCAAGTGTTTAGCGAGCAACACTGTCGCCAGTGCGTTGGTTTGCATTGAGCGAAGGAAAAACGCGCTGTCGAGCTGCGCAAGTCGCTTTTCTGGTTGATGTGTGTCGTCATGCAATATGCCCACCGTATTGATAACCCAATCGAGTTGGCTGATGGTCTGACTTAAGTACTCAATCTGCGCCTCATCACACACATCCACCAAAAACCAGTTGAGCTTGGGATGCGAAAGCAACGGTTGACGTTGGCGAAAGGTCGCATAAACGGTGTCGATAGTGTCATCTTCAATAAGCTGCTTGACCATAGCAAGGCCAATACCGCCAGAGCCTCCCACGATTAAAACCTTCATCCTCTGCTTTACTCCTCTCAATGACGCTTGTGCCTGTTTAATCATGAGGCTTTGTACGGGTCAAAGCGGCACAGCGCTCACCGAGTTGCGTTCCACCTCTTTCAACACACGGCGGTGTGGGCTGGTACTCGCTAAATGCACTGAATTGGTGAACACTGTGTAAACTTCCTTTAACACTTATGATGTGATCATTATCACGGACGATCTCGACATTTTTGCCAAACAACTTCATCTTATGCCCGTTTGATTCTGAGAATATTTTGAATCTAAAGGATAGGAAGCCGGATTATGGACAACGAACATAGCTTGCGAGAAAACTTACTCGCCCTCATTTTAGGTAGTGCCCTGGTCTCACTTGGGGTGATCTTCTTTAACAAGGTAGGTCTGCTCACGGGTGGCACCGCGGGGTTGGCGATTTTCCTCACTAAAGTGAGTGATTTCAGTTTTGGTCAGGTGTTTTTCGCTCTCAACTTACCCTTCTATATTTTGTCGGTCACTCGTATGGGCTGGCGTTTTACCATCAACACGTTTATTGCGGTGACCATAGTGTCGTTTGCGGTCGACCATCTTCATCACTTGATTGAGATTGCCCGTATTGAACCCGTGTATGCGGCGTTACTGGGTGGTGGATTAATCGGCGTCGGTATGCTGGTGATATTCCGTCACAAAATGAGCTTAGGTGGCTTTAACATCTTGGCGCTGTTTCTTCAAGAGCGCTTTGGTATTCGTGCCGGTAAAGTGCAAATGGGTCTCGACTGTACCATCGTGATTTTGTCGCTGTTTATCGTCGATATCCATCTGATTCTATTGTCGGTACTGGGCGCGATTGCGACTAACCTTATCTTGGCCATGAACCATAAACCGGGTCGCTATCAGCCCAAACCCACGGCGGCTTAATCTGACGTTAATGTGTCGAGTTTGTCACAGATGAAAAGGGCAGAGCCAAGGTGGTATTGACCGCTGAGCTCTGCCTTTTTGTTCTCTGGCTTGTACTTTAGTCGCGTTCGAGCAACTGAGTCAGTGACTGGATGTGTGTGATGCCTTCAGGTACCGCATCGTTGTTTGGGTTGTACAAAACCGTATTGAGCCCAGCTTGCTGGGCAGGATAGATGTCTTTTTCCAGTGAATCTCCAACCATGATCAAATGGCTTGGCTCAACCTCCAGCGATTGTGCGATGGCGTCGTAAAACGCCACACTGGTTTTTTCTAACCCTAGGTTCGCCTTGCAGTAGTATCCATTAAGATAGTTGTCTAACCCGACTCGCTGGAAGGCTTGTTCAATGTCTCTTTCTGAGGAGTGCTGAGCGCTGGTGGCCACGTAAACCGCATGCTCTTTTGCGAGTGCTTGTAACGTCTGCTCGGCGCCTTCTACCGTTTCGACTTTTTCCCATGTACTCATTTTCCCGCTTTGGTCGGGAAAATCGACCATTAAGGTATCTCCCCAATCAAAGAGATAGATCGGTTGCGTCATTGCCCGCTCTCCCATATTTGTTCGTTGGCACCCTCGGTGAATGGGAAGGTGTTGATTGGTCATTATTTTCAATCTATTACGAGAAATCCAGCGCTAATTGAAAATGGTTAACTATTGCTAATCGAAACGATAAAAAACTGGATTAGGCACCGGATAAAAATGCCCTTACAGTCGCCGCATAACCTAAGGTAGGTTAGTGAAAAATCCAGTTAATTGAGGTGGTTTAAATGTACGCAATCGGTGATGTGGTAGTAGCGACAAAAGGTAAGGACTTCGGCCCAATGACCGTTTACGGTTTAAGCAGCGGCGGTTTTTACGTGCACGTTAAAGCGGACGGATTGATGTTGACTTACCCAGCTAAAGATCTACAAATCGCTCAATCATCTAAAGCAGCGTAATTGCTCGGATGAGAGAATTCTAAGATAAGGCCAGAGCATGTTCTCTGGCCTTATTTTTTGCATGAAATAATTTTTTACATTTTGCAACACTTTTTGCGCTGACAAAGAAAATTCCCTCTAAATTCCTCTTCCCACTTGCTTCAAGTCGTTCGATTTTCTACGCATTGATTGACCCAGATCAATATTACCAGTCCAGTAAATACAGGGCCTTATATTAATGATCCATATTTAAAACATGGATTTAGATTGTAATTCGTTTCAAATATGGAAGGTAAGATTGCATTTTGCAGCGCTATGATTTGATTTTTAGATCCGCATAATGCGCCGTTTGTAACAAAGTGTTTCTTTTGTAACATTTTGGCATAAATGGGAGGTGGTAGTGACGAGTGCACGGCCATCAGAGCGGATATGCCTCGATGTGGCGAAAGCAAACACGGTTGTGCAAGTAAATAAAATCCATAGCAAATGGATACGGTTTAACCGCG
Source organism: Vibrio sp. R12-SG2-ISO1 (assembly GCF_059834045.1). Lineage (NCBI taxonomy): Bacteria > Pseudomonadati > Pseudomonadota > Gammaproteobacteria > Vibrionales > Vibrionaceae > Vibrio > Vibrio sp. R12-SG2-ISO1. The sequence goes on along the minus strand of NZ_JCBDGO010000004.1, from coordinate 35,405 downwards.
GATTGCTCAACACATCGACGTTGTCGGTGTTTATCCGCTACGACAGTCGAGAAAGTCAATGGAAGCCTCAAGATATAAACACATCTTGTTGAGGGTGAGTGCGTTCGTCGCCACGATACTCCTCTCTGGATGTCAGTCTGCTTTACTTGATCCTAAAGGCTTGGTTGGAGTACGAGAGAAAGAGCTGATCATTACAGCATTGGTTCTGATGTTGATCGTCGTGATTCCTGTGATCTTGATGACCATCTATTTTTCTTATAAGTACCGCGCCAGCAATACGGATGTAGAGTACACGCCGGAATGGTCTCACTCGACCAAAATTGAGATTGTGGTATGGACGATACCTATCATTATCATCGCGATTTTGGCCGTGATTACCTGGCGCTCCACCCATGAACTGGAACCTTCAACACCGCTAGACAGTGATATTGAACCCATGACCATTGAAGTGGTGTCATTGGACTGGAAGTGGTTGTTTATCTACCCAGAACACGATATTGCCACCGTCAACTACGTGGCCTTTCCCAAAGGTGTGCCGGTGAAATTCAAAATCACCTCAGACAACATCATGAACTCCTTCTTCATACCGCGTCTTGGCAGTCAAATTTATGCCATGCCGGGCATGGTGACGCGCCTACATCTTATCGCCAATCATGAAGGCGAATACAAAGGAATGTCAGCGAGTTACAGCGGTGAAGGCTTCTCTCACATGAAGTTTACCGCTCATGCTCTGCCTGATGTGAGTGCGTTTGAGGATTGGGTCAACGAAGTGAAAGCGCAACCTAAGGTGCTGCGTGATTTCAATGATTACCAAGCACTGGCAACGCCGAGCGAGAACGTGCCTGTGACTTACTTTTCTCATGTCCCTGATGATTTATTCCACTCTGTGGTGATGCAGTTTATGGGCTCGCTCAATATGAGTGACGATGAGGAAATGACCGATCACATGCACAGTACAGAACATAAAGGGTAACGATAATGTTCGGAAGATTAACGTTAGAATCCATTCCATATCATGAGCCCATTATCATGGTGACCATGGCGGTGATCGCGATAGTGGGGTTGGCGGTAGTGGGTACCATTACCCGTATGGGTAAGTGGCAATACCTATGGAGTGAGTGGTTTACTTCGGTTGACCACAAAAAATTAGGCTTTATGTATATTGCCGTGGCAATGATCATGTTGATTCGTGGTTTTGCCGATGCGGTGATGATGCGCAGCCAGCAATTACTTTCTTCGTACGGTGAAGCGGGGTATCTACCGCAGCATCACTACGATCAGATTTTCACCGCGCACGGCGTGATCATGATTTTCTTCGTCGCGATGCCGCTGATTATTGGCTTGATGAACATCATCATTCCTTTGCAGATTGGCGCTCGAGACGTGGCATTTCCTTTCCTCAATAACTTGAGTTTTTGGCTGTTTGTCGTCGGGGTGATCTTAACCAATATGTCGCTTGCCGTCGGTGAGTTTGGCCGAACAGGTTGGCTCGCTTACCCGCCATTGTCGGGGATTGAGGCCAGTCCTGGGGTGGGTGTGGATTATTGGATATGGGCGCTGCAAATATCAGGTGTTGGAACGACCTTATCTGGGGTTAACTTCTTTGCGACGATTTTGCGCATGCGAACCCCTTCGATGCCACTAATGAAAATGCCCGTGTTCACTTGGGCTTCACTGTGCTCTAACATCCTGATCATCATCTCATTTCCGATCTTGACCGTGACGATTGCGCTGCTGACGCTCGATCGCTACTTAGGGATGCACTTCTTTACCAATGATATGGGCGGCAACATGATGATGTATGTCAACCTGATTTGGGCGTGGGGACACCCTGAAGTGTACATACTGGTTCTGCCAGTGTTTGGGGTGTTCTCTGAAGTGACCGCAACATTCGCACGCAAAAAGCTGTTTGGTTATACCTCACTGGTATGGGCAACAATCGTCATCACCATTTTGGCGTTCGTTGTTTGGTTGCACCACTTCTTCACGATGGGGGGAGGGGCAAACGTCAATGCTTTCTTTGGCATCGCGACCATGGTGATCTCCATACCGACGGGCGTAAAAATCTTTAACTGGTTGTTCACCATGTTCCGCGGTCGTATCCGATTTACCACGCCGATGATGTGGACGGTAGGTTTCCTAATCTCCTTCACGATTGGTGGCATGACAGGTGTTTTGATGGCCGTGCCAGGGGCGGATTTTGTCTTGCACAACTCGGTATTCCTGATTGCGCATTTCCATAACGTGATCATTGGTGGCGTGGTGTTTGGTTGCTTTGCGGCGATCACTTATTGGTTCCCTAAAGCGACGGGTTTTATGCTCAATGAGTCTTGGGGCAAACGTGCGTTTTGGTGCTGGATTACTGGTTTCATTCTCGCCTTCCTGCCACTTTACGCGTTGGGCTTTATGGGCATGACGCGTCGCATCAGCCAAAATATCGACCCAGAGTTTTTCCCACTGCTTGCTGTCGCGGCTTTCGGAACGGCGATTGTCGCGCTAGGTGTGTTGTGTCAATTCATCCAGATTTACGTCAGCATCCGCGATCGCAGACAAAACCTCGATGTGACGGGCGATCCGTGGGGTGGTCGTACACTCGAATGGTCGACCTCTTCACCACCGCCATTTTACAACTTCGCCCATCTACCCAAAGGGGATGAGCTTGATGCCTTCTGGTATCAGAAAGAGCGCGGTGAACACGATCTCACCCGCGAGGTTGAGTACGAGCCGATCCACATGCCCAAAAACACACCAACGGGCATTTATGTCTCGGCGTGGGCCTTGGTGTTTGGCTTTGCGATGATCTGGTACATCTGGTGGCTTGCGGCCATCGGCTTGGTGGGCATGGTCGTCACCTGTATCAAGCACAGTTTCAATGACGATGTGGATTACTACGTCCAAGTCGATGAAATCAAAGCGATTGAAGCGGCGCATCGTGAAAGAGCGACCCGCGCCAGTCAAGGCTCGTCTGACCAAGAGAGTAAAGATGAGGATATGGAGGTGACGTATGCACGCTGATACTCAAACGCTCGCTGGACATGGCGAGCACGATCACCATCATGATGGCAACGCAAACAAGCAGTTTGGCTTTTGGATCTATTTGATGAGCGACTGTGTGTTGTTTGCCAGTTTGTTCGCCACTTATGCGGTGTTGTCGGACGCCACCGCAGGCGGCCCGACAGGCAAGGAGCTGTTTGAGCTGCCGTTTGTGTTTGTGGAAACCATGTTGCTGCTGCTGAGCAGTATCACCTTTGGTTTTGGCATGATTGCGATGAAACGCGGTGATGTCGCTGGCCTAAAGCGTTGGATGATCGTCACTTTCCTGCTTGGCGCAGGCTTTATCGCGATGGAACTGTATGAGTTCCATCACCTGATAGCGGAAGGGGCGACGCCTCAAACCAGCGCGTTTTTGTCGGCCTTTTTCACCTTGGTTGGAACGCACGGGCTGCACGTCAGTTTTGGCTTGCTGTGGTTAGTCGTGTGTTACTGGCAACTGAGCACTAAAGGGCTGACGGACACCATGCAAATGCGTTTTCAGTGTTTGAGTTTGTTCTGGCACTTCCTCGACATCGTCTGGATTTGTGTCTTTACCATCGTTTACTTAGTAGGAGTCATGCCATGAGTCATCAAGCTGCGGACAGCGGGAAAAAAGACTACGTGAAAGGCTTTCTCGCCTCGTTGATCTTAACTGCGATACCGTTCTACTTTGTTGCCACGCAAAGCTTGTCACCGGCATGGACCTATGCGGTGCTCTTTGGCTGCGCGATTGTTCAAGTGGTGGTGCATTTTGTTTACTTCCTCCATATGGAAACGCGCACCGAAGAAGGCCAGTGGAACTTCGTCTCGCTGATGTTTACCTCGATAGTGGTTCTTATCTTGATTGGCGGCTCTATCTGGATCATGTGGAACCTTAATATCAACATGATGATGTAGGCCGCTCATGTTGAAAGGGTATCTCTCGATCACTAAGCCGGGCATCATCATAGGCAATATGATCTCTGTTGCCGCAGGGTTTTTCCTTGCGGCTAAATCAGAGTCCGCGAGCGCATCGCTGCTCCTGAGCACCTTGGTTGGCGTTGCGTTGGTGATTGCCTCAGGGTGCGTCATCAATAACATCTTTGATAGAGATATTGATGTAAAAATGGCGAGAACCGAGCGTCGTTTGTTGGCGCAAGGTGAGCTCAATGTCGATCACGCCTTTGTGTTTGCCTTGATCTTGCTGCTTGTCGGAACGGGTATGCTTTACACCTTGGCCAATCCGCTCGCGACGGTAGTGGTGTTGTTGGGCTACGTGTTTTACGTGTTCTTTTACACTATGTGGTACAAGCGCACCTCGGTCTATGGCACCTTAGTTGGCAGCGTCTCTGGCGCCGTGCCGCCTTTGGTTGGCTATCTGGCCGTGACCAACTACATCAGTTTGGAAGCCGTGTTGTTGTTCGCCTTGTTCAGCTTGTGGCAAATGCCCCATTCGTATGCGATTGCCATGTTTCGCATGCACGACTACAAAGCGGCGGGCATCCCGGTGTTACCGGCAGTGGCCGGTATCCAAACGGCGCGCAAACATATGTTGGCATACGTACTGGCGTTTAATTTGGTTGCGCTAGGATTGTATTTGCTCGGTGAAGCGGGTTGGGAATACCTGCTGGTCGCGTCGGCGGTCTGTTTATGGTGGACGAAAGTGACGTTTCGACCGGTCACCGAGGAGAACTACATGGTGTGGTCTAAGGCGGTGTTTAAAGTGTCATTGCTGGTGGTGATGGGGGTGAGTTCGATATTCGGTTTGGAGCTGATTCCCCTTACTCTTTAGCCCACTGAGTTCATCTCACAATCAATTAAGGCACCCGCGGGTGCCTTTGTTGTTAGATTTCCTCGTGTTTATGCACCAAGCCAAAATCCGCTAGGATGGCGTAGGCAGCCGGAATCATAAACAGTACCAGGAGTGTCGAGGCGAAGATGCCAAACACAATCGAGATGACCAGCGGCTGGATAACCTGCGCTTGCAAACTGGTTTCCGTCAGGAGCGGCAGTAAGCCGGCGGCGGTGGTCATCGAGGTGAGAAAGACGGCGCGAAAACGCTCGCGACTCGCTTTGACCACGGAGTCGTGCACGCTGTCCCCTTCATCGACATGGTGGCGGATATACTGCACCAGTAAGATGGAATCGTTCACCACGATCCCCGCCAGCGATACAAAGCCCATCATACTCGGCATACTCAATGGGTGGCCAAGCAGCACGTGGCCCCACACCACACCGATAAACGCCAGTGGAATCGCCAGCATGACCACAAACGGCTCAAGATAGCTGCGGAACTGATAGCTTAAGATGGCGAACACGCCAAACAGTCCGAGCAAAAATCCTTTACCCATTGAGGCGCCGGTTTCCGCGGCGTCTTTCGCTTCGCCTTCAAAATCAAATCTCAGCCCCGGGTATTTAGCGACCAGTCTTGGCGCTTCTTGCTGCTGAAACTGACGAATGATGGCGGTGGAGTTGGCTTTGGTGTTGTCAGTATCACCAAACACACTGACGGTTCTTAGCCCATCAATACGTTGAATCCGCACGTAATTGCGTTGGAAATCCAAGGTTGCAATACTGGCAAGTGGGATCTGGCTGCCGTCTGCAAGAATGATAGGGAAGTTGGCTAACTGGCCAAGATCGCCGGCCTGTGTTTTGTCCAGCCTCACTTCGATAGAAATGTTCTCCACGCCGACTTGAATTTCATCCGCCGTTTGACCAAAGAACGCCGCCCGAAGTTGCGAAGCGATCAGTTGCCCGTTCACCCCATAGCTCTCGGCGCCTGGGCGCAGCTTCACCAGCACCTCTTCTTTGCCCATGCGCATGTCATCTAAGACGCCATGTACGCCATCAAATTCATTGAGGTATTGCTGAATCTCAATGGAGGCGGCTTTCAGCTCTTCCAATGAATCGTGTTTGGCGCGAATTTCAATCGCGCGGCCACCCGGCCCCATCGTCGGCTGCTTAAACACCAAAGAGATGGGGTCGGCGAGCTCACCGACATCATCACGCCACGCAGCAATGAAGTCATCAATAAGGGTGTTGCGACTTTCCGCGCCGAGCAGATCGAGTCTCACCGTCGCAATGTGCGGGCCCGATTCATTGGCATCCGCGTTGGTATTAAACTGGCTAGTGATGTGCTCAACAAGCGGTCTGCCTTGCTCAAACTCCTGACTCCAGGTTTTATCGAGTTTGCGCGCTGAAGCAACAATGTGATCCACCACCTGTTCAGTTTGGCGCAGCGAAGATCCCGGCGGCAAAATCACTCGAGCCTCGGCGATATCACCATCCAGTTCAGGAAAGGGTTGGAACTTCAAAATGCCACTCACCAGTGTTGAGGCAGAGATCAACAGCATCGCCACCACCGCACCCAAAAACGCGTAACGGTAGGCCACCACTTTGTCGACGGCGTTGACCAACGTGGTGTTGCGAAAATGCTCAAATGAATCGAGCAGTCGCTTCTTCCAACGATTGGGCGCTTTTTCGACTTTCTGCTTATGCAATGAGTGCGACAGGTGATTCGGCAAAATCAAAAACGCTTCCACCAAGCTGAGCGTTAAGACCAAAATCAGCACTTGCGGCACCGCTTTGAGCACTGCGCCCATCTCTCCTTGCAGGAACAGCAAGCTACCAAAGATACACACCGTAGTTAAAAAGGAGGAGATCACCCCAGGGAGCACTTTTTTGACGCCTTTGATCACCGCGTCATCGATCTCTTCACCTCGATCTAAATGGGCGGCAATGGATTCAGCGATGACGATGGCATCATCCATCATGATACCGATCGCCATCAATAAGCCGACCAAGGACATGATATTAATGGATAGCCCAAGCTGCGCCATCAAGAACAGCCCACCTAAAAAAGCCACCGGTAAGCCTGCGGCCACCCAAAACGAGTAGCGTAGGCTAAAGAAGAGCCACATGGTGGCAAACACCAACACGATCCCTTGCCAGCCGTTGCGTACCATCATGGTCAGGCGGTCCCATAACACCGATGAGAGGTCATTGGTCATTTCAAGGGTGACGCCATCGGGCGCGTGCGCTTGTTGGTCGGCCACGAAGGCAGCCACGCGCTCTTTAATGCGCAGTGCGTCGTCTTCTTTGTTTTTGCTCACTTTAAGTAGGGCGGATGGGTGACCATCAAACAGCACTTTTTGCTCATCGAGCTCAAAGCGATCGGTGATTTTAGCCACGTCTCGCAAGCGAATCAGAGAACCATTCGGCCCAGAGCCAACCACAATCGTTTCAAGTGCCTCTGGTGTAACGCGTCGCTCATCAAAGCGAATGAGAAAGTTTTTGTCAGGCGTTTCCACGTTGCCACTGGGCAGTTTGACGTTCTGCTTGCCGATTTGCGTCGCGATATCGCCAACACTCAGACCCAGTTGGCGAATGGCACTGGTGTCGAGTTCCACTCGGTATTGGTGATCAGAAAACCCGGCCACATCGACGAGCGACACACCATAGTCAAGTTTTAACGTTCGCTTAAGCTGTTCGGCGTAGGCTTTTAACTCTGGCCATGTGGTATCTGCGGTGATAGCCACATCAACCACAGGCTCGTTCCAATCCAACTCTTGAACGATAGGGGATTCGATCTCCTGCGGAAAATCGTTGATGGCGTTGATTTGAGTTTGCACATCCACCAACATGCGGCCAATATCGGCTTTCTCGTCGAGTTTGAGTACTAAACGCGCTGAGCCTTCGACCGCCTCACAGCGTGTTTCAACGATATTGGCCAGACCATCCACCGCGTCTTCCATGCGCACACAAATGCTCTCTTCGACCTCTTGTGGCGACGCGCCGGGGTAGACGACGCCGGCCATGATATATGGCGGATCAAACTCAGGGAATGTCTCACGTTTGATGGTGGTGAGAGATGTCACGCCGAGCAGTAGCAAGGTGAGCATCAATAAGTTGGCCGCCGTTGGGTGCTTGGCGAAAAAACGAATCATGATTTCGGCTCCTGTGGCGAACGCGCATCTTTGAGCAGCATCCCTTCAATCGCAGGGAGGAGATCATTGAGAATCAGCGCTTGTCCTTGCTCCAAATCCCCCTCGATCACCACTTGGTTATCGCGGCGATAAAGTACTTCAACCGGAACCATACGCAATTTACTCTCTTCATCGAGCAGATAAATGGTATTGCCATGGAGGGCCCGTTCAGGGATAACCCAACTCGGGTTGGCTTGGCCTTCGACTTCAGCGCGCACAAACATGCCATTAACCAGTGGCGGCGTAGCGCCCGGCGCAAGTGCGCGATAATCTTGCTCGATTTCGAGGATGACGCCCGCCGTCGCTTGATTAGGATCGACCGTTTCACTGATGCGCGCCACACGCGCAGGCCACGAGGCTTTTAGGTTTCCGCTGCTTAGCTGCACGTTAGCTTTAATATCCGTCATATTGGGTTGCGGAATACCGGATTCGTCGCGGCCAAATTCACCTAGGCTTGCTGCGATAGTCAGCATGTCATGAATCGAGAGCTGCGCTTCCACTTCCATCACTTGTATGCCATGAGCGACCACCATGGTTTGCTGTAGATTGACCACTTGGTCTTGTTCGATGTCAACGCTGGCGATGCGTAAGTCGTAAGGCAAGCGAATGATGGTTTTCTCGAGAGAACGCTTGGCCTCATCCACTTTGGAGGTCGCCACTTTCACTTGCGCCTCTGCAACGCGTTTTTCGTCAGGCATCAAGCCGATTTGGTTCTCGATGTCGAGCACCAGTTTACGTTGCGATAAGGTGCTTTGCTGCTGCTGGTCAACGTCGGATTGAGAGTTCAGCCCTTTTTGACGCAGGTTTTGTTGGCGCGCGAGTTCTTTGTTGGCAATGTCGAGTCGATTTGACTCAATCACTAACGTCTGTTTGAGGTTGGCTTCTTCTTGGTTGAGCTTAGCTAAAGAGGTGTGAGCAGAATTGAGATCAGCTTGGGCTTGAACCAATTTGAGTTCGTAGTCGAGCGGGTCAATACGCAGAATTTCCGTCCCCGCACGCAGGACTTGTCCTTTTTCAAGATCCGGGTGTCGATAGACAATTTTCCCCGTAACTTCCGCGATGGCTTTCCACTCGACTTTCGGTGCAACCTTGCCAAAACCAATCGCCAGTGGCGCCATCGCTTTGAGTTCCAGTGTTTGGGTATCGACCAGTCTGGCACGCTCACCCGCTGGCTTTACGGGCAGTTGCGGCTTGGTCATGATCGCGAGGGCGAGAATGAGGATCCCGACCCCAAGGGCAGGGAAAAACAGAAGTTTCTTATTGATTTTCATCGTGTTCGCCTTGGGCTTGTAAAAAGCCATGTTTAAGAACGTCAATATTGTGTTCAAGTAATCGGTTTAAAAAAGATTCGCTTAGTTCAATGCCATGAATCGAGAGAAGAGAAGCGGGTGCGATAAACGGAAACACCATCAAGCTGATAAAGGAGACTCGACACAGCAGGGGATCCATACCAGGGCGAATAATGCCGTTGGCGGCCAGCTTCTCAAAAATCATTGACTGCATGGGCCGGCTCACATCATCAAAGACTTTCTGCATGAGTTTTCGCTGGGTTTGCGACTCAGGCATATTCATCACTTGCCAAATGAGCTTGGGAAAGTGCGGCGTTTTGTGCATCTCTTGATAGTAAGTGCGCATAATGTCGATAAAATTTTGCTGAGAACCGACACTAAACATCTGTTGCAATTGATGTTTCATCGGCTCAAGTGTGTCTCTCAGCATGGTCTCAAATAGCCCCTCTTTACTGCCGAAGTAGTAGCGAATCATCGCGGCGTTGACCCCCGCTTTTTGCGCAACCAAACGTGTCGAGACCTTGTCATACGGCATCGCCATAAACAGTTCGCGCGCGTGGAGGATGAGCGCGTCTCGGGCATCAATGTTTTGCGTCGGTCGACCTGCGCGGCGTGGTCTCTCTTGCACGGGCTTCTCCAATCAACAATTAAACAATTGGATAATTATAGGGGGCAAACTGGCGCTTCGACATGAGAAAAATTATTCACCTGTTAATCAAGTGGATAATTATTGCGATGCTTCACAAAATGCGATGTCTCGAGAAAAAGACGAAAAAAAACCGTGCAGTGGGCAAACCGCACGGATCAAAGTATGAAATGAGATAGTTTGGAATGTTTGCCACACGTAGAGAGTGTTATTAAACGCCATTTAAAGCGATATTTTCAAAGTCATTACCCCAATAGTAATCACCATAAAAATACCGAAAGAATGGTGTCCCATTAACACCGTTTTTCGTCAATTAAACTCTTGATTCATCGGTGTGACTAACGGTGTCTAAAGTAACATTATTGTTATCTATAATTAAATGTTAAAAACGAAATTATACATTACGATTATGAAAATGACGTGCCACATAATTACCCTTTCTGTTAACAATATGATGCCTAATTTATTTGTATGATTATCGATGGATGCTGAACAATATCAGAAACTTAGGTGAGCATAGGCTTGACATGAAATCCACTGCGGAAATTCACGTGCTAAAGAGTACGAATGTGTGATCAATCACAGGTTATTAACCATTAATATTGTATGGTTAATAAAGGTGTAATGTCGCAAAGAATGGAGTGCGGTGTGATTGAGATAATCATTGATGGAGCTTATCGAATTGTCGAGACGGACAAAACGTTACTTGAGGTCGCGAACGTCTGCGGCGTTGAGATCCCATCTTTGTGTGGTTTGAACCGTTCAAACGACAAAATCCCATGCGATTTGTGTGTGGTCGAAGTGGAAAGTGGCGGCATGAAACGTGCCTGTGAATTGAAGGTCTACTCTGGGCTCAATGTGGTGACGCAGTCTCCTGCGCTTTCAGAGCATCGCCGCCGGGCCTTAAATCGCATCATGGAAGATCATTACGCCGATTGTGAAGCGCCGTGTCAGACCGCGTGTCCCGCTGGGGTCGATATTCAGAGCTATCTCTACCATATTGCGCAAAATGATCATCAAAAAGCGGTCGAAGTGATTAAAAAAACGTTGCCGATGCCATTGTCGATTGGCCGCGTTTGTCCTGCGTTTTGTGAAAGTGAGTGTCGCCGCTCGCTCGTCGATGAGCCGATCGCGATTCGCCAGCTCAAACGCCACGCAGCCGACGCTGATCTGCGTGCCTATCAGGCCTATGTACCGGAGAAAAAAGCCGACAAGCCACAACGTGTCGCGATTGTTGGCAGTGGGCCGGGCGGATTGACAGCGGGCTACTACCTATCGAATGAAGGCTATCAAGTGGACGTGTTTGAGGCGATGCCACAAGCCGGGGGCTGGCTGCGTTATGGCATTCCTGAGTATCGCTTGCCTAAATCGATTCTTGATCAAGAAATAGATCTGCTGTGTCGCAACGGCATGACGATTCATACCAACAGCAAGTTAGGTGAGGCGAACACACTCAGTGCGCTGAGTGAAGAGTATGACGCCGTTTGTCTTGCGGTTGGCGCGTCCAAAGCGGTCGAAATGCACTACCCTGGGAGCACGCTTGAGGGTTGTTATCTTGGAGTGGATTACCTCAAGGATTACGTTACCGAGCAGCGCTTTACCACCGGGAAAAAAGTGGCGGTGATCGGTGGGGGCAACACCGCGATAGATTGCGCGCGCACTGCGGTGCGAGCTGGCGCCGATACCACACTGATTTATCGTCGTACCCGCGATGAAATGCCTGCCGAAGATTATGAAATCGTGGAAGCGGAACACGAAGGGGTCAAGTTCCATTTTTTAACTAACCCAGTGGAAAACCATGCGGACGAGCAAGGGCGCGTACATCAAGTCACCTTTGAGCGCATGGCGCTGGGGACACCGGATGCCTCAGGTCGTCGTCGTCCAGAGCCGACTGGCGAGTATTTCACACAAGCGTTTGATACCGTGATTGCGGCCGTGTCACAAACCCCAGATCTGGATTTCATGCGGCATGAAACACTGGATATTCCTATCACCCGTTGGAATACCGCTGATGTGGATGAGACTACCATGCATCACGGCAGTGGTAACTTGTTCAGTATCGGTGATTTTCGCCGAGGCCCAGCCACTGCCATTGAAGCGGTAGCGGATGGGCGAATTGCCGCGCAAGCCATCGACCGCTTTTTCAATGGCACCATGGCATCACTGCCTGTTAAACCGTTTAATGCGCGCAAAGAGCCGTCGTTAAACAAAGTCGACCCTGCTCAGTTTAAGCAGTTAGAGCAGGTGAAGCGGATGATCATGCCTGAGCTCAGCGCCGAGCAGCGTGAATGCTCGTTTGACGAAGTCGAGCTAGGCTTTGATAACGAGCAAGCCATGGCGGAAGCTGCGCGCTGCCTAGAATGTGGCTGCCAAGCCAACACCGATTGTGCACTGCGTGACTACGCCACCACTTATCAGGCCGAGCAACACCACCCGCAATCGGTGAAGGTTCAATCCGCAGCCGATTGGCAAGCGGTGCGTGATGAGCGGCATAAATTCTGCGTCGATAGCAGCTCAGAGTTTATTGTTTTTGATGCCAACCGTTGCATCAGTTGCGGGCAATGCATACAAGCGTGTCGTGAGCAATCCGTTCATGGCGTTTTGAGCTTTATGACCGACGAGAAAGGCCACCCGAAACTTCGCCCCGATTTACGACCTAACTTTGGCCCCAATGGCACCTTAATGGGCGATTCCGCCTGCGTACAGTGCGGTGCGTGCGCGCAAGCGTGTCCGACTGGGGCGATGGTGGATAAGCGCAATAAAGCGCAAGGCCGGGATATTGAGTTGAAACAGGTGGATACCATATGCACCTACTGCGGCGTTGGCTGTAAGTTGACGCTGCATGTGGATGAAGCACGCAATCGTATCATGGCGGTGACAGGCGGAGTCTCTCCAGTTAACGAGGGCATGTTGTGCGTCAAAGGGCGCTTTGGTTTTGATTTTATTGGCAGTGACGAGCGGCTCACCACGCCGTTGATTCGTAAAGATGGTTGGTTGCAACCGGCGTCTTGGTCTGAAGCGATTACGCTGATTGCGAACAAGTTCTCTGCCATCAAGCGCGACTTTGGTTCGGATGCACTGGCCGGTTTCTCCTCTGCGAAAACCACCAACGAAGACAACTACGCGTTTCAGAAATTCATCCGTCGCGAGCTAGGCACCAACAACGTCGATCATTGTGCGCGTTTGTGCCACGCATCGACAGTCACTGGGCTTGAAGCGGCGCTTGGCAGTGGCGCGATGACCAATGATATTCCGAGCATTCAGCATTCCGACATCATCTTTATCATAGGGTCCGATACCTCATCTGCGCACCCGATCATCGCTTCGCACATTAAACAAGCGGTGCGTCACCATGGCGCGCGCTTGATTGTCGCCGACCCGAAACGCATCGCTATGGCCGATCACGCTGAGCTCTATCTTGCGCATCGTCCGGGGACCGATGTGATGCTGATTAATGGCGTTATGCAGCAAATCATCAAACACGGTTGGTATGACCGAGACTACATCGAAGAGCGCGTAGACGGTTTTGATACCATGATGCAAGAGGTAATGTCGCCCTCATACGCGTTAGAAAACGTGGAGCTGGTCACCGGTGTGAAGGCGGACGATATTTTCGCTATGGCGCGCATGATAGGCACGGCGAAACGCACCGCTGTGTATTACTCAATGGGCATCACTCAGCACACTACCGGTCATGATAACGTTCGTTCCATCGCCAATTTGCAACTCTTGTGCGGCAACATCGGTATTGAAGGCGGCGGTATTAACCCTCTGCGCGGCCAATCCAACGTGCAAGGTGCGTGTGATATGGGCGCGCTGCCCAATAACTACCCGGGCTACCAAAAGGTCTATAACCCCTTGGTGCGGGATAAATTTGCCCTCGCTTGGGATGCGCCCAATCTATCGCTCACACCTGGATTGACCTTAACAGAAATCATCGATGGCGCGTGCGATCGCAGCGTACGCGGCTTGTATGTGATGGGTGAAAATCCGGTACTGAGCGATCCGGATCAAGCCCACGTGATTGAAGGGCTTGAGAGTCTCGATTTCTTGGTGGTGCAAGACATCTTCCTTACCGAAACCGCGCAGTACGCTGATGTGGTCTTGCCGTCGTGTAGCTTTGCCGAGAAATCGGGCCACTTTACCAACACAGAGCGCCGAGTGCAGCGCATTACTCCTGCAGTAGCGCCGCCGGGCGAGGCGAAAGAAGATTGGTGGATCATTCAGGAAATCGCCAATGCGATGGGTGGGGAGTGGCGTTATCGTCAGGTCTCGGATATAACCAATGAAATAGCTCGAGTCACACCACAATATGGCGGTCTAAAGTGGGCCAACATCCCGCCTAATGGCGTGCAGTGGCCGAGCAATAAGAATAACCCTGAAGGGACGCGCATCATGCACCAGACGCAGTTTTCGCGTGGTAAAGGGCAAATGGAGGCGATTCCTTTTCGCTATGCCGCAGAGCTGCCGGATGAGGAGTTCCCATTAGTGCTGACTACCGGTCGCGTGCTGGAGCAATTTCACACCGGTACCATGACGAGAAAAACCCAAGGGTTGGATAACCTTGCTGGGCCAAGAGCGATGATCAGCGTGCAGGATGCCGAGCGCTTAGGTATTGGCAATGGTCAACGGCTGAAAGTCTCAACCAGGCGAGGTGAGATTGAGATCGACGCTTTTGTCACCAAGCGTATGCAGGCTGGGGTGGTGTTTATTCCGTTCCATTTTGTGGAGTCACCGGTCAACCGTTTGACCACCACGGCCAAAGATCCGCACGCTAAGATCCCGGAATTTAAGGTCGCAGCCGTACGCGTGGAGCCGCTTTAGGCAATCACGCGTTGTACTTTAGCCGATTTTAACGGCTTAGCCTTGGGCTAAGCCGTTAAAAACTCGGTGAAAACGTCAATCATCGACCATACTTACTCTAATTTGTTACGCGCGATTGGGCTTTGTCTCAAGTGGCGCTAACTTTGAGGGAGAGGTGGAGTGAAGCGTTGGATTCTTTGGGCAATTGTCTATTTCCCAGCCTTGTGCTGGGCTGGGTTATCACTGAAAGAGTCCCTCTGGTGGGTAGAAAACATCGTCGCGTTTCCTGCGCTGTTTATGTTTGGCTATGTACTGCTTGCGCTCGTGTTGGGGCTGGCCCGCTGTTACGGTCAAACGCTTGTCTGCCTTGTCCTTGCCGGCGCGTTTGCCTTGATGACCCCCAAAGGCAGCCAAGCACTCGTCGCTGATTGCGATACCCCCGTCACCGTCTTGCAATACAATCTCTACTACGAAAACCCAGATATCCATCAGTTCATCAATTACTTATTAACGCAGCCGGCGGATTTGATTGTGATGCAGGAAGTGGCGCCTGAGATTGGTGAACAGCTTAAATTGCTCGATGACCGCTATCCGTTTTTCTATGGCGGCCAAGAGGGCATCGGTTACCCGTCTAGTCAAATGATTCTCAGCACTACTCCGTTAACGGACGCCTCTGTGTTTCACACGCCGGATCAGCAGAGCGTGATTCGCGCGCTATGGCATCCACCAAAACAAGATCCCATCACTTTAATGGTGGCGCATCCACCTTCGCCGCGTAGCAAAGAAC
Source organism: Vibrio sp. R12-SG2-ISO1 (assembly GCF_059834045.1). NCBI lineage: Bacteria > Pseudomonadati > Pseudomonadota > Gammaproteobacteria > Vibrionales > Vibrionaceae > Vibrio > Vibrio sp. R12-SG2-ISO1. The sequence continues at coordinate 19,883 of NZ_JCBDGO010000004.1, read as the reverse complement.
TTTGGCATCGTCGCAACGCGTTGATTCGAACCATTGAGTCGTTGAATGAGCAATACCCTGATGATGAAGTGCTGATCGTCGGAGACTTTAACCTATCTTCCATCAGCCGACGCTTTGCACAGCTGTTCCCCACCTTTCAGACCGCGCCGGTGGCGAGCTGGCCTAATTGGGGCGCACAAGTCGCAACGCCTGCATCAACCATGATAGCCATTGATCACCTGTGGCTACAATCGGCCAATGCTGGGCGGCGTTTGTGCCACAGAGAAAGTCTCTCGACACCCAACGGTTCCGATCACAAGTTGGTTCTCACCAAAATTGGCTATTGAGCACAAAAAAACCAAGGCAGTTTTTGCCTTGGTTATGAGCTGAATGGGTTATTCAGTAGAGGAGGTCGAGGGCAATTAAGGTTTCAGCGCGAGCACTCTATCAATGTCTGCCGCGCTGTGGCGTTCAGGCACTTGCTCCCACTCTTCACCCCATGCACGGTTAACGATGCGGCCACGCTGCACCGCTTCTCGCGCTTCAATCTCTTTCGCCCAGCGTTTGACGTGTTGATAACTGTCGACGTCTAAGAACTCTGCGGCATTGTAGGCGTGACCTAACACCAGATTGCCGTACCACGGCCAGGTGGCGATGTCGGCGATACTGTACTCTTCACCACCGAGGTAGGTGTGCTTCGCCAGTTCTTTGTCGAGTACGTCGAGCTGACGCTTGGCTTCCATCGCAAATCGGTTGATCGGGTACTCGAATTTCTCTGGTGCATACGCATAGAAGTGACCAAAGCCGCCTCCCAGATAAGGCGCAGAGCCTTGCAGCCAAAATAGCCAGTTCATCACTTGAGTTCGCGCCGCATGATCTTTAGGTAGGAAATGACCAAACTTTTCCGCAAGGTAAAGCAGGATGTGGCCAGATTCAAAGACGTTGATGGGCGTTTCACCAGAACGGTCCACTAAGGCCGGAATTTTTGAGTTCGGGTTGATTTCGACAAAGCCAGAACCAAACTGATCACCGTCACCAATTTTGATCAAGTAAGCGTCGTACTCCGCCTCTTTGACACCGAGTGCAAGCAGTTCTTCGAGTAAGATGGTGACCTTCTGTCCGTTTGGCGTTGCCAGAGAATGCAGTTGTAGCGGATGCTCGCCAACGGGTAGGGCTTGTTCGTGGCGCGCGCCTGAGTCTGGTCGATTGATGCTGGCCCATTGACCGCCATTGCCTTCTTCCATTGTCCAAACTTTAGGTGGTACGTATTGGTTAGTCATTCTAATTCCTTATCCAACGTTGCTTTGTGCCCTAACATCATAGGGCATACTTCACACGTTGGGGTGGCAAGAGAAAATTAAAAGGCTATCGGACCAATTTGATAGAACCTTGAGTTATGACGCAGAGTGCTTTGGCATATCGGCGGATGCGTTAGGCGAGATAATCAGTAATAGGCACGACAACACTCGTCAGAGGCAGGGCACTATCTTGAGCACATTTCAGCCTTCTTATTTGCAAGCGCTCGGTGCTGCGCCTTCAAACAGGATCACAAAATCCGATCATTTTACACAGCAGATAGGAAAATCAATGGAGCAAAAAGAGGGAACTGCTACAGTGAAACTGCGGTCAAATTGAACAGCTGTTTGACCACAGTTAGCTAGGGAGTCATACCATGGATGAGATGATTAGAAAGGCGCGCCAAAAGCGTCGTAAACACCAGCAGCAAGTTAAACCATTGAACTTGCAACAGAAAAAGTACAGTGAACTGATTTTGGTCGATTTCGATGAACCCTCGGCGCCGCATATTAACCGCCGCACCGAGAGCAAAATCTATTCATAGTGCCTAGGTGTTAGGCCACCATTGTTTCCGTTTTCAAGCGCGCCAGCGCATCCGATAACGAAGACTCGACGTAGTGGCCTAATGCCAATACTTCCTCACAAGGCGCGACCAAATCAGGGATCTGAAACGTCGTCATATTGGCGGCCATGGAGCTGCGCACACCATTGTTCGAATCCTCAAACGCCACACATTGCGCGGCCTCAACGCCGAGCCTTTGAGCGGCGAGTAAATAAATCTCTGGGTCAGGTTTGCCTTGGGTCACTTCACAGCCGCACGTTAGAGAATCAAAGTATTGATCCAATCCCGCCAGTTTTAATTTCACCGTGGCAACCTCTCGTTGTGATGAGGTGGCAACAGCGGTTGGGATCTTGTTCGCCTTTAACCACTTTAGCAGATCAAGCACGCCTTCTTTGACCGGAATGGCTTGATGATTAACGATGGCTTTGTAGTTTTTACGCCATTCTGCATCGAGCTTATCGAGATCGTCGTGGTACACCTTACGAAATGTCTTATCAATGCTGACCGCGTTTTGGCCAATGATGGAGAGGTAGACATCAGGGTAGAACGGAAGGTTAACGTTGGCGCAGGCTTGTTCAAACACCTGCATACAGAGGCGCTCGGTATCGAGTAATAGGCCATCCATATCAAAAATTGCGGCTTGGAAATTCATAGTAGGGCGTTCATTGTGTGACGTTGAAAGCGGTCATTCTGACATAGATGAATGGCTCAGTCCAAGTGGCATAAATTGAATATTTGCTTGAGATAAGAGGGGTAGAAAATATAAAAACCATCGATGATTGAAATAATCAAAAGTATCAATAACTCATTGAATAATATGGATTAACAACTCTATTTCAATTGAAATATTTGTTTACACCTTTGCTTAATTTACCTAATAAAAAATGATCTCGATTAAATAAACGGTGTAATTTTAACCGTATGGTGAGCGCGGTAAAGTCAACCCTATAAGGAAAATAGAATGAAAACGCTTATCGCTCTGACACTTGGCGCTGCACTGTCAGCACCCGCTCTCGCCGATCACAACATGATCAATGGTATGGATTTTGGCCCGTTGGCGAAATTGGTCGGAACTTGGAAATCGGTTGATGCGGGTGGTGTGGATATCGCTCCGGGCCAAGAGGCTTCTTCGGTCGGTAAAGGCGGCCCAGCCGTGACGCCATTTTACGAAGTGATGACCTTTGAAGTGGCCGCCGATGCGACTAACGCCAGCGATCAATACTTGGTTGCGCTTTACTACAAGCAAGAGGTTTTTCGTAAAGCGGACCACTCAAAATTCCATGATCAGCGCGGTTACCTGATTTATGATCAAGAGAACCAGATGGTGTATAACTCCTTCTGCGTTCCACGTACCACCTGTGTCACCGCAGAGGGTGCCGCAGGGGACACGATGACACTCACCGCCGCGAAACGTGGTATTGCTGAATCGGAATACATGACTGATAACGCCACGACGACCGATTTCACGATGAATCTTTCCATCAGTGAGCAGCAACTGACTTACTCACAAACGACAACGTTGGATATTTATGGTAAACCGTTCGCACACACCGACAGCAGCACGCTAGTCAAACAGTAACATCGAACGCTTGGTCCGGTCAGAAGTGTGACAAAAAGGGCGATTTAGCCCTTTTTTGCTATCCATAACTTGGTTAATCTACTTTGTCGAAACAAACGCGGAATTGTAAAGGATTAACGATGAAACTCTCTGCCATGATTGCAACGCTTGTCTTACTTCTCGCTGGTTGTTCCAATACCTGGGAAGGAGTGAAAGAAGACTCCTCCAAAGTATGGAAGGACACCAAAGAAGCGATTCACGAAGCGACAGAATAACCAAAGAAAACGCCGCCCTTTTAGTGACTAAAAGGGGCGGCGTTTTGATATCTAACGGTGCTAACGCCTACGGTTTAACCATATTGCGCTTCTAACTGCTCCGCTTTATTGAACTTGTCGTGAGTCGCAAGTTGCTTGGCGTAGGTAGCGATATGAGGGTAGCGCTCCAGTAGTCCGAACTTGGTTAAGATTTCCACGATGAAAGACATCATGATATCCGCACCGGTGAGGGTGTCGGCGACCAAGTAACGTTTACCGTCTAAACGTTGATTGACGTAACTCATCACCTTATCTAACTCAAGATCGGCGTACCCGGCAAGGAAGTTGGTCTGCGCACCATCTTTGGCGACAAACATTTTCAGAAGCAAGGGCAGCGCCGCTGAGCTTTCCGCAAAATGCAGCCATTGCAGGTAATCGACATAGTCATCGCTGTCTGATTTGGGCGCGAGATGTGGTCCGTAACGTTGGATCAGGTACTCTGTAATGGCCCCAGATTCAGCGATCACCACTCCTTTGTCTTCAATGACGGGCGATTTACCCAAAGGGTGAACACTTTTGAGTTCAGGTGGCGCGAGAAACGTGACGTTATCACGTTGATAAGGCACGATTTTATACTCAAGATTCAGCTCTTCTAGTAGCCAAATGATGCGCTTAGAGCGCGATTGGTTTAGGTGGTGCAGCGTAATCATGACGACTCCTTATACCGGCTCGTTGGTTTTAACGACCAGCTTACCGAAGTTTTTCCCTTCGAGTAGGCCAATAAAGGCATCAGGCGCGTTGTCTAGCCCTTCTACCATGTGCTCTTTGTAGTGAATCTTACCTTCTGCCAGCCAACGATTCATATCTTGAGCGAACTCACCATAACGGTGACCGTAATCATCAAAAATGATGAAGCCTTGCATCTTGATGCGTTTAACGAGCAATTGCCCCATCAACATCGACAGGCGATCTGGCCCTTGTGGCAAAGAGGTGGCGTTGTACTGTGAGATAAGGCCACACAATGGTACGCGCGCGCCAGTGTTGAGCAATGGCATAACAGCGTCAAACACTTTACCGCCAACGTTTTCAAAGTAGATATCAATGCCTTTTGAACAATGCGTGGCGAGTTGCTCAGCGAAGTCGTCCGCTTTATGGTCGATGCACGCATCAAAGCCAAGCTGCTCCACCGCATAACGGCATTTTTCTTCTCCGCCGGCTACACCGACAACGTAACAACCTTTCAATTTACCGATTTGGCCAACCATAGAACCGACCGCGCCAGTGGCGGCAGCCACGACCAGCGTGTCGCCTTCTTTTGGGGCGCCAATATCAAGTAGGCCCATGTAAGCGGTAAAGCCAGGCATGCCCATTACGCCGAGCGCATAGGAAGGGTGCGCCGGGTTTTGGCCCATGTTGATTAGGCCTTCGCCATTTGACAGTGCGTAATCTTGCCATCCGCTGTAGGCCAGCACCCAATCACCGTTTTTAAACTGATCGTGGCGAGATTCGATGACCTGACACACGGTACTTGCGACCATGGTGTCACCGATAGCAACCGGGTCTGCGTAGGATTTTGCATCACTCATCCGCCCGCGCATGTACGGGTCAAGGGAGAGATAAACACTGCGCAACAGGACTTCGCCCTCTGCTGGGCTTGGAATGTCCGTTGTCTCTAGACGAAAATTATCCGCAGTGGGGGCGCCATTGGGGCGAGATGCAAGCACTACGCGTCGGTTAATGGAATCTGACATGATGTTCTCCTGTGTAGACATGACATAAAGTACGTCTTAGTTATGTTATTAGACCAGTCGTCTAGTTATGTGGCCAAAAAATCCCGCTACCAGCATAGTCGATAACGGGGGAGCAAAGTGTGATGAGCCAGCGCTACTTGACGGCTGGATTACCCAGCAAGGCTTTGGAGCTAAGTAAACACAGCTCAAGATGGGTTTCATCTTGCACAAGCTTGTTGAGCAAACTCGCACCTAACCATTGTTGATATAACTGCGTGGCCGTGGCATGTGCGTTGACTACCTGGACTGAGCCATCGTCAATGCCCACTTCAATACAGCGAGCAAGGCTTTCGATCACCATTTCTGCGCCTTTGGCGAGCGATTGACGCATCGGCTCGGATAAATCGGCGACTTCGGCACTCAACTTGACCACAAGACAGCGGTTTGCATTGCAGGTGCCTGAATCTTTCTCCAGCCAGCGAGAGAAGTAGTGAACGAGTCTTTCAAAACCGTTCAGATCGGTCTGAGTTAATATCGCGTTGCTGCGCGCCATGTACTCACGAATGTATTCGCTAATTAGCGCCTCGCCAAACTGCTCTTTCGATTTGAAATAGTGATAAAAAGAGCCTTTCGGCACTTGGGCGGTGCTCAGCAGTTCAGACAACCCCACGGCGGTAAAGCCCTTATTGACCACCAACTGATAGCCAATATTGAGAATGTGCTGACGAGTATCTTGTGTTTTTGCGTTCATGGCCGCTACTATAGTGTAAAACTAGACCAGTCGTCTAGTGCGTCAATCAATGAGCTGCTCATGCAGTGGGACAAGGAACAGTATGGACATCAGTGTTCGCTCATACACCAAACAAAAACGCGGTCATTGGCACACTTATCATCAATTGGTTCTGCCGCTAAGCGGAGCGATTGATATTGAGCTTGAAGACTATCGCGGAAAGGTTTCGCCGGGAGAGTGTGTGGTGGTGAAGAAAACACTTGAGCACATCTTCCGAGCCGATGAAGCCGCCCGTTTTTTAGTCGTGGATAGCGACACGTTGCCAGAGCCCTTACTGACTGCCAAGATGCCGGTGTTCTCAATCTCGACACCACTTCAGCACTACATTGAGTTTCTCGCAGCGCAACTGGAGCAGGCTGTTGATACGCCTTTGGAAAGTCAAGCATTTGAACTGTTTACATCGCTGCTAGCACGACAAGAAATGCAGCGCAGTGGGGATGCCCGAATTCAGAGGGTGAAAGCGCACATCAGTGCTCATATCGATGCGCCGATGGGCATTGAATCTCTCAGTCGCATCGCCTGTTTGAGTGCGACACAATTTAAATCGCAATTCAAAAAGCACACCGGACAAACCGTTCACGCGTATATCACGGCAGAGCGTATGTCACGAGCTCATGCACTATTGACTCACACCGACTTAAGTATTGCTCGAATTGCAGAGCAGTGTGGTTATCAAGACGCGTCGGCATTCTCGCGGCGATTTCAGGTGCACTTTTCACTGTCACCGAAGCAAGTACGTCATCTCTAACAGCGCCATAATCATCAGAATAACCGAATAAACCGTCCTTTCTGCACATTGGATATCTTAGGCTTGCCGTAAGCTAAATGGAGTATTTCTGGCTTGGATTAGGCAATGTCTGCTCACGTTTCTTCTTCACAATGGCAATCTATTGGTGCCATCCTATTCGCTTCCTTACTTTGGGGAACCACTGGCAGCGCTGCGGCGCTCGCTCCGACCATTCACCCGTTAGCGATCGGTGCCTTTGCGATGGGATTGGGCGGATTACTTCTGGCGCTTATCGCTGTTCCCACACTCATAAAAGACTTGGCAATTTTGCGCCAACATGTTGGTACGCTGATTTTGGGCGCGTTGGCTTTAACCTTGTATCCATTGGCGTTTTATACCTCGATGCGGTGGTCAGGTGTTGCGATAGGGACGGTGGTTTCTATTGCCACTGCGCCACTGTTTACCGTCTGTTTTGAGCGTCTTTTTGGCACGGTTAAAGCGCTATCGACACAATGGCTAATCAGTTTCGCTTTTGGGGCGATTGGGGTCATGCTGTTAACCCTAACCAAAGGTGATGGCGTGAACACCTTGGGCAATGGGCGTTTTACATTCGGTGTTGTGTTGGGGTTAGTGGCAGCGGCGAGTTATGCCGGTTATTCACTGGCAGCCAAGCAGCTTATTACCTTGGGTGTACGATCCCAAAGTGCGATGGGGGCGATTTTCGGCCTTGGTGCATGTTTGTTGCTGCCTACGCTATTTTGGACGGGAAGTGCCCTGTTTGCATCAGGAATCAACAGCGCTGTCGCTCTCTATATGGCTTTGATCCCGATGTTTGTCGGCTACCTGTTGTTTGGTTTGGGCTTGCGCAGTGTCGAAGTGCGCACGGCGACATTACTCACTCTGTTTGAGCCTTTGGTGGCGGCTCTGCTGGCTGTGATGTTTCTAGGTGAGAGGCTCAGCATTCAAGGCTGGGTCGGACTAGGGTTGATCAGTGCGTGCCTACTGATTCAGACACGCACAGGGCGAGTGAAAAAGGCTATGCCACTCGCTCAAAACGAATCATAAACAGTTGATTCAGATCGGGGTAGATGTCACGAATCAAGGTTTTCAGCTCAGGCAACGGTAGGTGCTCTTGCTCTGCGTGAAATTCGTTGATGTCGTCGTAGCGCAGTGGCTCCACAGAAAGAATGCGGATGGTGCAAACGCTCTGCTGCGTCTCGAGTGTCAACACCTCGACCTCAGTGCCAGGCACATAATGGGATTCAGCTTCATCTCGAATCGTGATGGTCTTTTTCCCTTGTGCCACCAGCGGTGTCAAGAACTCGAAAAACGTCATCTTGGTAGGATGACTGATGGCTGGGTGACTCATGACTCTTCCTTAGGTTGACGTTTATGTTTCGGCACATAGTTGAGGATCGAAATCGGCACCGGCTTGCGTGGCTCAAAGCCTTCCACTTCGCGTCGTTCAATCAAGTGACCTAAGCGGCTCTCAATCATGCACAGGTTCTTAAAGTTATCTTTAGAGACAAACGAGATCGCCTCACCTTGGGCATCGGCGCGACCGGTTCGGCCAATGCGATGGACGTACTCATCGGCAGGGAAAGGCAGGTCGTAGTTAATCACCCGTGTCAGCCCTTCAATATCGATCCCGCGTGCGCCCACGCCAGTAGCGATCATGTAACGGATTTTACCGGCTTTGAAATCCGCTAATAGCTGCTTTCTTATCGATTGACTACGACCACTATGAAACGCTTCAGCGTCAATGCCGCGTTTGGCCAATTGATCGGCGAGTTTAGCCGCGCCATGTTTGGTCTCAATAAAAATCAGCGCTTGGTCCCAGTCGTTCTCTTTGATGAGATGGCTCAACAGGGCCGATTTTTTGTCTTTATCAACGGTAATCAGCCACTGCTCAATGTTCTTTTTCGATGCCTGATTGGCGGCAATACTGATTTCAAACGGATCGTGAACCGCCGTCTTGGCAAGCTCTCGGACTTTGTTGGATAGGGTCGCTGAAAACAAGAGATGCTGAATATCGGTTGGCAGTCGGTCGAGAATTTTGTTCAGATCGTCAATAAAGCCCATGTCTAACATGCGATCCGCTTCATCCAGCACCAACACTTCGACCTCTTCAAAATAGGCGGCGCGCTGGCCATATAAATCGAGTAAGCGCCCCGGTGTGGCCACCACAATGTCAACGCCTTCGATCAACGCCTGCTTTTGCGCTTTATCATCCACACCACCAAACAGGGCGACAGAGGTGAGCGGCATGTGGCGACTGTAGTGGCGGATTTTTTCATCAATCTGCTCGGCCAACTCGCGGGTTGGCGCCAGAATTAACGCACGAAAACGTTTTTTACGCTGAGTCTCTCCTTGGGCGAGTCGCTCCAAAATTGGCCAGACAAAACTGGCGGTTTTACCTGTACCGGTCTGAGCCGCGGCGATTAAATCGTCGCCACGTAAAATGACAGGGACAGCTTTGGTTTGAATTTGGGTCGGTTTACTGTAGCCCAGTTCGTCAATTGCACGAACCAACGGCTCGCTGAGGCCAAGGTGAGAAAACGCCATGATGATACTCTGTAGTTGTGGGTGGCTACCGCACAGGGCAACCTAAATGCTGAGGCGGATTGTAACATGAATACGCCACGAGACGACCTATTCGGCCGTGTCGATGTGAGTGATAATCTCGGTGGTGACGGAGTTGGCGATAAAGCAGTGTTGGTGCGCTAAGTGGTGCAATTTTTCCAGCTGTTGACGAGTGGGCCGTTTCTCACCGGTGAAGATCACACGAGGAGAGAGAATCACTTGCGTCACTGAGCTATAGCCTTGGCTGTTTTCCTCCAGTTTTCCCACCGCTGCATCGCGGTAATGGTCAACGACGAAACGTTGTTTGGCCGCAATGCCAAGAAACGTCAGCATATGACAACTGGAGATAGCGGCAATAAAGGCTTCTTCAGGATCGACGTTGGCTTCTGTCGAATAGGGTAAAGGGACAACGTGAGGTGAGGAGGACGCGTCAATCACAGCGCCGCCATCAAAATGCCATTGATGACTGCGATGGTACTGATTGTCACTAAATGGTTCATCGGGTGCTCTTTGCCATTCCACCGTCGCGATATGCTTAGCCATTGGGTCTCTCATCCATGTGGGTGAATCTTGCTGTTAGGTTAACAGAGTTTCCTTGTTGAATCAGAGCGATATATGTCACACCTCGTTGGTTGTGCTGTGCAGCGAAACAGTAACCCGCGTAAAGTGACAGCAAATCACCGACTTTTGGCTAGGAGTCATCATGAACAAAACCGAAAAACAAAAAATGCTCGCTGGTGAGCCGTACAATGCGTGGGACGAGACACTCTACCAAGAGCGCATCCGTTGTAGAGAGCACTTACTCAAGCTCAACAACACGATTCCCAACAGCCCAGAATGGCGCGAGGCGATCGACAGCTTGCTGCCTGATGCGGGAGAGGCCTATTTAGAGCCGCCGTTTCGTTGTGATTACGGCAGTAATATTCATGTGGGTAAAAACTTCTACGCTAACTTTAACTGCGTGATTTTGGATGTGGCGCCGGTGTACATTGGCGATAATGTGTTGCTCGCCCCCAATGTTCAGCTTTACACCGCAGGTCACCCGTTGGATGTCAAAGGGCGTGTCGAAGAGGGCGTTGAGTTTGGTACCACGATAACCATTGGTGATAACGTCTGGCTAGGCGGTGGTGTGATTGTTTGCCCAGGAGTCACCATTGGTGATAACACGGTTATCGGGGCGGGCAGTGTTGTGACGAAAGATGTTCCGGCGAATGTGGTTGCCGCTGGTAACCCGTGCCGCGTGATTCGCGAGATTGAGCAGCGCTAGTTAGCCATGATCTCGAAGCGTCGGGGGAACCACGGAGAGCGTGGCGCTCTTCCCGGCGCTCATTTCTTCTGCTTGTTGGTAGAGAATGCGGCTGATGGCCTCTGCGTAAACAGGTTTCGAATAAAGATACCCTTGGCCGAGTTCACACTGCTCGCTGAGTAAGTAGCGTGCTTGCAGCGCGGTTTCTATGCCTTCAGCCACCACTTTGATATTCATCTGCTGAGCCATTGAAATCACGGCCGAGCACAACGCGCGATCATTCTCATCCTCTTCAATATCAGACACAAAGCTGCGGTCGATTTTCAAACCATCGACGTTGAACTCTCTTAGATAGGCGAGCGACGCGTAACCTGTCCCAAAGTCATCCAACCATACTTCAATACCCAATTGGCGGATTTTATCCAGCGTTGTTTTGGCTTTGTCCATGTCGAGCATTAAGGCGGTTTCCGTCACCTCGACGTGCAGGTGCGAAGCATGAAGTTGATGTTTGTCGACCAACTCAGCTAGGCGTGCGGCAATATCTTGGTTGTAAATCTGTTTGGCTGAGAGGTTAATCGCAACATGAAAATTATCCGTGTGCGGCAACTGATGCCACTTGTTCAGTGCCAGACACACTTCTTCCATAATCCACTGGCCGAGGGGTAGAATCAGCCCAGTGGATTCCGCGACGGGGATAAACTCGCTTGGCGCGATTAACCCTCTGGCTGGGTGATTCCAGCGAATCAGCGCTTCAACGCCGATGACTCGACCTGTTTGCATATTTACTTTCGGCTGGTAGTGGATTTCAAACTGAGAAAAGTCGATGATTGCCGTCCGCAACTCTCGTTCAATCACGCCGCGATTGAGTACTTGATATTCCATCTCTGCGGTGAAATGGCAGTAACGCCCTTTGCCTTGCGTTTTGGCGGCGTACATCGCGATGTCGGCGTTTTTGACCAACTCCTCGGCGCTTTGGCCGTTGGCAGGGAAGAGGGCAATACCAACACTTGCTCCAACTACCACGGATTCGTTGACCCCTTGGAGTAATATCGGTTCTTCAAACAGGTGTACCAGGCGCTGCGCGATGTCACCGGCTGCGTGTTGATCAATGTGAGGAATACAGAGTAAAAACTCGTCCCCGCCGACGCGGGCAATTAGGCTATTTTCTTTGGCGTGACGACTGAGTAGATTCGCGACAAAATCGCTGTGACGTAAGTTCTCGCTAATTTTACTCGCGACGCTGCATAATAACTCATCGCCCGCTTGATGGCCCAAGTTGTCGTTGATGCGTTTAAATTCATCCAAGTCGAGGAAAAGAATCGCGAACGTCAGGGGCTTCACGCGGTGCTGCTCCAACAACCCCTCTAAAAAGCCCAAAAACTGGGTGCGATTGGGTAGTTTTGTCAGTGGATCGTTGTAAGCTAAAAATTGAATGGCATCACTGCGTTCTTTGAGATTATTGTCCATTTCATTAAAGGCTTTGGCTAGCTCACCAAGCTCATCACCACGCTCAATGTTATTCAGATTTTGATAGTGACCCCGGCTGATACGCTGAGAGTGACGCACCAGTTTTGTGATGGGTTTGATTAAGGTGTTGGCCATGACAATTGAAATCACAAAACTGACGAGGCACATCACCGCAGTGACCACCACAATTAAAAAGGTGCTGTGCTCTGTGCTGGCTTGGTTAATTTGTTGAATGATCTCTTGGTTTTCAGCGATGTCACGTTGTATTGCGGTCAATGAGTACACCATCATCACACCGCCAAGTAGCTCCTGATTAAGAATCAGTGGGCGGGCGATAACGAGTCTATTCCTTTCATGGCGCAGATACTCCATCTGTTTGCCAAGCGTCGTTTGTTCGACATTGGTATCATTCAGGGGCATGCCATAGGCGTCGCCTTCTCGACTGCCTCTGTGAATGACGGTACCATTGAAATCATACACTTTGACTTCGAGCGTAGAGACGTTTTGCAGCGTCGGTTCCAAAATCCGCTCAATCCCATCCAAATCGTAAAAGTACATAGGGTTAAGCAGCGCTTCAGTGAGATAGCTCATGGTCTGTTCGGCTTGGCTTTTTGCATAGCCGATAAAACGCTGCGCCATGTGCTGTCCGTTTTCTTCTAGTACCTTGGCATTATAATGGCTGTTGATGAGCCATTGAGAGAGTACAAAGCTCCCTAGTGTGAGAATCACGGCGAGCATATTACCCACGACCAGTTTACTCTTGAGTTTCATCCTATTGCCTCGTAATGCTGGTCACTAACGACCTAGATATTGGTCGACGAGGGCTTTCTGTTGCAAAGACCAGACGATGCTCTGTTCTATGTCGTCGGTAATGGGGTCAAACTTTGCTGTCTCCTTGTATTTTTTGAGTGGCAGCGCGGCGCTAGGGTCTTGGTCTGCCAAGAACAGGACTTGGCTTATCGCTTGTTTGAGAACAGGATCCATATCGGGTCGAACGAGCATAAACGCACGCGGCACAGAGGGGCTCGTGTAGATGACGCGCAACTGCTCTTTGATTGGTGCAGGAATTTCTTTCTCCCAGTCGATATCACTGAACGCCGCCGCGGACACGATTTTACGATGTACCCAACTCATCATATTGGACTCACCACCCGCAGATGAGAACTCATCGGAAAAGAAGTAGCCAATTTTATCTGTAGGCGGCAGATCGCGCGGTGAAGTCACTTCATGCAGCGGATAGCCTTGTTCTATGAGCGCAGAGATAGGAATTAGAAATGCGCTGGTGGAGTTACGATCCTCAAAGACAATCACTTTGCCCACCAAATCATCCAAGGTATGGATGTCGGAGTCTTGATGAACGAAAAACAGCGAGGCGTAGTTGGCCACCCCGTTTTTCCAGCGACGCGCAATCATTTCAGCATGGCTGTACTTAATGAGATCGTCTGAGGCATACACCGTCTCTGACACGATATCCACTTGGCCGCTTTTGACCCAATTGGATAGCTGAAGGTTGGTTTTGGCCACCACGACTTTGGCTTGCACAATACCGTGTTGATGGAGGTTCGCCGCTAAGTAATCGGCAAAGGGCTGCGCACGTTTAAAGGCTTTCTTCGGGTTCGAGCTAAGCGTGCCAAGAATAAGGGTTTGCTCACGCGTAATCTCAGGTGATTCGCTCGCGAATACGCGAGGTAAACTCAACAGCAACGCGACGGACAAGGCGGTAAGGGCAATGTTAATCCAGTGGCGTGGTGTCATAACTCTCCCCTTATTTGAAGAAGATACACGTAACTGTCTGCGCAGTGTTTTAAACAAATGAACAACTGACTTAATAAATTAAGTCTAGTGTGACTCCTAATATTGAGCAATATGAATGATAAATTGCTCATCAAGCTTGAGCGAAAGTTCACGGTTTACAATGTAAATGCTAGGAAGAAAAAGGCTTCTCATGCCGAGAAGCCAGTTCAATGAGTTTATAGAGTGGGGTGAAGGCCGCAGAATGCTTAACGCTCGTCTAGCCACGTTTGCAAATCGAACGTGCGTATATTGCCCGCATCCTCAAGGTGAATCTGCGCTCTGCGAGTTGCCAAATCAAGTTGCAGCGTTGCGTGACTGTCTAAATGAACCCATTCCATCGTAAGGCTTGAACCCTCGCCAGCCACGCTAAAACTACCATCAAACGCGGCGCTGCGATTACGCAATCGAATCAGTTCACACAAGGCGTTGACGACAGGCTTACCTCGTTCAGCGGCTAGCTGCGCTGGTGTGAGGTAAGGGCGATTGATGTCTCGACCCACTTGAGTACGATGGAGCAGGGCCATGTCGTTGTGCATCGCCAACAAACCGCCGTAGTAGACTTGAGGAACGCCGGGGCTGAAGAACTGAATGGCTCTCGCCACCAAATAATCAAAATCGCATCGTCCTAGTGCGTCATAGTAGCTACAATTGACTTGATAGAGATCGAGGTTATTCGCTGCGCTACCTGTTGCCTGCAGACTCTCTCCTTGGCTCTTTTGATGAATGGTCTCGACGAGCCGATCGATTTGTTCGGCGTTGAGTAACCCCGGTTTGTCACCTTCAGGACCAGCGTCGATGATGCCGATGCCATCGTGTGTATCGAGCACGGTTAAACAGTTTCGTGGCGCGATCGTCAGCCACTTGACCAACGCCTCGACATTATGGCTGTAGAGGGTGTGTAGGACCAGTGGCGGCAGGGCGAAGTCGTAGACACGATTGACTTTGCTCGCCACGTCAATTTGGGTTTTATAGTGGCTATGAATTTCCGCCACGGTCTCCATGCCAAGTGCGTTGGCGCGCTTGGATAAGGCATCGATAAACGCAAAGGTATCCTCAATCATAAAACAGGAGGTGCCCGCGCGTTTAATCGCATAGCCTGCAGCGTCAAGGCGAATGATTTTTACACCGTTATCAGCAAATAGGGTTAGTACGCGCTCAAGGTATGCTTGACCCGCTTGCGTTTCCACATTGATGTCGATTTGGTTGTCAGTGAAAGTGGTCCAAAAGTTGACGGATTCGCCGCTGGCGAGGTTTTTTGCGCTAAAACAACTGCCCGGACGAGGGCGATAGATCCGCTTAGCTTGCTCTTCACTGATGCCATTGGGAAACAGATCGCGCTCTTTAAGAAACATCGACCAATACTCAGAGGCTTCGCCTTTCTCCAGCACATCCAAAAACTCGGGTGATTGGCCAGAGGCATGGTTGACGATAAGGTCGGCCATGATTTCAACGTCTTTGCCAAGTGCGTTGAGATCGGGCCAATCGCCAAGCCTTGGGTCGATTTGAGCATGGTCAATGGGATCAAATCCCGCGTCGCTACCATCAATTGGGTAATAGAACGGCAAAATATGCACGCCGCCAAAGAGGTCGCTCAACGTGTTGCTGAGTGTGTTGCGCAGCGCATGAAGACCGCCACCCGTTAGGCGGTCTGTGTACGTGATTAACTGAACTTGGTTTTTCATCGGATTCTCTTTTTTACGCTCTCTTGTCCAAACTCTCTTGTTCAAACAGGGTGAGCGATAGACACACTACAGATGTTTCAGTGAGATACCTTGTTGGTTGAACAAGTGAATCTTATCGGGCTCGGCCGTCAGTTTAATTTGCTCGCCTTTGTGATAGTCGAGAATACCCGGCAGTTTCGCGACGATGGACTCATCATGATTGGGCAGCTGAATGTGCAGCAGCGTGACTTCACCGAGCGATTCGACAAACAGCACCGTGCCCGTCATCAGTTCTTGCCCCTCTGCGGCGACGCGACAATCTTCTGGACGAATGCCCATTTGCAAGGTGTCACCAACTAATGCGCTCTGCGCTGCGATCGGGACGGTAATGGTGAGGCCGCTTTCGGCTTTGATTTGAGACTCGCTGCCTGCCGCTTCGAGAGTGACTGGGCTGATGTTCATCGCAGGTGAGCCAATAAAGCGCGCAACAAACACGTTCGCTGGATTGGTGTAGAGTTCCAGTGGGGTGCCGACCTGTTCAATCTTGCCTGCTGACAGTACCACAATGCGATCAGCGAGCGTCATGGCCTCGACCTGATCGTGCGTCACGTAGATCATCGTGGTTTGCTTGAGCTCCTCTTTTAAGTTGGCGATCTCAATACGAGTTTGTACCCGCAGCGCCGCATCGAGGTTAGAGAGTGGCTCATCAAAAAGGAAGACTTTTGGTTGGCGTACAATCGCGCGGCCAATCGCTACTCGCTGTCTTTGCCCACCGGACAGCGCTTTCGGTAAACGGTCGAGGTAAGGTTCTAGTTGCAGCATGCGCGCGGCTTCCATTACTCGCTCATGGATCGCTTCTTTTGACTCTTTCGCGATGCGCATCGCAAACGCCATGTTGTCGTAAACCGTCATATGCGGGTAGAGAGCGTAGGTTTGAAACACCATCGCAATACCGCGCATCGCCGCAGGCAAATCGTTAACTTTCGCCCCTTCAATAAACAAATCACCAGAGGTGATCTCTTCCAACCCCGCAATCATGCGCAGCAAGGTGGATTTACCACAGCCTGATGGCCCGACAAAGACGATAAATTCGCCTTGATCAATCTCCAAATCGACACCGTGAATGACTTGGGTGTCACCGTAGGCTTTTTTTACGTTGGTCAGTGTTAATCCTGTCATTATCAATTCTCTTCAATCCTTGGCTGGTTATTTCACAGAGCCAGAAAGCAATCCGCGCACTAAGTAGCGCTGCAAGGCAAAAAATACGGTCAGTGGTACAGCAATTGAGACAAAGGCTGAGGCCGTGAGGATCTCCCAGTTACCGCCACGAGAGCCGAGCAGTTCGCGTAAGCGGGCGGTGAGCACCATGTGCTCTTCTCCTGTGCCTAAGAAAACTGTCGCGACCAGTAAGTCATTCCATACCCAAAGGAATTGAAAAATGCCGAAAGAGGCAAGGGCAGGGAAGGAGAGTGGCAGTACGATGCGCATAAAGATCTCAAAGTCTGTCGCACCGTCGACCTTGGCGGACTCAATGATCTCCCTTGGTAGGCTAGAGATGTAGTTGCGCAGCAGATAAATCGCCAGTGGCAGACCAAAGCCGGTGTGGGCAAGCCAGATACCGAGATAGGTTTTCGCGCCCACGCCAAAGAAGGCACCAATGTCGTTGTAGAGACGCAGCAACGGGATCAGTGACATCTGCAATGGCACCACAAGCAAGCCAACGACCATAGCAATCAGCAGGTTGCGACCGGGCATCTTCATCCAAGAGAGCGCATACGCAGCGTACGCAGCGATCAAAATCGGGATGATGGTAGCGGGAATCGTCACGGTGAGTGAGTTAATGAATGAGCGTCCAATCCCCTCTGCGGTCAGTACCTCGCGGTAGTTATCTAAGCCAAACTTGGGCGGCACGACGGCGGTATAGAAAATACGTTTGCCACGTGAGCCTTTGAACGGCTCGTTTGAGACCATTTCATAGTGACCATCCTCAGTGACGGTCAATGTCCCGTCGTTCATCTCGGCCACGTCGCCGGGTTGGTAAGCGGTCGGCTCTCTTGAGGAGAAACCAAATGCTTTAATATCAACAGGCTCACCATCAAGCAGCAGTTGCCCGGCAAGCACATACTGATCGCCCCGTTGAATTTGCGTGTCTGGATCGCCGGTGCGATCAACGAGATTTTGTTCGGATGCGGTAAGGGATGTCCACCAACCACTCAGGGCAAGCTGATCTTTATCTCGGAATGAGGAGATAAACAGGCCTGCGGTCGGCAGTGTCCAAAGAATCACGATGACGAGCACCGAAAGGTGGACAAGAAAGGTCAGCGGTGAGCGCCTAAGTTTACTCAGGCCGAACTTGGCTTGGCTCACATTGGGTGCTGTAGTTTGAGGCTGAGACATTAACGATCCTCCATTTGAGCGCTGGCTTGGCGCATGTTCCACACCATAACAGGAACAACCGCGACCATGATCACCACGGCAATCGCCGCGCCGCGGCCAAAGTCACCGCCACCTCTAAACATCCAGTCGAACATCATGTTCGCCAGCACCTGTGTACTCCATTGACCGTTGGTCATGGCAAGGACGATATCGAACACTTTCAGCACTAAGATGGTGATGGTGGTCCAGACCACAGCAATGGTGCCCCAAATCTGTGGAATGAGTATTTTGAAGAAGATTTGCACGCCATTGGCCCCATCAAGGACCGCCGCTTCCACCGTCTCTTCGGGAATACCGCGCAGCGCGGCTGAGAGAATCACCATCGCAAAGCCGGTTTGAATCCAAATTAAGATCACCATCAAAAAGAAATTATTCCAAAAAGGGAGGGTAATCCATGCTTGCGCCGTACCGCCGAACAGTTCGACGATGGCGTTTAAAATACCGATTTGTTCTGAGCCTGACGCACGATAGTCATAAACGAACTTCCAGATGATCGACGCACCGATAAAGGAGATGGCCATCGGCATAAAAATCAAGCTTTTGGCAATATTGCCCCAGCTGACTTTATCGGTCAGCGCCGCGATCACCAAGCCAAAGAAGGTCGAGGCAGCCGGTACGACCAATAGCCACAACAGATTGTTGAACAAGGATTCACGAAACTCTGGGTCGTTAAACAGCCAGGTGTAGTTACTCAAGCCTACAAACTCAAAGCCGTTTCGATCGTGCAGTGATAACACCACAGATTCAAAAACGGGATAAATAAGGTAGAGGCCCAAAAACGCCAACGCTGGGCCAAGAAAGAGCCAAGGGCGAATCGCTGCGGCGCGACGCAGGTTTTGCGCCATAGTCTGATTGGAAACCCGACGAGTCGGGAAGATCACGCTAAGTAACCAGTTGGTGCCGACAAAGTAGACCACGCAACTGGCGACGCCTAGCGCCATGATAAATAAAGAGGAATAGAGTTGCTCCATCACGACCTCAACTTGGAACCCATACCGACAGAAAACGCTTAGCAGACTGTCGAGGGTTGAACATCAATACGGCAGTCTCATCAGCGGGCTACATTAGGTAGCCCGCATGGGATGAGATGAACTATTTGAGCGCATCCCAGGTTTTTTGGATGTCGTTGGCGACATCTTGCGCCGATTTCCCGCCGCTGTAGTCGACCATGCCTGTCCAGAATGCGCCTGCGCCGATTTTA
Organism: Vibrio sp. R12-SG2-ISO1; assembly: GCF_059834045.1. Lineage (NCBI taxonomy): Bacteria > Pseudomonadati > Pseudomonadota > Gammaproteobacteria > Vibrionales > Vibrionaceae > Vibrio > Vibrio sp. R12-SG2-ISO1. The sequence continues at coordinate 599 of NZ_JCBDGO010000004.1, read as the reverse complement.
CCTGGCATCAAGTCAGAGCCGTCAAAGCGGAAGGTTGTGGCTTGAAGTAAGATCTCACCTTGTTTTTTCAAGGTGTCGTTGCCGTACGCATCCACGTTAGCGCCTTTGTGCGGTGTTAAGAAACCAGACTGAGCCATCCAAATTTCATGCGCAATCGGCGATTGGAGGAACTCCATGAACGCGCGAGCCGCTTTGGAATCTTTGGTGATGCTCCACATGGTGCCGGCACCCAGTACCGGTTTACCTAAGTCTTTCGACTCATAAGCAGGGAAGTAAAAGAAGTCCGCATCCGCGCCCAGTTCCGTTCCTTCAGGGAAGAAGCTTGGAATGAATGACGCTTGACGGTGCATGTAACATTTGGCCGGAGAGGTAAAGAGACCTTTTGGTGAATCCCTAAAGTCAGTCGCAGCGACCGCACGCGCGCCGCCATCTACGTAGGCGTCGTTACGAACAAACCAGCCGAACTCTTCAATTGCGCCGACCACTTTCGCGTCGTTGAATTTCAGCTCGTTGCTAACCCATTTGTCGTAATCTGCGGGAGATTGGGTGCGCAGCATCATGTCTTCTACCCAGTCAGTGGCTGGCCAGCCGGTTGCGCC
>NZ_JCBDGO010000003.1:0-41133 GCF_059834045.1 Vibrio sp. R12-SG2-ISO1 | reverse complement strand
CACTGTGCTTTGGAAGCTCCAAACACACCGCTCGGAAATGCCGAAAAAAACTCCCCGCCGTGGCGGGGAGTTTCTTGGTGATGCTGGGTTTGGGGTTTAGGGTTATGGGTAGTGGGTTTGGGGTTAGCGCTTCGCTTTGGCGAACGCGGCGGCAAACGCTCCGCCCATCGCACTCGCGCCTCGGTTCTCTTTGCTGGCATGCTCGCGCGAACGCCCATTCGATGGCCCCTGACGACGCGGCGCATTGGCGCGGCGCTCTTGCCCTGGCTCATCATTGAGACGCATCGACAAGCCGATACGCTTACGCGCAGCGTCCACTTCCATCACTTTCACTTTGACAATATCGCCGGCTTTCACCACATCACGAGGGTCCGCGACATAGCGATCCGTCAGCGCTGAGATATGCACTAAGCCATCTTGGTGTACGCCAATGTCGACGAAGGCGCCAAAGTTGGCCACGTTCGACACCACCCCTTCCAGCACCATGCCCGGTTCCAGATCGGTGATTTTGTTGACGCCTTCAGCAAAGGTCGCGGTTTTAAACTCAGGGCGAGGATCTCGGCCCGGTTTGTCGAGCTCTTTGATGATGTCGGTCACCGTTGGCAAACCAAAATGCTCATCGGTGTAATCCACCGCACGCAGATCGCGCAGGAACGCACTGTCGCCAATCAGCGATTGAAGCGACACGCCATTTTTCTCTGCGATATTTTTCACCACAGGGTACGCCTCTGGGTGTACCGCTGACGCATCGAGTGGGTTTTTGCCATCCATAATGCGCAAGAAGCCAGCACACTGTTCAAACGCTTTGGGCCCCAAACGCGCGACTTTTTTCAAGGCGCTGCGCGCATCAAATCGGCCATGTTCATTGCGGTATTCGACAATGTTTTGCGCCAACGTGCTGCTTAGGCCCGCCACACGCGTCAAGAGCGCCGGTGAGGCGGTATTCACATCCACACCAACCGCGTTCACACAGTCTTCCACCACCGCGTCCAAACGCTTGGCCAACATCGCTTGGCTCACGTCATGTTGGTACTGACCCACACCAATCGATTTAGGGTCGATTTTCACCAGCTCAGCCAAAGGGTCTTGCAAGCGACGCGCAATCGACACCGCGCCGCGCAGCGACACGTCCAGATCCGGGAACTCTTTCGCCGCCAGCTCAGACGCCGAATAAACCGAAGCACCCGCTTCACTGACCATGATTTTCTGCACCTTCAATCCGTAGCGCTTGATCAGATCCGCAACAAAGCTGTCCGTCTCACGCGAGGCGGTGCCGTTACCGATTGCAATCAAATCCACCTGATGCTGCTTGACCAGCGCAGCCACCACTTGTCCTGCTTTGTCGTATTGGTTTTGTGGCGGATGCGGATAGATGGTCTCAGTGGCCAGCACTTTACCTGTGGCATCCACCACGGCAATTTTGGAGCCGGTACGCAGACCCGGGTCGAGACCGAGTGTTGCGCGCGGGCCCGCCGGTGCGGCCATCAACAAATCTTTTAGGTTAGTGGCAAACACCTCGATGGCGTCGATTTCTGCGCGCTCTTTCAATGCACCCATCAGTTCGGTTTCCATGTGCATGGCAATTTTGATGCGCCATGCCCAGCTCACCACTTGTTTGCGCCAACCATCGGCAGGGGCGTCACTCAGTGACAAGCCGTAGTGATCGGCGATGAGGGTTTCGCAATAGGATTGACGCACGCCCTCTTCCTGGGCAGGGTCTGCGTCCATGGTCAGCGTGAGGAAGCCTTCATTGCGGCCTCGCAACATCGCCAAGGCGCGGTGAGACGGCACTTTGGCGAGCGGCTCGCGGTGGTCAAAGTAATCTTTAAACTTCTCGCCTTCACGCTCTTTGCCTTCGACAACACGCGAGACTAACTCGGCGTGGCGGGTTAAGTAGGCGCGCACCTTCTCCAGTAAGCTGGCGTCTTCTGCCAAACGCTCCATCACGATAGCGCGCGCGCCATCGAGCGCCGCTTTGCTGTCGGCAATCCCTTTACTTTCATCGACGTAGCGCAGCGCTTCATGCTCCGGGTCATGTTCAGGGTGATGCCACAAGGCATCGGCGAGCGGCTCGAGCCCCGCTTCAATGGCGATTTGCCCTTTGGTGCGACGCTTAGGTTTGTAAGGCAGGTATAAATCTTCGAGACGGGTTTTGCTGTCCGCTTGTTCGATCTGCGCTTTGAGCTCCGGAGTGAGTTTTCCTTGATCGTGAATCGATTTCAGAATGGTCTGACGTCGGTCATCCAGCTCACGCAGGTAAGATAAGCGGCTATCTAGGGTACGCAGTTGGGTATCATCGAGTCCGCCGGTCACCTCTTTACGGTAACGGGCGATAAACGGCACCGTGTTGCCATCATCAATCAGCTTGACGGCAGACACGACTTGCTCAGGGCGAACATTCAACTCCTGAGCGATCAATTGGCAGAGTGCTTGGCTCATCCGTTGGCTCTCATTTTTCTCTTTAATGGGCGATATATTGGGGTGTGCACGATGAAATGCAACGATTTTCCATTCGAGACGCATCGCACCTCAAACAGTATCAAGGTCAAGATAGTCGCCAAACTGGTTGGCAATTGTGTGAAAATTGTGTCAGAACTAGAAAACGTCACGAACTTAATCACTCAGCACCCCTCTCACTCATTTCAACGAGTGATATTCACTAATCATGATGGAAATGCGATGAAAAAACTCTGGCTCAGTCTCTCCTTAACGCTTCTTTCCCTGTTGGCGCCGACGTATGCGCTGGCAGACGCCGCGTACGTTACATTCGATACGCGCATCGACGCGACCACTGATGCGCCCGTCACCCGCCTCGATGAGAAATTGGTGCTCGGTCGACTCGAAAACGTCACCCTGAGCGTCAAAGATGAGCAAGGGCAAACGGCACTAAAGGGGGTGCCTTTTGCCGGCAAAATTGATACCGGCGCGGACACCACCTCGATGCACGCCATCGACATTCATGTCTCTAGCCAACATCCGGACTACGCCCAGTGGCAAGATGAAGACTTGATGCGCGCGCTGGTCAAAGACGTCGAGCAAGTGCGCGACATTAATTACAACGATTGGAACCGAGCGGTGTTTGAGCCGTATCAAGTCAGCGTGCGCTTTTCCATCATTCACCCCTATAGTGGAGAGCGCGTCACCTTGGCTCAGCCTCTCGAGCGTGTCGGCGTAATTCGCAGCCGCTCCAGCGCGGAGCCCATTTTGCGTCCGACGGTCAATGTGCCGCTGACCATTGCTGGCACAACGGTGGAGACCGACGTCAACTTAACCGATCGCAGTCAGTTTTCAGCGCCAATCTTGATTGGTAAAACGTTCCTCAAAGGTCACGCTTGGGTGTTTGCCGGCGCCGATCATCTGCAAACGTGGCACAGCGCGCAGCTGATTGGCCGCAAAGAAACCGTAGAGATTGACGGCGTGGCGCAGCGCGTCAGCTACTCATTAAACGCCGCCTACAGCGCGCTCGATGCCAGTGACATTGACGTGAGTGACGATGGCATGCACGTGCGTTTTACAATTGAAGGCCCGCAAGGCGAGCGCACAACGCTCACTCGCCCAGTGATTCGCGCGCTTAAGGTGAGCGGCAAGTCGCGCCCTATGGTCTACGTGCCTGTCACTCTCGGCGAGCAAAAGAGTCAGCAGTGGCTGGTGTATCTCACCGACCGCCACCACAAGAGCAGTGACATTCGCCTCGGTAAACAGACGCTCAGCGAGCACTTTGTGATTGACCCAAGCGCGCCGGATCTATTGGCCGGCAAAGCGCAAACACTCGCCACTCGTCAAGCGCAAGCGGCGCTGCAGATCACGGGGCAAGAAACGCTGCTGCTCGATGGTATCGCCCTGCCCGCCGAGGCCTCTTGGACGGTCGGCACACCGCTATTGAAAGTCGCCAGCTTTGAGACCTATCAACAAAAAGGCAAAGAGTGGGTCACTTATTATCTCAATGACAACAAAATCGGGCTCAATGACAACAAAATCGGGCTCAATGACAACAAAAGCGGGCTTAATGACAGCAAGGGCGAGGCCAAGCAGTTCTCCAAACCGATCCATAAAAAACTCAAAGTGGGGGAGACTACGCGCCCAGTGGTGTTTGGCTCGTTTATGTTAAAAGGGCAAGAGGTGGAGCTGCCATACGCGATTGAGGTGCTTGGCGATAAAGAACCGCGCGAGCACTTTATCATCGGCCGCAACATGACCGAGGGCGGCGTGCTGATCAATACTCGCAGTGAAGAATTACTCAGCCGCGACCCGCTGTTTAAAGCCGGCCACATTGAAGTCGCGCAAGTGGAAGGACTGACCTTCCCGGTGAAACTCGATACCGGCGCTGATGTCTCCTCACTGAACGCGCAAAACATCGAGCGCTTTGAACGTGATGGTCAAGCCATGGTGCGTTTTGATTATGAAAACGATCAGGGCGATAAAAAGACCTTCACCCTGCCGGTGGTGCATGAGATGAGCGTGCGCGCCAAAAAAGGCGAGCAAGCCAACGTGCGCCCAGTGGTGGAGATGCGCGTGAAGCTCGGCGAGCTAGAGAAGAAGATTCGCGTCAATTTGCAAGACCGCGACCGCTTCCACTACAGCATGATTTTGGGCAAGAACTTCCTCAAATATGGCGTGGTGGTCAGCAGTGATGATGACTATCTAGTGACGAAAAGGCCAAGCGGCGAATAATCCTTGCTAGAGGGGCCAAAGTGGGACACCACCTTGGCCCCTCTGCTTATCTTGCTCACCCTCGTCATTTCCCCTGAGGTCAGCGTCCCTTACCCACATTTTGCGTGCGCATGCATTGGAGCAGATAAAAAATGGCAGTATAGTCTTGCTCAACGATGACCAACGATTCTTGCTCAACGATGGCTGCTTGGCATGCCAGCAAGATGGTTCAATAACTTGGATTACAGCAGTGAAAACAAAACTCATCACCCGCGAAGGTTACAACAAGCTCAAAGCCGAGCATGACCATCTATGGAATGAAAAACGCCCGGAAATTACCAAAATAGTCACCTGGGCGGCCAGCCTTGGCGATCGCTCTGAGAACGCGGATTACACCTTTAACAAGCGCTTGCTTCGTCAAATCGATCGCCGAGTGCGCTTTCTGCGCAAGTTTCTCCCTGAGGTAACTATCGTGGACTACTCGCCGCAACAAGAAGGTAAAGTCTTTTTTGGCGCGTGGGTCGAGATTGAGAATGAAGCGGGTGAGGTCAAAACATTCAGAATTGTTGGGCCTGAAGAAATTTATGGCGACGCCAAAGGTTACATCTCCATTGATTCACCGATGGCGCGCGCGCTCCTCAAGAAAGAGGTCGATGACGAGTTCACCGTTCGCACCCCTGAGGGCGACAAAGAGTGGTTTATCAACGCCATCAGCTACCAGAAGCCTGAATGTTGATACGCGTCTCTCACCGACCCCACGATTAAGATCCGGTTTAATATCAAAAAAGTCATACTCGCTAACAATTCTTTGCACCACTTTGCGCGGCGCTCTGTTACATTTTACTGTGCGCCCACTCAAATCGACTCGGTCGCATTGGAATGACATAGGTGGATTCACACATGCAAGAAAATCACAAAATCCTCGTCGTGGATGACGATGCCCGTTTGCGTGCATTGTTAGAACGTTACTTGTCTGAACAGGGATTTCAGGTACGCAGTGTCGCCAACAGCGAACAGATGGATCGTTTATTAACCCGCGAGAACTTTCATTTGATGGTGCTCGACCTGATGCTCCCTGGTGAAGATGGCTTGTCGATTTGTCGCCGTCTGCGCAATGCCGGCAGCTCACTACCGATTCTGATGCTCACCGCCAAAGGCGATGAAATCGATCGCATCGTGGGCCTCGAAGTGGGCGCCGATGACTATTTACCTAAGCCGTTTAACCCGCGTGAGTTGTTAGCGCGCATTAAAGCGGTGCTGCGCCGCCAAACGGTCGAGCTGCCAGGCGCGCCGAGTTCTGCTGAGTCGATTGTTGAGTTTGGTGAGTTTCGCTTAAACCTCGGCACGCGTGAAATGCATCGCGGCGAGGAAGCAATGCCGTTAACCTCGGGCGAGTTTGCGGTACTCAAAGCGCTCGTGACCAACGCGCGCGAGCCGATGTCGCGTGATAAACTGATGAACATGGCTCGCGGCCGAGAGTACTCCGCGATGGAGCGATCCATCGACGTGCAGATTTCACGTCTGCGCCGCATGTTGGAAGTCGACCCCAGCAAGCCAAGATACATTCAAACCGTTTGGGGCTTAGGTTATGTCTTTGTCCCTGATGGCAAAGACGCCTAAGCGGCTAGAGAACGGGGCGCGCCCACCACAGGCGTTCCCCATCCCCTAGCCACCCTTCGGACCCGCTAGGAAAACCCCATGCGCATTCGCAGCTCATTCACTCAATCGATTCTCATCTTTCTGACCTTGCTGATTGCCAGCCAAGTCTACTCCTATTACGCCGTTTTCAACTATGCGTTGATGCCCAGTTTGCAGCAGTTCAATAAGATCCTCGGCCATGAGATTAATCTGATGCTCGACGATACACAAAACTTAGACAGCGAGCTCGATATGGACGCGCCGCTGCGTCGCCGAGTGCTTGAGCAGCTTGGTGTCACCATTCACGCCGAAAACAGCCCGATTGCTGCGGAGTACGAGCATGCGGTGACCATCGATTTGATGAGCGAGGAGATGAGCCAAGAGCTAGGCTCAGCAACCGACGTGCGGATGATGCTTGGCACTGACAGCTACGTGCTGTGGATGAAAATCGAGTCCCTGCCCGGCTCGCTGCTGCGCATCCCGCTCTCTGAGCTGCAAGAAGAGGATTTCACGCCCCTGTTTCGCAATAGCGTCATCATGGCGCTGCTGATTGTTGCTGGGTGTTGGCTGTTTATTCGCTTGCAAAACCGTCCGCTGATCGCACTAGAGAAGGCGGCCAAAGTGGTGGGTCGCGGTGAAATCCCACCGCCACTGGTGGAACAAGGCGCCTCAGAGATCCGTTCGGTCACGCGAGCGTTTAATCAGATGTCGAAGGGGATTCAGGCGCTCGAAGAAGATCGCGCGCTGCTGATGGCAGGGATCAGCCACGATTTACGCACCCCGCTCACGCGCATTCGCCTTGCCACCGAAATGATGTCGCCCGAAGACAGCTACTTGGCAGAAGGCATCATCAGCGATACCGAAGAGTGCAACGAAATCATCAGCCAGTTTATGGATTACCTCAAACCGGTGAATAAAGAGTCGTTTGTGGAGGTGGCGCTTAATGAGATTGCCAGTGATGTCGCCAGCTCAGAGGGCGGCTATGAGATGGAAATTGACACCCATTGGCACCCGGCGCTCAAGCCAATCAGCGGCAGCCCGATTGCCATTAAACGTGCGATCAGCAATCTCGTGGTCAACGCCGTCCGCTACGGCAACGGCTGGGTGAAAATCTCAACCGGCATGACCGCCGACAGCAAACTGGCCTGGGTGTCCATTGAAGACAACGGCCCCGGCATCAAGCAAAGCGACATCGGCAAATTATTTGAACCCTTCACCCGCGGCGACACCGCCCGAGGCAGCGAAGGCACCGGACTGGGCCTTGCGATTGTCAAACGTATCATGAGCCAACACAGCGGCTCGGTGATCGTCAATAACCGCAGCGGCGGCGGCTTAAAAGTGCAGTTGAGTTTTCCGGTGGAAATCGGAGTGCCTAGAAAAAGAAGTGCCTAGGAAAATAAGTGCCTAGAGAAAGAAGTTCCTAGTTCCTAGAGAAAACAAGTTCCTAGAGAAAAGAAGTGCCTAGTTCCTAGAGAAATCAGTGCCTAGAAAAAACAAGTGCCTAGTCCCTAGAGAAAACAGTGCCTAGAGAAAACAAGTGCCTAGTTCCTAGAGAAAACAGTGCCTAGAGAAAACAAGTGCCTAGTTCCTAGAGAAAACAGTGCCTAGAGAAAACAAGTGCCTAGTTCCTAGAGAAAACAGTGCCTATAAAAAACAAGTGCCTAGTTCCTAGAGAAATCAGTGCCTAGAAAAAACAAGTGCCTAGTTCCTAGAGAAATCAGTGCCTAGAAAAAACAAGTGCCTAGTCCCTAGAAACCACCCTCTAGGAACTAGGAACTAGGCACTAGGCACTAGGAACTAGGCACTAGGAACTTCACCACCTCCCCCCATATTCAAACGCGTACTTTCCGTCCGTGGGCGCAGGGAGCCATTTTAGCTGCTCTTGGAGCGCTGGGGGGAAGTTGGATTGTGGTGTGAACCAGGCACGGGTTTGGTAGCGGCGATCGGGGGTGAGATCGAGCGTGAAGGCGCTCTCGACTTGATCGCTTTGCTGATTGCCTGCGACGCTAAGCGCGCTGTCTTGACAAGTAAACGGCGCGACAACTGGGCCTGTGGTTAATTCGGCGATGGGCGTGCCGACGCCTTGAGTATTGAGCACCACGCTGCCTTTCGCCGAGCGGCACCACGGCGCTTGATAATCCCAGTGCTGGATATTGAACTCCACCTGCCCTTGCACATCGAGTGGTACGGGCGGGCGAGGTAGCCAAGGTATGATTTGCTCAACGGAGAGACTGGCCACCACGTTTTGTGCGAATGCGCCTTGGCGATTGAGACCCAGTGTGCCACGCCCCACGACAAGGCCGCCACCTTGACCCACGCGCACTTGCGCTTGTAAGCGGCCACTCAAAAGCGCGCCGATATCAAGCGACCAATTCACTGCGCCCAAATCGTAGCGCTGCCAACGCACTTGCGCCGCGCGCCCTTGCCAAAGGGTGCCTTGAATGCCATCGACACGCAGCTGCGCTGGGATGGCGGCATACTGGCCTAAGGTGTGATAAACAAACGATGCCGGCATGTGCACCAAGGCGCTCAAGCCAAATACACCCAGTAAACCTGCGCCGAGCAGAAGCCGTTTTTTCATCCCTCTACCCCTTCACCAACTGTAAGCGACGCACATCCACCACGCCCTCTTGCTTGCCTCTATCGAGATCGAGCGCGGTGACGTGCACGCCGTGGGTCTCTTGCAAAAAGGCAATCCAACTGACGAACTGGTTGAACGGCATCGGGCTTATCCACACTTGCAGCTCCTCACCGCGTGGCTGAACGCGCACCAACTCGACGTTGAAACGCTTCGCCGTTGAGGAGACCGCCTGATTCAGCGCTAAGGTTGATACCGAGCGCCCACCGGCGGCGCGCAAACTCGCTATCGTCTCGGCTTGATCTTCGACCCAGCCCAGTAACTGCTTTTCGCTTTGCATCCTAAGCTCTGCCTGCTCTGCGCGTGTGGTCAAGGGCTCGACAATGCCCCAGTAGAGGCCGCCCGCCATCACAAGGCCCGCGCACACCATCACAAGGCGCTGCTCACGCGGGGTAATGGCGGACCACCATGCGCTCAGCTTGGTACCCAGTGGCGCCAACAGCGGCGCAAGGCTCGATTGAAAACGTGCTTTCATGACTCTCCTTACGACTGGCCGTCACGTAGCGTTAACACAAACGAGCCGTTCACACGCTCGCCACTGCGACTGAGCTGCCCTTGCTCAACCTTAAAACGCGACTCAAGCTGCGCTTTGGCGCGCTCAAAACTTTGGAAATCATCGCTTTGCGCTTCAAGGCGCACTTCTTTTCGATTGCGATCAAACTTGATACTGGTCAAGCTCAGCCCCGGCACTTTGCTAACCGCATCAGGCAGTTGCACCATCCACTCTAGCCAGACCGTTTCACTGCTGCCGCCTGACAGTTGCGCCGCTTCTCGCTCCATCTCCCGTTTTAAATAGCTGACGGTCGGGATGCGCGTGCGCCCCGGTAGTGCCTCACGAAACAGGCGCTCACTCTCATTGCGATACGCGTCGGCTTGCGCTTCAAAGCGTGCGGTTTTCAGCATACTGTCGACGCAAATCAGCGCCAGTAGCAGCATCGCGGCCATCGCACTGCCTTGCCAGACGCGCCAATATTTGCCGAGTGACGATTTGGGCTTGAATGCACCGGTTAATACATTGACTGGGCTGAGTAAGGCGTGCTCGGCGAGCACCTGCATCACGAGCTTGCCTTCCTCGTTTTGCCAAACGCCATCTTGCCAAGCGGAATCTTGCCAAGCGGAATGCGCCTTGATAATAGACTCAGGCAGTGGGGTAAGCGCGGTCATCGCTAAAGGCTCGCCAGCGCTATCTTTGACCCAATCAGAGGCGGTAATCCAGGGTAAAAAGCTCGCCTCTACCGAGATGCCTTGCCACTGACCTTTGCCAATCAGCCACTGCTCACCGATTTGCACGGCGCACAGCGGCGTCTCTTTCGGCAAAGCCAACACATCCGGCAGCACTTTGCGCACCGAGCAGCCAAGCTCACGCAGATCATCGAGCACGCTCGCCAGCCAAACACGCGGCGCGGCGCACACATGCGCTCGATTGCCTTGTTTAGCCAGCACAACAAAGTGCAGCTCGTCGACATCTTGCGCCAACTCATCTTCGAGCAAATAAGGCAGCATAGACTCAAATTGACGCCCAGCGCCGGCCGGGATCTCAACCTGTTTGAGTACCACATCGGACGCAGCGAGCAGCACAGTCGTCGCGCGCCCCTTGGCGTATTGCGCTAACGCATCACGCTGTGAATAATTGGCCAACTCGCCACTGGCGATCACGGCGCGCTCGCTCGCAGACCAGACCAGCCATTGAACAGCGGCATTAGGGTTGTGACTCAGTCGAACGATCAGACTCTCGTTCACCGATACCTCCAAAGCGACGGCGTATCACCGTTGCAGTTTCACGATTTTCACTATACAGCAGGCTTCGCACTCGCACGCGCGAGTCGTTGACCAGCAGTTCAGCATCCATTTCAAAATAGCGGCTATCGATATCCAAATAGCCTTTCGCCTGACTTTTCACATCAGCGCTGACCGAAGAGAGCGCCGACTCGGCATAAAATTCGTCGATCGATTGCCAGCCATCATAGGGGCGATTGTCGATGACGTTTTTAGCTTGTTCGACACTCAAGTTTGGCGCCAACATGGCCGCGAGCAGCGCACTGTGGCGCGCATCCAGCGTATTAATGTTGAGGCGAAAATCACTGGTCGGCAGCGCGCACACATAGCCACGCAGCTTCGTCATCACCTCTGCGCTCACTGGATGAATCGCGCGCAGCTCGCTGGCATCCGCCAGTAAAGAGTTGGCCGTCAGGTAGGCTGGCGACATCGACTCATAGTAGCTGTCTTCCACACCGGAAGAGGTGTTGACCGTGGTGTCTTCATCAATGAACTCCCACACCGACTCCGCGATCGCCTGCGCTTGATAACTCTCCACCTCTAGGTATTCGAGCAAGGTTTGCAACACCTCAACCAAATAGGGCGTGGCGTTGGAGTTGGCCACCTGCACCACCGCGTAGAGCGCGTTGAGGTTCAAGCACGCTTGCCCATCGGTCAGTGATCCGCGCAGCGTGCCAAAATCAAGCGGATAGGTCTGCTCTTCTATCGCCCAAGGCTGCGAGAGATTGACCGTGTCGCTGTCTTGGTAGCTTTGTTCAATGCCCGCCCGCGCAAGCGCCTCTGCACTCAAGCTATACCAATACGCCTGCTGATAATCGAGCTGACTGCTGGCACGGCGAAACTGAGAAAAGAGCCGATCCGCCATGCTGGCGGCAATGCTGACCATCACTGCCAGCAGCAGTAGGATCACAATCAGGGCGACGCCACGCTGCGAGCTAGCCGTTCTCATCGCTCTCTCCTACGCCCGCCAATGTGCCGCCACCCGTCAAATAAATGCGCTCTATCTCACCATAATCTTCCAGCGTTAAGGTGAGTGCCACCGCACTCGGCAACTGGTTGCTGGCACGCCATTCACGCTGCCACTCACTGCCATCAAAAAAGCGCAAATCAAACTGCTCGACCTTATCGAGCAGTGGCATCACGATGCCCGCCTGCCCGGTGGGCGTATCTGGGTATCGCCACCAAATTCGTTGTAATACGCCATCTTGGATGCGATAACCCACTTTAGTCACCTCGCCGCGCGGAAACTGCTGCTGCGGGTTAAACCAACCCAGGCGTGCAAACATCACCCCTTTTTCATCACTGTCGAGCAAGTTATCTTGCCAAGCGATCAGGGTAGATGAAGGCGAATCACCGCCGGAGCGCGTTTGGCGCAGGGCCATTTGGCGAAAATCATTGTCGAGATAGACAAGGCTACGCTGCAATTCCCCCAAGCGCGCACTGCGCTGCTCTGAGAGCGCATTGCTGCGCTGCACCTGACTGAGCACTTGATAGGCCGCGACGCTCAAACTGGCAAAGATCGCCATCGCGACCAAGACCTCAATCAAGGTAAAACCTTGTGTCCGGCTTGCTTGTCTAGAGCGCCACATAGCTTCTCACCACCACAATCGGCGTCGCTTGCGCGCCCAGTGATACTTTGACATCAAACGCCGCCAACAGATCGCCGGTAGTGCTTACTGGCACCACCTGCCACTGCCATTGGCGCCCCGCTAACTGAGCGGTGCCCTTTTGCGCGCTGGGCTTCACGCCCGCTAAATGTACTTTGGCCATTTGGTTGTCGGCGACCAAGGCGGCGAACGTCTTTTCCTCGATGTAACTTAAGGTATTGATGTGCTGACTGACCGAGCGCACTGTGGCGATCGCCGCCGTCGCAAAAATGGCGAGCGCGACCAACACTTCCAATAAGGTAAAACCGCGCGCTGTGGCGTAGCGAGCAGCAGCAAATCGCCGTGTCATCATCGCGTGTGGTTTACTCATCGCTCTCTCCCGGCGCCAGCAGCACAATTTGGCCGTTTTCTTTGGCGATCACGCGCCATGCGGCCTCTTGTGACCACTGGCGGCTACTCGCCTTGGGCGCAATCGCGAGCTCAAATGGGCTCACTTCCCCGCTCGACATAATAAAGACTTGCGGCGTCGGTAGTGCGTCTTTCTCTTCAAGGTCTGCAAAACGGTCGTCATCAAACAAGCTGCCGGGTCGAAACAGGCGATCTTCGACCTGCCACGCTGAGCCGCCCATCGTTAGCTTGAGTGCCAAGTTTTCTCCAAGCTCCGTCTCTGCCGGAATGTGGCTATCGTCTAGACGCTGCCATCCTTTCGCGGTTAAGCTCATCAAACGATAGAGACTGCGTTTTTCATCGACCCACAAGCCGTAGTCTTTCCCTGCCAGCATCGCCTCTTCGTTGAGGAGTTGCAGGCGATGAAACGCTGCGCTGGCGTGCTTTTTTGCCTCATCACTACTGCGGCTGACCAAGGTGGAGACCACCGCCGCCGATGCCAGCGCGGCGATCACCACCACCAGCAAGACTTCAAGTAAGGTAAAGCCGCGAGCGCGTTGACGCATTATTGAAAGTCTTGGATGTTCCAGTTACCAATGTCGGCATTGATACCTTCACCGCCCTCTTGGCCATCGGCGCCCAAGGTAAAGATGTCGATATTGCCGTTGTCACCTGGGCTTAGGTATTGGTAGTCGTTACCCCAAGGATCGCTTGGCAAACGGCGAATGTAGCCACCGTCACGGTAGTTACGCGGCTCTGGGTTGGACGGCTTGCTGACCAACGCCTCTAGCCCCTGATCTGTGGTCGGGTAAACGCTGTTATCGAGCTTGTACATGTCGAGTGCGTTTTCCAAGGCGACGATGTCTGTGACCGCTTTCTGTTGATCCGCCTTCTCTTTGTTGCCTAACAGGTTAGGCACCACAAAGCTGGCTAAAATCCCCAAAATCACCACGACGACCATCACTTCTAATAACGTAAAGCCCGACTGTTTTTTGATTCTGTTTGTCATTGTTGTTCTCTCCGAGTGCGGGATCATCCCGCCATTAAATTATTCATTTCTAAAATGGGCATTAAGGTCGCCATGACGATAAACAACACCAATCCCGCCATCAGCGCAATCAATACCGGGGTAAAAATGCCCAGCGCAATATTGACCATGGATTCAAAGTTGGCGTCTTGGTTGTCGGCGGCGCGCGTCAGCATGCCTTCTAGCTGGCCACTTTGTTCACCACTGGCAATCATGTGCAGCATCATAGGCGGGAACAGTTTGGTTTGTTCGAGTGCGCGACGCAGGCTTGCCCCTTCGCGCACGCTATCGGCGGCAAGGGTGACTTGCTGCTTGACGTAGCGATTGCTCATCACATCCACCGCGACCTTCATGCCATCCAAAATCGGGATCGCGCTCGACGTGCAAATCGACAGTGTACGGGCAAAACGCGAGGTGTTGAGCCCCTTGCTGATTTTGCCAATCATCGGTAGGCCAATCAGTTTTCGATCATAAGCCAAACGCACTCTCGGCTTGGCTAACGCCAGCTTGATAACGTAGCCCAGCGCCACGATCGCGAGTAATAAGTAGAGACCAAAGCTCTGAACGAACTCGCTTGAGGCGAGCAGAAACTGGGTCGATTGCGGCAGCGTTTGGCCCATCTGGACAAACTGACCGACAATTTTCGGCACCACCGCCGCCAACAAAAACGCCACAATACCAATCGCAAACACCACCAATACCACAGGGTAGATCAGCGCTTGCTGAAGTTTCGAGCGCATTTTCTGCCGATTTTCCGCGTAATCCGCCAAGCGCTCTAACACGGAGTCCAGATGACCCGATTTTTCCCCCGCCGCGACCATAGAGCGAAACAGGTCGTCAAACACATGAGGGAAGTCCGCCAAGCTGTCAGCCAAGGTGTACCCTTCGGTCACTTTGGAGCGCACCGCGAGCAGCATCGAACGAATGCGCGCTTTTTCTGACTGCTCCGACACGGCGCGCAAACACTCCTCAAGGGGCATGCCCGATTGCACTAAGGTGGCGAGCTGGCGGGTGATCAGCGCCAAATCTGGTGTACTGAGTCCACGACGAAAACCGCTGCGCCCTGCATGGGCTTGCTTGGCGTTTTTCTGCCGCGTCTCTTTGACCTCCATCGGCACCAAACCCTGCTCTTTTAGCCGTGAGCGCAACTGGCGCGCTGTATCGGCTTCGAGCACGCCGGTTTTGGTTTTGCCTTTGCTGTCTAACGCTTTGTATTCAAATGCCGCCATTACGCTTCCTTGGTCACGCGCAACACCTCTTCAAGCGTCGTGATGCCTTGTCTGACTTTCTCAAGGCCATCGCGTTGAATGCTCGGCGTACGGGCGCGAATGGCTTTTTCAATCGCTTGCTCGCCCGCGTCATCATGGATGAGCGATTGCACCTCGCTATCGACCCTAAGCAGCTCATGGATCCCGGTTCGGCCGCGATAGCCTTTAAAGTTGCACGCTTCACAGCCAACGGCTTTGTGCAGCGTGAGGTTCTCGTCTTCACCGAGCGCAAACCACTGTTTAATTTGCGCATCAGCCTGATAGGGCGCTTTACACGATGGGCACAGGGTACGCACCAAACGCTGAGCCAACACACCAAGCAGCGAGGAGGAGATCAAAAACGGCTCAATGCCCATATCACGCAGACGCGTAATCGCCCCTGTGGCGGTATTGGTGTGCAAAGTAGACATCACCAAGTGGCCAGTCAATGAAGCTTGAATGGCAATTTGCGCCGTTTCGAGATCGCGAATTTCACCGACCATCACCACATCCGGATCTTGGCGCAAAATGGCGCGCAAGCCGCGCGCAAACGTCATATCCACTCTGGGATTGACCTGCGTCTGGCCGATGCCGTCGATATCAAATTCGACCGGATCTTCTACCGTCAGAATGTTGCGCTCGTTACTGTTGATTTCACTTAAACCCGCGTACAAGGTGGTCGATTTACCTGAGCCCGTAGGACCTGTGACCAAAATGATGCCGTGCGGGCGACCAATGAGCTGGCGGAAATCATCGTGATTGGCCGTGGTCATACCAAGACTGTGCAGATCCAATCGCGTGGCGTTTTTGTCCAAAAGACGCATCACCACACGCTCGCCGTGCGACGATGGCATGGTCGAGACACGCACATCGACCGCGCGGCCACCGATACGCAAGGAAATTCGCCCATCTTGAGGCACGCGTTTTTCTGCGATGTCGAGCCGCGCCATCACTTTCACCCGCGAGACCAGAAGGGGGGCAAGTTTGCGGCTGGGTGACAACACATCACGCAGCACACCATCGACGCGAAAACGGATCGCTAAGCTTTTCTCAAAGGTTTCGATGTGGATATCCGACGCGCCCTCTTTGATCGCCTCTCCCAGCATGGCGTTGATGAGTTTGATGATCGGCGCGTCGTCTTCTGACTCCAGCAAGTCTTCATCTTGCGGTAGTTCTTCGGCCAGTGAGAAGAGATCGTCACTGTCCGCGCCAATGTCTTCCATCAACTGGCGCGCTTCCGACGAGTCGCGCTGGTAGGCGCGGGTTAAACGTTGTTCAAACTCACTGCTGCTGACCGCTTGCATGCCAAACGGCTCGCCGACAACGCGATTCACTTCAAGCAGGGCGTCTACCGCTAGCGGTTCAACATAATAGAGCACCAAGCCAGGTGGCGCGGTCTGCGCGGCTTCCAACACCAAGCTGAAACGCTTGGCAAAGCTAAACGGCAGGCGACGAACGGACGGTCTCTCCATTACTGCACATCCATTTGGTCAAGGAAGGCTTGGATTTCCACCGGATGGCGGATCTCATCACCAAACTTTGGCAGCACGGGAATGTGCGCATCGTCCATCAGCTTAAGACCTTGGTCCGCTTTATAAAGCTGCTCAGCGCGGATGAAGTTGTATTTACGCTGCGTGATGCCATCGGCCGTCATGCCATCACGAATGATGGTCGGTTTGATGAACACCATCAGGTTCTTTTTCTCCACTTGGGTGCTGGTCGATTTGAACAGATGGCCAAGATAAGGAATGTCGCCCAGCAGTGGCACTTTCGACTCGCTCTCTAGCGCGCGCTCATCAATCAAACCGCCGAGGACAATCATCTGACCGTCTTCAACCATCACAGTGGTGTTGAGCTGACGTTTGGCAAACCGAACATCCACCGCGCCATTGGCGCCAAGCACGTTTGACACCTCTTGCTCAATATTGAGCTGCACCGAATTGCCTTCGTTAATTTGCGGCACCACTTTGAGCTTGATGCCGACCTCTTTACGATCGACGGTTTGGAATGGGTTATCGTTGTTCGAACCGGCCGTAGAGCCCGTCAATACCGGCACCTCTTCACCGACAATAAACGAGGCCTCGCCGTTATCCATCACGGTAATGCTCGGTGAGGAGAGAATGTTGGAGTTGGAGTCAGTCGATACCGCACTGATCAGCGCCGTCCAGTCGCCCATCACCACACTGAGCGCTGCGCCATTGACGCCAGAGAGTGCCGAGGCCAGTGTCGAGTAGTCGCCTTCTTCATCATAGGTTCTCGTTTTGTACGCACCAGCAGTGGAGTCCCAATAGGTTTCTTCCTTCGTCGTAGTCTTCGCTTCCTCAAGGCCCACCATCACCTGCCCGATGCCCGCGCCGGTGTTGCCGTATTGAATCACAGCGCCGGTTTCAAGCGAGCCCCATTGCACGCCAAGGTTGATGCCATCGCCCTCCGCCATTTCAACAATCAGTGCTTCAATCAGCACTTGCGCGCGGCGAATATCCAGCTGTGAAATCACCTCTTGCAACGCGTTCATGATATCGGGCGGCGCCGTGAGTACGAGCGCGTTGGTCCCGGGGTGGGCTGCGATCATCACGTCGTTGCGCTGCGAATTGCTGTTGCTGCCAGCTTTTTTCTCCGCTTGTAGGTTGGCCGACACGCCTTTGAGCACCTCAACCATTTCATCGGCTTTGGCGTATTTGAGGTAGACCACGCGGTTGTTGCCTTTCGACGCCATTTCCACGTCAAGCTGCTTGATCAGTCGGCGCAGGCGTTCACGCACTTGCGGATCGCCGGAGATCAAAATCGAGTTGGTGCGATCGTCTGCCACCAACTTAGGCTCCAAAAACGCTGGGGTGTTTTTATCGGCGCTTTTATTCAGCGCATCGACAATACGCACCATCTCTGCGGCAGAAGCGTTGGCTAAATCCACCACTTCGATCTCTTTGTCGCCCGCCTGGTCGACGCGTTTGATGATGTCCGCCAAGCGGTTAACCACGGCGGCGCGTCCGGTGATCAAAATGATGTTGGCAGGGTCGTAGTGCACCACGTTACCGGCACCGGCGTTGTCATTGAGCTGTCTTAGCAGTGGCGAGAGCTCGCGCACCGAGACATTGCGCACGGCCACTACGCGAGTGACCACGGCGTCGCCTTGCACGCTGCCATCACCCACCACAGGAATAGCCGAGGTTTTGGCGTCTTTTGCGCGAATGACTTTGAGTACGCCGTTCTCCATCTCCACCACGGCAAAGCCATACACTTCGAGCACATTGAGGAAAAAGCGGTAGTACTGCTCTTCGGTCAACATGTCGTAGCTGCGCACATCGACTTTGCCGCGTACCGCAGGATCCACGATGATGGTCTTTTCTAAGTTTCGACCCACAATGTTAATGAACTCTTGAATGTCCGTGCCCTTAAAACTGGCACTGAAATCATTGGCGCTCACTAGTGGGGTCAATAAGCTTGCTGCTAACAGCCAAGCACTGCTCTTAATTCTCACATCCCCACAAAAAAAGCGCTTACAAACAAAGTTCTCAAGCCACTGCTTCACATTATTCTCCTTGTGACTCGCGCCGCTGGGCAAGTCTTATAATTCAATATAAATCTCATAGGGTTGGCCTTCTCGCTCTACGGTGAGCGTCAATTCCGTTAACTCAGACAAGGCGTTGAACACCTGTGTCATTGCCGCAGCGTCTTTTAGGTCGAGGCCATTGATCTGCACCGCGATATCGCCATTTTGCAAACCCACCTCATCAAACAATTCTCGGTCTTTACCCGGAGAAAGGCGGTAACCCACCACATTATCGCCCTCTTTAATTTGCGACATGCGCACGTACTGAAACACCTGTTTGGCGTCTTGACGTATCTCTTCTCGGATACGCTCTAAGGTATCAGGGGATATGTCCACTCGATGGCTCGATGATGAGGAAGAAGAGGCCCCTTTCGATGAAGAGGAAGAAGGCGCCGACTGCGCAGAGTAGTCGATGCCTTGCAGCATGATGGTTTCATTGCGCCCCGCGTTGTCGATGATGACGCGATCGCTGTGGACTTGGACCAACTTGGCGCGCGTACCTTGAATGGCTTCACCGATGCCGACCGTCTCTTGCTGGCCCTTGTTGGCGATGACCGCCAAGCTCTTCTCGCTGTTGGAGCTGACCACCGCGCCCACCAGCACCAAATTGAGACGACTTTTGGGCGCTTCTTGAATTGGCGCGGTCTCGGCTGGGGCCTCTTGGGTGTAGCGGCCAAACAGGTGGCTATTTTGCAGAGAGGAGAGATTTAAACGCTCTGGCGCAGTTCGGGTAACCTCACCACTGGCGCGAATAGAGCGTGACACCACACTCGGCGAGTCCACACTCGGCGAGTCCACCATCCACCAGACCAGCTCGCCCGCCAGCCAAGCGCACACCATCAATAGCACAACGGTTAACCCGCGACTGATTTTTGCTTGAACCTGACTGTTTTTGAGCGACATGCCGAGTTGCGACAGCCGAGTTGCCGAAAATTCCACTCAATTTCCTTATTGTCTGCGCCTGGGAGTCCTGATATTCGGGAAAAACGACTCTGTGCAGGGAGTTAACACGGTTCTCATTGTATCAAAGTTTGCTATGAGCTCACTATCAATGCCACTGGGCGCGCTGTTAACGAACGAAAATCTGCCGATTTGCTTGAAAAATCGGATCTCCATCACCATTGTTAACGAATCGGTTATGCCGTGACCAGGTCATCGGCATCCCACTTCGATGTTTTTCGCGCATGAGGTCGCCTTTTTTCGCCTCTTTCACCTCGATAAAGAGCCAAGAAAGAGACGACGACGTTCATGCACGCTTATTAGAGAGTAAAAACCACAATGGGTTCCCAAACAGATGTCGTCAGGCTGGATAAATGGCTCTGGGCGGCTCGATTTTACAAAACACGCTCGATTGCACGAAACATGGTCGATGGTGGCAAAGTTCACTATAATGGCCAGCGCAGTAAGCCGAGTAAAGCGGTGGAACTTGGTGCTGTCATCACTCTGCGCCAAGGTACGGAAGAGAAAACCGTGGTGATCGAGAAGATTTCCGATCAACGCCGCGGCGCCCCTGAAGCGCAAACTCTATATAGTGAAACCACAGAAAGTATCGCCAAGCGCGAAGACAATGCCTTGCGTCGTAAGCTTCATGCTCACAACCCAAGCCCAGATCGTCGCCCGGATAAAAAGCAGCGTCGCGACATCATCAAATTTAAACATCAATAATGTCTACCCGCACCAGCAAGGCAAAAATTTACGAGGAATCGCCACATGGCAAGCAATGTTTTGAATCGCTACTTATTTGAAGATCTATCGGTACGTGGCGAGTTGGTACAACTGGACGAAGCCTACCAACGCATCATTTCCAGCAAGGAATACCCGATCGCTATTCAAAAGCTACTGGGTGAGCTGCTTGTATCAACCACTCTTCTCACCGCTACGCTGAAGTTTGAAGGGTCTATCACACTGCAACTGCAAGGGGATGGCCCGGTCTCTCTCGCGGTGATTAACGGTGACAACAAACAGAAAATCCGCGGTGTGGCGCGCTTTGAGGGCGACATTGCCGATGATGCCAGCATCCACGATATGATGGGTAAAGGCTACTTGGTGATCACCATCGATCCGAAACAAGGCGAACGTTACCAAGGCATCGTTGCGCTGGAAGGCGACACCTTAGCCGAAATCCTCGAAGGCTACTTTGCTAACTCTGAGCAGTTGAAAACGCGCCTATGGATTCGCACCGGTGAATATGAAGGGACGCCGAAAGCCGCTGGCATGTTGATCCAAGTGATGCCCGATGGCACCGGCAGCGCCGATGATTTTGAGCACTTAGAGCAGCTCACCAATACCGTCAAAGATGAAGAGTTGTTCTCACTTGAAGCCAATGAGTTGCTTTACCGTCTATACAACCAAGAGAAAGTCCGCCTGTTTGATCCGCAACCTGTTGCGTTCCATTGTGGCTGCTCGCGTGAACGCAGCGGCGCGGCGATCATTACGCTCGACCGGGTGGAAGTAAACGACATTTTGGCCGAAGCCGGTTCAATTTCTTTACATTGTGATTACTGCGGCACGAATTATTCGTTTGATGAATTCGAAGTCGCCGAACTGTTCTCACAAGCCTCAAATGGCAATTCCACGCTGCATTAATTTTCATAACGCAGCAAGCGTGTAATTTTTCTATCAAAAGGCCGACTCTGTGTCGGCCTTTTTGTGATCCAATGGCCGTAATCACTCGCTTCAGCCGTAATAAACTAACCTCTTAATTTTAAGCAATTAATAATCCCTTGCGCTCTAGCGCAATGCTTTGCGCACACGATACACTGATCGCGCCAATATGTGATGAGTCGCTTAAAACCCCACGAAAATTACGGTTAATCTTTGAACTATATCCCTGTTTTCGAGCAAGCCCATTGCTAGCATGGTGAGCAGATAAATAAAAAAATACTTACAAAATCCCTACAAAAATATTCCTATAAGGAGCACCTATGACCGTTATGGAACATACAAAGGCTGCAACACTTGATCTTACCAAGCACGGACTTCACAACGTAAAAGAGGTGGTACGCAACCCCAGTTACGAAATGTTGTTCGCAGAAGAAACTCGCGCGGATCTGGAAGGCTACGAAAAAGGCGTAGTCACCGAACTCGGCGCAGTCGCTGTTGATACCGGGATTTTTACCGGCCGCTCACCAAAAGATAAATACATCGTGAAAGACGCCACCACCGAAGAGCACATGTGGTGGACATCCGACGCGGTGAAAAACGACAACAAACCTATCGATCAAGCGGTCTGGAACGACCTCAAAGCCTTGGTCACCCATCAGCTATCTGGCAAACGCGTGTTTGTGATTGATGGCTACTGCGGCGCCAACCCTGATACGCGCCTCAGTATTCGCGTCATCACTGAAGTGGCGTGGCAAGCCCATTTCGTGAAGAACATGTTCATTCGCCCAAGCGAAGAAGAGTTGGCAACGTTTGAACCCGACTTTGTCGTCATGAACGGCGCGAAGTGCACCAACGATAAATGGCAAGAGCACGGCCTCAACTCAGAGAACTTCACCGTGTTCAACCTCACCGAGCGCATGCAGTTGATCGGCGGTACCTGGTACGGCGGTGAAATGAAGAAAGGCATGTTCGCCATGATGAACTACTTCTTACCATTGAAAGGCATCGCGTCTATGCACTGCAGTGCCAATATGGGTAAAGAAGGCGATGTGGCGATTTTCTTTGGTCTATCTGGTACAGGTAAAACCACACTATCCACCGATCCAAAACGTGCCCTGATCGGTGACGACGAGCACGGCTGGGATGACGATGGCGTGTTCAACTTCGAAGGCGGCTGCTACGCCAAAACCATCAAGCTATCGAAAGAAGCCGAGCCAGATATTTACCACGCCATCCGTCGTGATGCCTTGTTGGAAAATGTCACGGTACGCAATGACGGCTCCATCGATTTTGATGACGGTTCGAAGACTGAAAACACGCGCGTTTCCTACCCTATCGAGCACATCGACAACATCGTTAAACCGGTGTCGAAGGGGGGTCATGCGAACAAAGTGATCTTCCTCTCTGCGGATGCCTTCGGCGTGCTGCCTCCTGTGTCTAAATTGACGCCGGAGCAAACCAAGTACCACTTCTTGTCTGGCTTTACCGCCAAACTTGCGGGTACAGAGCGTGGCATTACCGAGCCAACGCCGACCTTCTCTGCCTGTTTTGGTGCTGCGTTCCTCACGCTTCACCCAACCAAGTATGCAGAAGTGTTGGTCAAACGTATGGAAGCGGCAGGTGCACAAGCCTACCTCGTCAATACCGGCTGGAATGGCAGTGGCAAACGTATCTCAATTCAAGATACGCGCGGCATCATCGACGCCATTTTAGATGGTTCGATTGAACAGGCTGAAACGAAGCACATTCCAATCTTCAACCTCGAAGTGCCGACCTCTTTACCGGGTGTCGACCCTGCGATTTTGGATCCCCGTGATACCTACGTTGATCCGTTGCAGTGGGAAAGCAAAGCCAACGATTTGGCCGAGCGCTTTATCAAGAACTTTGATAAGTACACCGACAACGCCGAAGGTCAATCACTGGTTGCGGCAGGGCCACAACTCAAATAACGTGACCCTTCACCGTTAACTGTCGCCAAGCCCCTCATTTGAGGGGCTTTTTGATTGCCTGTTGAAGCAAAATGTTTCACTCTAAACACAAGGTGACCCCAACGGACTGGACTGTGAAGAAAACACTCAAGTGGTTAATGATCTCAATATTACTGATGGCGATGATGGCTATCGGTGCGCTGTTTGCTGCGTTGCACACGGCCAAAGCGCCGCAAGTGGTCAAGCAGTTGCTTGAGTCCCTGACGCCGTATCAGATCGAGATTGGGTCACTGCGTTACACAGCGCCTTACCAGTTTGAAATGGAGCAAGTCTCCCTGCGCCTTGCCGCTGGAAAGCCCGATTCACTCTCTAGCGATACAGATCATAACCCACCCACGCTCCAGTTGCCCAAACTGACTCTGTGGCTCAGCCAGTGGCCGTGGAAGGAGAGCAAACTCGCCTTCGACGCCGTTTTGATAGAAGAAGCGCGCTTGGATGTCACACAACTGCGCGATTGGTTGAACCCGCTGCGCGATGCTGCGCGTTCCCCTCTGCCCATTCATACCCAGCAACTGGCGTTGAAGCATGTCGATTTGAGCGGTGCCCACTGGTCCGCGCGCGATGTGGATCTGCAAATTCAAGCACCAAGTTGGCAATCCGATACGCAAACAGTACCGTTTGGCGACATTCAACTGGCGGCGAAGCAGCTCTATATTCACGGCGAAGCATTGAATAACCTACTGATTGACGGTCGCTATCGCGCACAAAACAGCACCGTCTATGGTGCCTCGTTTGACTGGAATAACGCGCAACTGTCAGGCCAGGCGGAGCAATACCCGCACGGCTGGTCACTGGTCAATGTGACGTTAACCCATCCAAACCAAAATCAGCCGCTCAACATTGAGCGCCTGCGCCGCAGTCTCGCCGCGGTGACGCTGCCGATTGTTCACATCAACAGCTTAGATATTCTTGGCGCGACCTTGCGCTATCAAGATTGGCAATTGGACAATCTCGATGCCTCGCTGGAAAACCTAGACCTCACCCAATCGCTGTGGCAACAAGACAATGGCTACCTATCACTCAGCGCCGATCGTATCCACAATGGCGAGCTGGCATTGCTCTCACCACTGACCAAAATCACCTTCAGCCAAGGTGAGCTCAATGTTCAGGAGTGGGATGCGGATTTCAAACAGGGGCGGGTGCAGCTGCGCGGTAAGGTCAGCCCAACGCACGTGGCGCTCGATGAGGTCAAACTCAATAACATCAAATGGTTGGAGGATACACAAAGCCTGCTGAATTGGTTTGAGCGTTCGCACTCCACCCTCGACACACTCTCTATCGAACAATTACACATCAACAATGGCCAAGTGATCCAAGTCGAAAAGACGCCCTATTGGCAGCTCAGCGGCCTCAATGTTCGAGGAAAAGGGCTGACCTTGATTCAAGACCACCAGCTTGGACTCTATGCGGGGGAGCTGGAAGTAAGCGCCAACAACGCCAGTTACGACAAGCTGCTGACGACGCAAGCGGTGCTCAATGCGCGCGTGGAGCAAGGCATCGTCTATCTGGATCGCTTTTTTGCGCCGTTGGCCACAGGCTATATTGATGCGAACGGTCACCTCGATAGGCGCACCATCAGCCGTCCTTGGTCGCTCACTTTGCACGGCGATGGCGTGCCGCTAGAGCAAAGCTGGCTTTTGCGCTGGCTGCCCTTTACCTTGAGCGGATTTGCCGAACTCAGCGCCGAGCTGTCAGGATTAGCGGGTGATTACAACATGCTGGCGCACAGCGTGTCGGGCAAAGTGACATTGGCCATGCATCAAGCCAACTTGGAAGCGCACAGCAGTGATGGTGAGCAGCAGTATCAGCTCGCGTTGCCCAGTGATCCGCTCGTCAGCCACGTTGATCGCGGCCGCATTGAACTGAGCGCGCCGTTTGACGCGCCCAGTATTGCCGGTCACATCGATTTGACCAAACCACGCTTTGCCACCTTGCTGATCAAAAGCGAATCTGGCTGTCAGCACCTTTGGTCAGAAGTGTTCAGTCAGACTACTCAGATCTTCGACCGCTGCCCTTAATTAGCGGGTTAAACGGCCAGTTCGCGCCCGGCTTCGCCAAGCATAGTGCGGTAATCAGGCAGCAGCATGTAGGTACCAATAAACTCCACCGCCGCCACATCGCCACTGTAGATGGTGACATGGATGACGATGCGCGCTTTGCGCCCTTGCGCTAAGCGGTCCAAATCGCCGCTGATGCCATCCAGGGAGGTCGACGCCACCGGGTTTTGTACCACAGGGTGGCGATAGCGAATTTGGCTGTCAGCGAGCACGATGTCACCGTGCAAGTTGCGCTCTTTCATCAACAGCCAAGTCATGCCCCAGCCAGTCAGGGTGGCCAACGTAAAGGCGGAGCCTGCAAACAAGGTGTTGTGCGGGTTGAGGTTTGGATTGAGCTGAGAGACGCACTCAAATTGATAACCCGTGTACTGGTTGATCTTAATGCCCATTTTGTCGCTGATCGGGATTTGATGCTCCCAGCGCTCTTGCAGCTCAGTGCACCATTCGGGTTTACGCAGGACATTTGCCATGGGATCGAGCGGCTTGACCATTTGCTGATGGCGCACGGGGCCACGTTCATCCGTCAACTCACCACGGCGCTCAAAGCCGTTTTTCTCATAGAAATCGATCGCGTCCTCACGGGCGTTACACACCAAGCGCTTGGCGCCTTCTTGACGAGCAAGCGACTCGAGCGCGACCAACACCAGTGACCCCATACCCTTGCTACGACGATTGCCTTTGACCGCCATAAAGCGGATCTGACCTTCGTTGTCTGAGGTAATGTATAAGCGCCCAATCGCCATCGGTCGGCCACGGCCATCAACAATCATACGATGGTGGCTCAGCGGATCAAACTCATCGCGTTCAGATCCGATTGGCATCCGCCACGGCTCTCTGAGCATTTGCCAACGAAAATGATAATACTTGTTGAGCTGGTTATCCGTCTTTGGCGTGATTAGCTTAAACATATCTATCCTTGTGTCTGTGTATTTACGCTTGGAGCCAGAAGGTCACTGGGCCATCATTGACCAAAGAGACTTTCATATCCGCGGCAAAGCGTCCTCGCTCTGTGGGCAGTACTTGCTCACACAGATCGGAGAAATAATTATAGAGGCGCTCGGCATCGTGTGGCGCCGCGCCGCGAGAAAAGCCCGCTCGCGTGCCCTTTTTGGTGTCTGCGGGTAAGGTGAACTGCGAGACGACCAACAGCTTACCACCCACTTGCTGGACGTTGAGGTTCATTTTCCCCTCCTCATCGCTGAACACACGATAAGCGGTGACGCGCTCCATCAAGCGCTTGGCTTTGGCTTCGTCGTCGTCTTTTTCGACCCCAAGCAGTACCAATAAGCCATGTTCAATCTCACCCACGACATCGCCATCGACGCGAACGGCCGCTTCACTCACTCTTTGAATCAGCGCTATCACTCTCTTTTCCTTCTGGTTGTGCTGTCTCATCTGGGCGTGAGTGTACCACGGCTAACGTCTGGCTCCACTTCTCCCGCTCACCAAGAGAAGCGGTCACTTCTGCGCCAATCAACACAATCAGCCAGCACAAATAGACCCAAACGAACAAAATCGGAATCGCGGCCAGCGCGCCATAAATCAACTGATAGGAAGGAAACTGGGTAATGTAGAGCGCAAAGCCTTTTTTGCTCGCCTCAAACAGCAGCGCCGCAACAATCGCGCCGATCACCGCATGGGTAAAACGGACCTTTTTATTGGGCACCAACATATAAAGCCCAATAAAGGCGAAAAAGGACAACAAAAACGGCAACCAGCGCAGCATCAAGGTGTAGATACTCGACAAGGTTTCATGCTCGAGGATGTTTAGCGAGGTGACGTAAGAGGTCGCAGCGATACTTGCCCCAACTAGGATAGGGCCGAGTGTGAGCACCATCCAGTACATCGAAAAGGAGAACACCAAACGGCGCTTTTTGCGCACCCTCCAGATGTAGTTGAGGTTCTTATCGATGTTGGAGATCAGCATCAGCGCCGCGACAAATAAGAACGCACTGCCGATCGCCGTCATCTTGCCCGTATTGGTAACAAATTGCAGCAGCGCGTTTTTCACCGCATCGCCCGCCGCAGGGACAAAATGGGTAATGACAAAGTCTTGAATCACCTCGCCTGCGTTCTCAAACACCGCAAACGAGGACAAAATGGACAGTAGCACCGTCAACATGGGCACGATCGACAGCAGCGTAATGTAGGCCAAATACCCCGCATTCACACTGACGCGGTCGTGGTCAATACGCGCAGCGAGGTAGCGCACAAACAGCGCAGCCAGCTTGATGACAGGCTCCAATTTCAACTTGTATCTCCTTGTTTCCTCAGTCATCCTATGACTTTATCAGGATTAACAGTATAACCCTAAACGTGCGCGCCGTGGGGCAATAAGCCAAACTTCTCGCACGCGTGTTCGGTCAGAAAAGGAATTCACTATGCCGCAGTTACTCACCCTTATGCTCTCTCTGCTGACCTTGGTTGGCTGTCAATCCACCTACTATTCAGCGATGGAGCAAGTAGGCTATCACAAACGCGATATCATGATCGATCGGGTCGAAGACGCCAAAACGTCACAGCAAGAGGCGCAGCAAGAGTTCAGCAGTGCGCTTGAAGCGCTCTCGGTACTGACGCAGTTTGATGGCGGTGAGCTGGAAAGCGTCTACGAGCAAATCAACGACAAGTACCAAGCCAGTGAAGAGGCGGCTGAAGAGGTAGCCGCGCGCATTGCCGCGATTGAAGATGTTTCCGAGGCGCTGTTTGATGAGTGGCAAGAGGAGCTGGATCTCTACACCAGCGCGACGCTGCGCCGCTCAAGCGAGCAAAAGCTACGCGAGACCAAAGCCTCTTACCAAACCATGCTCAAGGCGATGAAGCGCGCAGAGAGCAAGATGACCCCGGTACTCAACACGCTGCGTGACAATACGCTCTATCTCAAACACAACCTCAACGCCAGCGCGATCGGTTCTTTGCAGGGTGAATTTACCAACCTAGAGAAAGAGATTC
The DNA here is from genome assembly GCF_059834045.1 of Vibrio sp. R12-SG2-ISO1. Classification (NCBI taxonomy): domain Bacteria; kingdom Pseudomonadati; phylum Pseudomonadota; class Gammaproteobacteria; order Vibrionales; family Vibrionaceae; genus Vibrio; species Vibrio sp. R12-SG2-ISO1. The sequence goes on along the minus strand of NZ_JCBDGO010000003.1, from coordinate 13,015 downwards.
AGTTTGCCATCGCCGAGATGAACGAGGCGATCAGCGAATCCGACAAGTTCTTGCAAACTTTGCAGCAATAGAGCCCTATTCGGTCTTTCTCTCCAAACGATATTTCTGCCCAGAGCCTCTCCCCAAAACGAAAAAAAGCCCCGAGTCACAGACTCGGGGCTCATTAAACGCATTATGCCTTAAGGCGATTACTTCGCTGCGCGAGACGCACGCTTACGGTCACTTTCCGTTAGGAACTTCTTACGAATACGGATGCTTTCCGGCGTCACTTCGACTAGCTCGTCATCATCGATGAACTCTAGCGCTTGCTCAAGCGTCATCTTGATTGGCGGAGTAAGCACCTGTGCGTCATCTGTACCCGATGCACGAACGTTAGTTAGCTGCTTACCTTTCAGTGCGTTTACTGTTAGGTCGTTGTCGCGGCTGTGGATACCAATCACCATGCCTTCGTACACTTCCACACCGTGACCGATGAATAGACGACCACGTTCTTGTAGGTTGAACAGCGCGTTAGTCAGCGCTTTACCCATAGCGTTAGCAATCAGTACACCGTTGACACGTTGACCGATGTTACCGCCTTTGTGTGGCGCGTAGCGATCGAACGTATGGTAAAGAAGACCAGAACCCGACGTTAGCGTCATGAATTCGGTTTGGAAACCAATCAGACCACGAGATGGCATTTCAAAGTCCATACGAACGCGGCCTTTACCATCTGGAGACATGTCTTTCAGCTCACCTTTACGCAGGCCGATGTTCTCCATGATGCCGCCTTGGTGCTCTTCCATCACATCGATCGTTACCGTCTCGAATGGTTCCAATAGCTGACCATTCTCTTCTTTGATGATAACTTCAGGACGCGATACCGCCAGCTCAAAGCCTTCACGACGCATGTTTTCGATCAGGATAGAGAGGTGAAGCTCACCACGGCCTGATACGCGGAATTTGTCTGGATCGTCAGTTTGCTCAACGCGTAGTGCTACGTTGTGGACCAGTTCTTTCTCTAGACGCTCAAGGATGTTACGTGACGTCACGAACTTACCTTCTTTACCCGCGAATGGAGACGTGTTGACTTGGAACGTCATCGTTACTGTTGGCTCATCAACAGACAGTGGTGGTAGCGCTTCTACCGCGTTTTGTGCACAGATGGTGTCAGAGATTTTAAGCTCACCCAGACCTGTGATGGCGATGATATCACCCGCGTTCGCTTGCTCCACTTCGTGACGCTCTAGGCCAAGGTAGCCCATCACTGTGCCAACTTTACCGTTGCGCGTTTTACCGTCTGCACCGATGATCGTGACTTGTTGGTTCGCTTTTACGCTACCACGAGTCACACGAGCCACACCGATAACACCCACGTAAGAGCTGTAGTCTAGCTGAGAAACCTGCATCTGCAGTGGACCATCAAGGTCAACATTTGGCGCATCAACCACATCAACGATGGTTTGGAATAGAGGTTCCATGTTCTCGCCTGTTTCGCCTTCTTCCAGCGTAGCCCAGCCGTTCAGTGCTGACGCGTAGACCACTTTAAAGTCTAGCTGTTCGTCGGTCGCGCCTAGGTTATCAAATAGGTCGAACACTTGGTCCATAACCCAATCAGGACGAGCGCCAGGGCGGTCAATCTTGTTGATGACAACGATAGGCTTTAGGCCGTGTGCGAAGGCTTTTTGCGTCACGAAACGGGTTTGCGGCATCGGGCCGTCTACCGCGTCAACGATCAGTAGCACTGAGTCTACCATCGACATGATACGTTCTACTTCACCACCGAAGTCCGCGTGTCCTGGAGTATCAACGATGTTGATGCGGTAGTCATTCCAGTTGATGGCGGTGTTTTTCGCCAAAATGGTGATGCCGCGCTCTTTCTCGATGTCGTTCGAGTCCATGACTCGCTCTTCCGCTTCACCGCGAGACTCAAGCGTGCCTGATTGCTGGAGCAGTTTGTCAACCAGCGTGGTTTTACCGTGGTCAACGTGCGCGATGATCGCGATATTTCTTAATTTATCAATCTGTGGAGTAGCCATGGATTTGATTCACTCGAATATGAGAAACACGCCGTTTATCTTAGGTGAATAAGGGCCATTGCCTTAATACCTATCAAACCGCGTGCTTACTTGATTAAAAAAACGGCCATAATGTACCAGATTTTCGCAAAAAACCCAGAAATATGTGATCTAGTTCGGCTCTTTTCACCTTTATTCTCTGCTTTTTTCTCACCGGCGTTCCGATATGGCCTCATGTGCCGACGCACTGCGCAGAGCAGGTGAAAAATGCGGATTGACAATTGAGCAAAATCTAGGCTGAATGGTGTTCGGTCTTGAGTCATATTGGTGCATAAAAATTAAATTGCACCAAAACAATGCACTACAAGATCATTTTGGTGCAACAACGTGCACCAAACTTAAGCCCCATCCGCTAATTAATTGAAATTAATGGATTAATTTTTTTGGCATGATTTTGGCTTAGTTTGGATCAGCATCGGTTAATCAAGCGACACGGAATTAATCAATGCTGGATTTTTCCAAATCGAGTCATTCACGCTTTATCAACACTGGAGGTTTTCCAAGATGTCAGTAGAAAATGTTCTATCGCTGATCCAAGAGAACGAAGTTAAGTTCGTTGACCTACGTTTCACAGATACAAAGGGTAAAGAGCAACACATCTCTATCCCGGCTCACCAAATTGATGCGGACTTCTTCGAAGAAGGCAAAATGTTTGACGGTTCTTCTGTTGCTGGCTGGAAAGGCATCAACGAGTCAGACATGGTGATGATGCCAGACGCAACAAGCGCTGTACTTGACCCATTTACCGAAGATGCGACTCTGAACATTCGTTGTGACATCCTAGAGCCTGCAACCATGCAAGGCTACGATCGCGACCCACGCTCTATCGCAAAACGCGCGGAAGACTTCATGCGTTCAACAGGTATTGCTGACACAGTACTTATCGGTCCTGAGCCAGAATTCTTCCTGTTTGATGACGTAAAATTTGCGACTGACATGTCAGGCTCATTCTACAAAATCGACGATGTAGAAGCGTCTTGGAACACAGGTGCTGATTACGAAGAAGGCAACAAAGGCCACCGTCCTGGTGTGAAAGGCGGTTACTTCCCAGTTGCGCCAGTTGACTCTTCTCAAGACATCCGTAGCGCCATGTGTTTGATCATGGAAGAGATGGGTTTGGTTGTTGAAGCGCACCACCACGAAGTGGCAACTGCGGGTCAAAACGAAATCGCAACTCGTTTCAACACATTGACAAACAAAGCTGACGAAATCCAAATCTACAAGTACGTTGTACACAACGTTGCTCACGCATTTGGTAAAACAGCGACCTTCATGCCTAAGCCACTAGTGGGTGACAACGGTAGCGGTATGCACGTTCACCAATCTCTAGCGAAAGACGGTGTGAACCTATTTGCTGGCGACAAGTACGGCGGTCTATCTGAAACTGCGCTTTACTACATTGGCGGTATCATCAAGCACGCTCGCGCAATCAACGCATTTGCTAACCCGTCAACTAACTCGTACAAGCGTCTTGTCCCAGGCTTTGAAGCACCTGTTATGCTCGCTTACTCAGCGCGTAACCGCTCTGCATCAATCCGTATCCCTGTGGTACCAAGCCCTAAAGCGCGTCGTATCGAAGTACGCTTCGGTGACCCAGCAGCGAACCCATACCTATGTTTCGCAGCAATGCTGATGGCTGGTCTTGACGGTATCAAGAACAAGATCCACCCAGGCGAAGCAATGGACAAAGACTTGTACGATCTACCAGCTGAAGAAGCAGCAGAAATCCCAACTGTTGCCTACTCACTGAAAGACGCATTAGAAGAGCTGGATGCAGACCGTGAGTTCTTGACAGCAGGTGGTGTATTCTCTGACGACTTCATCGACTCTTACATCGGCCTAAAAGCGCAAGATGTAGAGAAAGTGAACATGACAACGCACCCACTAGAATTCGAACTTTACTACTCAGTATAAGTCTCGGTATAAAAAATCTAGTCGCGACGTTTCGTCACGTTACATAATTCTAAGGCTCGCCTCGCAGGCGAGCTTTTTTTATCTGTGCACATTGCCACTCTTGACTACTATGGGTTCACACCGTCAACGTGAGAGCTTAAGTATGATACCTCTAGCCCCTTTCACTGCGTTCATCTTACTGAGTTTATCCTTTGTAAGCCTGCCGCTTTGTCACGCCCAGACTGTCTACACTTGGGTCGATGATGAGGGGGTACGCCACTTCAGTGATTCACCCGGTCATGAGCGGGCAAGCGCGTTAACCTTGCCTGACGTCGACTCCCCGCCGCCCCAGCCGGAATTTGATTCCGCCCAGCCAGTACTAAGAACAGACCATTCCAACGCACAAGCAGACGCGCGCAGCCAAGAAGACGCAATCGCCCCTTCGGAGCATGCCGCGACATCTTTGCAAGTGAGTACGCCTTTGCAAGTGACGATTATCTCACCCAGTGACGATCAAGCCGTGCGCAGCAACAGCGGCCGTTTGACGATTCAAGGCGAAGCCAACCGAAAACTGGCGATTGGCGAGCAGTTTCAACTGTTGATGAACGGTCAACCCTTCGATGCGCCAACACACCGCCCAAACTGGTCCTTGACCAATGTGGACAGAGGCTCACACTCTTTTATTATTCAAGCCTTTAGAGACGGCAAGCTTATTGCATCTTCCAACCCTATTACGGTGCATCTACAGAGAGTCAGTACCGCTGCGGCGCCGAGCTCGCCCTAAGCCCATAAAATCAAGCTTTTGAGCTTTTACTCTCTCTGGGATTGCGCCATACTTGGGTGTTGCAATGCACCATTTTTGTGCATTGCACTATTCAGGTTCACGGAAGAGGGTAAACCGAGTGGAAAGTGGATTAAACGACATCATCTTGAATCATCAAGTGACCGCGATACTCATCATGAACGAGTCGCTTCAGGTTCGCTACGCCAACCCTGCTGCCGAGCAACTCTTTGCCCAGAGCATGAAACGCATTGTGGGCCAACCACTCTCTCACTTGGTTCAGCACGCTTCGATGGATCTCGCCTTGTTGTCGCAGCCCCTGCAAAGTGGTCAAAGCATTACCGACAGTGACGTGACCTTTGTCGTTGATGGCAAACCGCTGATGTTGGAAGTCACCGTCAGCCCAATCTCTTGGGAAAAGAAACTGATGCTGCTGGTTGAGATGCGTAAGATTGGTCAACAGCGCCGCTTATCACAAGAGTTGAATCAGCATGCGCAGCAGCAAGCCGCTAAACTCTTGGTGCGTGGCCTTGCGCACGAGATCAAAAACCCACTGGGCGGCTTGCGTGGTGCCGCTCAATTGCTCGAGCGCACCTTGCCCGATCCGACACTGACCGAATACACCCACATCATCATCGAGCAAGCGGATCGCCTGCGCGCCTTAGTCGACCGACTGCTTGGCCCGCAGAAACCGGGCAAAAAGCAGCTCGAAAACTTACACCTCATTTTGGAAAAAGTCCGTCAGTTGGTGGATCTTGAAGTCAATCAGCGTATCGAGATAGAACGCGACTACGACCCAAGTTTGCCGGAAATTTTGATGGACGCCGACCAGATTGAGCAGGCACTGCTCAATATCGTGAGTAATGCCGGACAGATTTTGTCATCGCAAGACAATGGCAAGATCACCATTCGCACCAGAACGGTGCACCAAACCAATATCCATGGCCAGCGCTGCAAACTGGCAGCGCGCATTGAAGTGATTGATAACGGCCCCGGCATTCCATCTGAACTGCAAGATACGCTGTTTTACCCCATGGTCAGCGGCAGAGACGGCGGAACGGGTCTAGGATTATCCATCGCGCAGAACCTTATCGATCAACATCAAGGCAAAATCGATGTCGAAAGCTGGCCAGGAAGAACCACATTTACGATTTATCTGCCCATTTAAGGTAGAGATTTATTTGCTGCCCGACGTCAAAGGCGAAGGGAAAGACTGTCATTTGGCGATGCTGTGAGGAAAGGAAGTTATGAGTAAAGGATACGTCTGGGTTGTCGATGATGACAGCTCGATTCGTTGGGTAATGGAGAAGACCTTATCGTCGGCCAATATTAAATGCGAAACTTTCGCGGATGCTGAGAGTGTCTTAATGGCTCTTGAGCGCGAGTCACCCGATGTATTGGTGTCAGATATTCGCATGCCGGGCATTGATGGCATTCAGCTACTCAAGCAGGTTCACGAGGCCTCACCTGACCTGCCTGTTATCATCATGACAGCGCACTCTGATCTGGATGCCGCGGTCAACGCCTACCAGAAAGGGGCGTTTGAATACCTGCCGAAACCCTTTGATGTCGACGAAACCCTCACCTTAGTGGAGCGTGCGATTACGCACAGCCACGAGCAAAAGCGTGAGCACGCCACCGCCGACCATGACACCTACAGCCCGCCAGAAATCATCGGTGAAGCACCGGCGATGCAAGAGGTATTTCGCGCCATCGGCCGCCTATCACGCTCGTCCATTTCGGTGCTGATTAATGGCGAGTCCGGTACCGGTAAAGAGCTGGTAGCACACGCACTGCACCGTCATAGCCCTCGAGCGAGTAAACCGTTTATTGCCCTCAACATGGCCGCGATTCCCAAAGACTTGATTGAATCGGAGCTGTTTGGCCATGAAAAAGGGGCGTTCACCGGCGCCAACAACGTGCGTCAAGGCCGCTTTGAACAAGCCAATGGGGGAACCCTGTTTCTGGATGAGATTGGTGACATGCCGCTCGATATTCAGACGCGTTTGCTGCGTGTCTTGGCCGATGGTCAGTTCTATCGCGTTGGCGGCCACTCGCCAATCAAAGTGGATGTGCGTATCGTTGCGGCGACCCATCAAAACTTAGAGAAACTGGTTCATGAGAACAAATTCCGCGAAGATTTGTTCCACCGCCTGAATGTCATCCGCATCAAGATTCCGTCACTGCGCGAACGCAAACAAGACATTGAAAAACTGACGCTGCACTTCTTAGCACTGGCCGCCGAAGAGCTGGGCGTAGACGTGAAGACACTGCATCCGACCACAGTAGACACCTTAAACCGCCTCGATTGGCCGGGTAACGTGCGCCAGCTAGAGAACGTCTGTCGCTGGCTGACCGTGATGGCCAGTGGCAGTGAAGTGTTGCCCAACGATTTGCCGACGCAGTTACTGCAAGACAGCCATACGACGCAAAGCAGTGGCGAAGGAAACTGGCAGCAGCAACTGTCGAGCTGGGCGCGAGACGCACTCTCCAAAGGCGACTCCGAGCTACTCTCCTACGCACTTCCTGAATTTGAACGTATACTTTTAGAAGCAGCACTTGAGCATACTAACGGCCATAAGCAGGATGCCGCAAAGCTCCTTGGTTGGGGGCGCAATACACTTACCCGCAAACTGAAAGAGCTTTACTGATTGTATTTAAAGAGAAAATCGAGGTGCAACCCTTTGCATGACAAGGATCCAAGGTCTCGATTTTTCTCTGATTTTTTCCTCGCTCGACCGTTTTAAAGCCGATAAGATGACTTAACGCACACGCAAGAATCCGGACTTTATGGCGACGACACAAATCACTCTAAGAACCGCAGTTGTTCTCCCATTCGTGATGATCTTTATCATCACACTGGGTGTGATTATCGCGGTGCAAAAAAGCAGTTATGAAGACATGGTCGTCAACGTCAGCGACAAGGCGCTCTCGTCACTGACCGATAACGTCACCTTAGAGCTCAATCACTTTCTCAGTCCCGCCTTTGATGCCAGTCTAGCGATCAGCCACACCATCGGCTTTGGTGAGCTCTATCGCCCTGATGATATGCGCCAAATCGAAGCGTATCTGCGCAGCAGCTTTTCGGACCTCTATCGCTCGATCCCTAATTTGGATGCGATTGGTTTTGGTGGTGAAGGCGCTGAATATGTCGGTTATCGCCGCGAAGCCAATCAAGGGCTGACCTTGATGCTAAAAGACCGCCGCACTTTAGACAAACTGGTGATTTATCGCGGTCAACAGGTCTCTGGCGAAGTGCGCTCCGTCATCGATAACTATGACCCACGTGTGCGCCCTTGGTACACGCCAATCGCAGACAATCAACATGGTGCCTGGTCGTCCATTTACGCCAATGCCGATGAGCGGCAAGAGATCACTCTGACCGCACTCACGCCCGTGTTTACTGAAGAAAAGTTTGTCGGCGTGGTGGGCGCCGATCTGAAAATCGACACGTTTAATGCTTTCTTGCGTAAGCAGCGCGATAAGAACAGCGTGATTATTTACATTACGGATGCCGAGCAGCGTTTAGTCGCCCATTCCACCGAAGGGAGCGTCGTCTCTTGGGGGACCACGCAGAGCAAAAAAGGTGACCGCCTGCTTGCCATCGAGAGTGGTCATCCGGTGGTTAAAGCCAGTGCCTTGCACGCCAGCGAGGCCAACCTATTCCAGCAAGGACGTTTCGAGCAGCAGCAATATTATCGTTTCCCACTCTCGCTCAGCGGCAAACGTTACTTCAACCATATTACGCCCTACACCGACTCGCATGGTTTGACCTGGTATATCGGCGTCGCCATCGCTGAGCAAGACTTGCTGGGCGATTTAGCACAAAGTCAGCGCAACGGTTGGTTAACGGGTTTATTAGTCAGCGTCTTGGGGGTCCTCGTCTGCCTTATCGCGCTGAACAAAGTGGTCAAACCCATCACCTCAACCGCTGATGCCGCCAAGCATCTTGCCAAAGGCGATTGGGATAGCCACATGCCTAAGCCTGGCCATATTTATGAAACCAATCTCTTGGTGTTCGCGTTTAACGAAATGGCCAACAATCTCAAAGCCTCTTTCAAAGCCTTAAAATCGCAACTGCTGTACGACTCGCTGACTCGCTTATACAGCCGCGAAGGGCTGGTCGATACCTGTGATAGCCTAAGAAAGCTCGAGGGGACCCTGCTGTTGGTCGGGATCAACAAATTCCGTGATATCAATGACAGCCTCGGCCACCTGCAAGGCGATCAACTGCTGGCGATCATTGCAGAGCGGCTGAAAACACGGTTTGAACAAAACAGCTATTTGGCGCGCATCGGGGGCGATGAGTTTGCGATTTATATTCCAGCTCATCGCGACAACGAGCCGGCGCACGTCTACGCCAACCAAGTGTTGCAGATGTTTGCCTCGCCGTTTTCCATGGCGAGTGAAAATGTGGTGGTCAATGTCTCCGTCGGGGTTGTGGAAGAAGGGCCGAGCCACAACATGACCCTGTGGCTGAGAAACGGCAGTATTGCCCTGAGTAACGCTAAGCAAGAGCCGTCCAACATCAGTTACTACAAACCTGAGATGGCGGATATTTCGCGTAAACGCACACTGATGCAAGCGAAGATCCAATCCGGCGTGGAGAAGCAAGAGTTTTTGCCTTTCTATCAACCGATCGTCGATTTAGCCAGTGGCAAGGTGGTCGGCGCCGAAGCGCTAGCACGTTGGCAATCCGCAGACTCTGGGCTTATCTCTCCTCTGGAGTTCATCCCTATCGCAGAAGAGAGCGGACTGATTGGCGCCATCGGTGAGACCATTTTGCGTCAAGCGTGTAACGACACGGTGAAGGGGATGCAAGAAGGCAAATGGGATGAGGATTTCCATATCCACGTCAATTTGTCGGTTAAACAACTGTCGAATGTCGATTTGATTGCCTCACTCAAGCGCATCCTTGATGAGTCCGGACTCGATGCTGATAACCTGACGTTGGAAATCACCGAGTCCCGAATTGTCGATAATGACCCAGTGATCATCAAAAACATGCGGGCCATTCGCGATCTTGGTGTCCACATCGCCATCGATGATTTTGGTACGGGTTACAGCTCACTGGCGTATTTGCACAAGCTGCCGTTCGATTGTCTAAAGATCGACCGCACCTTTGTCAACAAAATGCGCCCAGAGCAGCTCGATACGTCGATCGTCGCTGCGATTGTCAACATGACCAAAAGCATGAAAGTGGAACTGGTTGCCGAAGGGATCGAGACCCAAGAGCAAGCGCAGATGCTCACCTCCCTCGCCTGCCCATTAGGTCAAGGCTTCCTCTACAGCCGCCCCATTACCTATCAGGATTGGCCAACAGATCTGGTTAACATGAAGCGATAATCAGCACATCGGGTCGATTTTGCGCGCTTATCCTACTGACACTCACATCATTGGCTCTTATACTTAGCTCAAATTAGACCCATTGGATCCGTCATAATGATAACGAAAAATCTCCCGCTTACCGATTTGCACCGTCACCTTGACGGCAATATTCGCACTCAAACGATTTTAGAACTGGGCCAGAAGTTTGGCGTCGCCTTGCCCGCGTATGATGTGGCATCGTTAACCCCCCACGTCCAAATTGTGGAAGCAGAGCCTTCATTGGTTGCCTTTTTGTCCAAGCTTGATTGGGGTGTAGCGGTCTTGGGTGATCTCGACGCGTGTCGCCGAGTCGCCTACGAAAACGTGGAAGACGCTCTGAATGCTCGTATTGACTATGCCGAACTGCGTTTCTCTCCTTACTACATGGCGATGAAACACAAACTGCCCGTGGCTGGTGTGGTGGAAGCCGTCGTCGATGGTGTAAAAGCGGGTGTGCGAGATTTTGGCATTCAAGCCAATCTGATTGGGATCATGAGCCGCACTTTTGGCACCGATGCCTGCCAGCAAGAGTTGGATGCGATTTTGACGCAAAAAGATCACATTGTCGCCGTTGACCTCGCTGGTGATGAACTCGGCCAACCCGGTGATCGCTTCGTGAAGCACTTTAAGCAAGTGAAGGATGCGGGCCTCAACGTCACGGTTCACGCTGGCGAAGCGGCGGGAGCAGAAAGCATGTGGCAAGCAATTAACCAACTTGGTGCGACGCGTATTGGCCACGGTGTAAAAGCCATCCACGATCCGAAATTGATGGATTATCTCGCTGAGCAGCGCATTGGCATTGAGTCCTGCCTGACGTCTAATATCCAAACCAGTACCGTGGATTCATTGGCCAACCACCCAATTAAGACCTTCCTTGAACATGGCGTGCTAGCTTGTCTCAACACCGACGATCCTGCTGTTGAGGGCATCGAGCTTCCTTATGAGTATGAGGTTGCCGCGCCGCAAGCAGGCTTATCAGCAGAGCACATCCGTCAAGCTCAGATCAATGGTTTAGAGTTGGCCTTTTTGTCCGAAGCCGACAAACAAGCCCTGAGAGAGAAAGTCGCCCAGCGCGTCTAGGCCGCACCTGGCCGGTCGCAACTAGCCGACCGCAACTAGCCGACCGCATCTAGCCGACCGCATCTAGCCAGCCATAGTGCTGGCTTTTTTGTATTTGGCGTTTGTGGGTATCGTTTTTGAGGGGAAAGGTCAAGGACAGGTAGTTTGCAGCGACTCGAAAAACACATGATGGTGATAGTCGCAGTCGGTAGATATAGATTTGAAAAAATAGATATGCGCAGATATAAAAAAAGCCTCGCTATCACTAGCGAGGCTTTCAATGGTGGCGGAGAGATAGGGATTTGAACCCTAGATACGCTATTAACGTATGCCGGTTTTCAAGACCGGTGCTTTCAACCACTCAGCCATCTCTCCACAAATTGTTTAATCAAAGTCTTACTCACCCTTAAAGGTCGCTTTGATTAGGAAATTGTTTCTGTAACGCCGCAGATTTTGGTGTGATAAGCGCAATGTGCAATCGCACATGAGCATCACAGTAGCAAAAGATGCAAGTTACTGGAACAATTTACAATCGAAGCCTGGCGATGTCCTACTCTCACATGGGGAAGCCCCACACTACCATCGGCGCTAATTCGTTTCACTTCTGAGTTCGGCATGGAATCAGGTGGGTCCAAATCGCTATGGTCGCCAAGCAAATTTTGTTTAAGTTCCTAGAAGCTAGTGCCTAGTTCCTAGAACTTAATAATTCGGAAAGCTGTCATTCTCTAGCAACTAGTCACTCGTCTCTAGTCACTTTTTATACACATTCAATGTTCTTTCATTGAGTCCATCAAAACCCTTTGGGTGTTGTATGGTTAAGCCTCACGGGCAATTAGTACAGGTTAGCTCAACGCCTCACAGCGCTTACACACCCTGCCTATCAACGTTCTAGTCTCGAACAACCCTTAAGGGCACTTAAAGTGCCAGGGAAGACTCATCTCAGGGCTCGCTTCCCGCTTAGATGCTTTCAGCGGTTATCGATTCCGAACTTAGCTACCGGGCAATGCGATTGGCATCACAACCCGAACACCAGAGGTTCGTCCACTCCGGTCCTCTCGTACTAGGAGCAGCCCCCTTCAATCTTCCAACGCCCACGGCAGATAGGGACCGAACTGTCTCACGACGTTCTAAACCCAGCTCGCGTACCACTTTAAATGGCGAACAGCCATACCCTTGGGACCGACTTCAGCCCCAGGATGTGATGAGCCGACATCGAGGTGCCAAACACCGCCGTCGATATGAACTCTTGGGCGGTATCAGCCTGTTATCCCCGGAGTACCTTTTATCCGTTGAGCGATGGCCCTTCCATTCAGAACCACCGGATCACTATGACCTGCTTTCGCACCTGCTCGAATTGTCATTCTCGCAGTCAAGCGGGCTTATGCCATTGCACTAACCTCACGATGTCCAACCGTGATTAGCCCACCTTCGTGCTCCTCCGTTACTCTTTGGGAGGAGACCGCCCCAGTCAAACTACCCACCAGGCACTGTCCTCACCCCGGATAACGGGGCTAAGTTAGAACATCAAACATACAAGGGTGGTATTTCAAGGTCGGCTCCACAGATACTGGCGTACCTGCTTCAAAGCCTCCCACCTATCCTACACATGTAGGCTCAATGTTCAGTGCCAAGCTGTAGTAAAGGTTCACGGGGTCTTTCCGTCTAGCCGCGGGTACACTGCATCTTCACAGCGATTTCAATTTCACTGAGTCTCGGGTGGAGACAGCGTGGCCATCATTACGCCATTCGTGCAGGTCGGAACTTACCCGACAAGGAATTTCGCTACCTTAGGACCGTTATAGTTACGGCCGCCGTTTACCGGGGCTTCGATCAAGAGCTTCGACCGAAGTCTAACCCC
>NZ_JCBDGO010000002.1:0-84605 GCF_059834045.1 Vibrio sp. R12-SG2-ISO1 | reverse complement strand
AGGTTAATTCTCAGTCTTCCTCCAGACAAGGCAGCACCTAAATGAGTGTGCTATTAACACACCCACCTTCCTCACTGCTGAAAGTACTTTACAACCCGAAGGCCTTCTTCATACACGCGGCATGGCTGCATCAGGCTTGCGCCCATTGTGCAATATTCCCCACTGCTGCCTCCCGTAGGAGTCTGGACCGTGTCTCAGTTCCAGTGTGGCTGATCATCCTCTCAGACCAGCTAGGGATCGTCGCCTTGGTGAGCCCTTACCTCACCAACTAGCTAATCCCACCTGGGCATATCCTGACGCGAGAGGCCCGAAGGTCCCCCTCTTTGAGCCGAAGCTATTATGCGGTATTAGCCATCGTTTCCAATGGTTATCCCCCACATCAGGGCAATTTCCCAGGCATTACTCACCCGTCCGCCGCTCGACGCCCTTAACGTTCCCCGAAGGTTCAGTTAAGTCGTTTCCGCTCGACTTGCATGTGTTAGGCCTGCCGCCAGCGTTCAATCTGAGCCATGATCAAACTCTTCAATTTAAGATTTTGTTGGCTCAATGAATACTGATAAGTTCCTAGTGACTAGAAGCTAGTTCCTAGAAAACTTGAATTGACTGTGCTGAATCCGAAGATTCAATGGTCACTCAGTTCATTGAAACCTAAATTGATACCGAAGTATCTATTTGGATTATCATCAACGAGTGCCCACACAGATTGATAGGTTTATATTGTTAAAGAGCTGTTGCTTTCAGCTTTATCTCGAAGCGGAGGTGCATTCTAACGAGTTAATTTGAAGAGTCAAACACTTTTCAAATTTATTTTCTTAAGAAGCTTTTACCTCTTTAACACTGCTGAAGCCTTGTGGCGTCTGCCGTGTCAGTGGATGCGCATTATAGGGAGTTGATTCGATAGCGCAAGCCCTATTTGAAAATAATTTAAAAAAACAGGCTGTTCGCTGAAATTGTGGCCGAAAGGGCAAAAAAGAGAGCATTTTGCTCTCTTTTCAACCACCCTTTGATAGGAAAATTTATCGATTAGATAAAAGCATACGCATCCGCAAACATACGATCACTCTTCGCATCTCTGTGTTGTGTGAAGCGCTCACGCGCGGCGCCGGCCATTTCAAAGCGCCCTGCGATATAGATATCAAACTCGGCGAGTGAGTCGAAATCATCTTCCACCGCTTGAAGGACGTTACCTACCTTTCCATGCCATTCGCCTTCTGGCGCTTCCACCACTGGAATAAAGTGTACATGGCGATGTTGCTCTGCAATCGCTGCCAACTCTTGTTGAGCATACAGCTGACTTTGATCTCGCGCTCCCCAATAAAGATAGATGTCATTCTCTAAAGATTGGGACAAGCAATGATCGAGAATGGAGCGTACATAACTGAAGCCGGTTCCTCCAGCAATCAATAATAGTGGTCTCTCGCTATTTTGTTGTAGCCAGGCATCGCCGTGTGGTGCATCTATGGTGATGTCGCTTTGGGTTTGCAGCGCGTGTTGCATCATTTCCACCACTTCAAGGGCGTAAGCGTTGTGTTCCGCTGCGCCGATATGAAGTTCAAGTTCGCCTTCATGGCGGCACGGGCTACTGGCAATAGAAAAAGGGCGATTATCTTTCTCACCCATCACCACAGTAAGGTATTGGCCAGCTTTGAACGCAACCGGCTGTTGTGGATGGAGCAAAATTTGAAATGTATTCGCAGCTAACGGCTGAATAGACTTTACTTTACATTGGATTGTCATGGTATTCCTCTAACTCACTCCTCTAGAGTAAGTTCTAAATGACTCGTTGCGAGAGCCTGACAAGCGAATATCCACCCTTCTTGCTGCTCTTTCTCTGTCAGCATAGGTTCTAATTGATACTTCACTGTTCCTTTTATTATCCGGCACAAACAGGCTGCGCATGCACCGACCTGACAACGGTGTGGGAAAGGGAATTGATTGTTGAGCGCCCCTTCCAGCACCGTTTCTCCCTCTTGCACATCAAAGGCGATTGCCCCTGGATGCAAGATGACTTGATACGTCATAGGATACCTAACTCGGGCCAAATAGCATCGATTTTTGCCACTAAGTCCGGATCTTTCTTGATAGGCGTGCCCCACTCGCGCGTCACTTCAAGCCCTTCGATTTTATTGGTGGCATCAAGCACTAAGCATGACGATTGATTATCTGTCGCTGCAATACGTAGGCTGTCGCGCGATGGATCCATCCGTGTTGTCACCGCCCAGATAACGTCGTTCCAGTCTTGAGCATCGACATCATCATCACAAAGAATAATGAACTTAGGTCGCGTGTGCTGCGCTAACCACTGATGGGTGTGGTGTCCGAGTGACGCTGAGTCTCCAGCCAGCTGCTTATTCATCGTCACAATGGCCACGCCATCACCGTGGGCAGTTTCTGGAATGTGTATCGTTCGGACGTTGTCATTCTGAGCAATAAATTGACGGATGGCGTCCTGTGATAGCCTAGTGCTGGCGGGCAACTCGGCTCGACCCACACGTTCTGCATCCCACTTCACTGTCGCATCGAGACCCATCTTGGAACCTAGACCCGCGACTGGCGATGCAAAATCAAGGGAATCGATAGGGGTATCTTCTATGAATAAACTATCACGCAGCGGTTCGACATGCTGGCTCATCGCCGCGACGACACTGCCCCAATCGCGGGCATCGACAGCTTCATCGCACACGATGACAAACTTGGTATACATGAACTGGCGCAAAAAAGACCACACACCCATCATGACGCGCTTCGCGTGGCCCGGGTACTGTTTCTTCATCGTCACCACCGCCATGCGATACGAACACCCCTCCGGCGGTAGGTAAAAATCTTCAATCTCCGGGAACTGCTTTTGCAAAATCGGCACAAACACTTCATTCAATGCCACCCCAAGCACAGCTGGCTCATCGGGCGGGCGGCCAGTGTAGGTACTGTGATAAATGGGATTTTGACGCATTGTAATGTGCGTCACGGTGAACACATGATGCTGCTCTTTTTCATTGTAATACCCGGTGTGATCACCGTATGGACCTTCATCGGCAAACTCATTTGGGTCGATGTACCCTTCCAATACAATCTCTGCACTCGCGGGAACATCGAGATCGTTACTCACCGATTTCACCACTTCGGTTTTGCTGCCCCGCAATAGACCGGCAAAGGCATACTCAGACAAGGTATCCGGCACCGGCGTAACGGCGCCAAGTATGGTGGCGGGATCCGCACCAAAAGCGACAGAGACTGGGAACGGTTTACCTGGATGCGTCTCCATCCAATCACGTAGGTCAAGTGCGCCACCACGATGGGCGAGCCAGCGCATGATCACCTTGTTTTTAGCGATTTTTTGCTGACGATAAATCCCGAGGTTTTGTCGTTTTTGCTTGGTGCCACGCGTAACCGTCAATCCCCAGGTGAGCAACGGCGCCACGTCGTCTTGCCAACAGCTCATTACGGGGACTTTATCGAGATCGACCTGCTCACCTTGCCAAACGATCTCCTGACACGGTGCGCGGCGCAAGCGTTTCGCTGGCATGTTCAGGACTTGCCGAAAGACAGGTAATTTTTCGAGCGCGTCTTTAAACCCTTTAGGGGGCTCGGGTTCTTTCAGGTAGGCAAGCAGTTTACCCACTTCCCGCAACTCTTTGACTTCCTGACGCCCCATGCCAATCGCGACACGTTCTGGCGTACCAAACAGGTTGGTAAGGACAGGCATGGAGTAACCGATGGGGTTTTCAAACAACAGAGCAGGACCACCCGCTCGCAGTGTTCGGTCACTGATCTCTGTCATTTCATAAGCGGGGTCAACCGGGTGAGTAATGCGCTTAAGCTTCCCCTTTTGCTCGAGGAAGTCGATAAAGTCTCTTAAATCCTTAAAACTCATGGGCTTTTGCTGGCTGATTAATATCGCATCAGTATATCAAAAACCTCGCCCGTCCGATCACCCTTTTTGTGCAGGGTCTTATTGGGTTAACACACTCAAAATGGCATGACTGCGCACGGTTTGGTTGGTCTTGGCTAACTCTTCAAGCCAGCTTCGATAACCTTGATTGGCGAGCGCGCTTGCCACCATTGACGCCTCTTCACGAATAGCCATCTTAGCGATAAGAAATTCCTTTACCTCTGGTGACATCGGTTTAATGCGCGTTAACGCCTCAATCGCCGATGCTTTCAAGGCAGGGTTAGTGGATGCACGCATGATTTGCTGCAGAGCAAACTCGTCGCCCACATCAGCGAGCCTCGCCAACTCTTGCTGACTATTAAAGTCCGCTTTGGTTAGCCAGATCAGTTTGTAAACACCTGGGTCTTCACTGACTTGCGCCAAGCGTACCATGACTGCCGATGAAGGAAGCCAACTGGTGACCGTTTGCTCTGTCAGCTGCGCTGCCAATGCTAAAACCGCTTGCTGAGACAAGGTATCTAGCTCGCGGATAAACAAGGACTCTCTCATCTGTACCTGATAGTCGCTACCCGATAACCACTGTTTCAGATTCAACTCCTGGCGCTCTGCCGCTAGCACAAATTCCAATGCCGATTGCCCCTGCTTCCACTGTTTCAGCAGACGACTCGCAATTGCAGGATAATTAAACGCGGGGGTTGAAAACTCATAACCATCACCGACCTCCAAGACTTGATAGGTGGGTACACGACGTTTTTGCTGCTCAACAAACAAAGCCATTTTCGACGTGAGCGCTAACTCTTGATCTTCAAACTTTTTCAATAATAGATAACGCGCCACTTCCTGCTGTGGGAGTGACAAACGATCTAACGCAAATTTGAGTGTGTCGATATTATCTTCGATAGCATATTGCAGCAGCTCAGCCACTTTCAGTTCAATGTGCTCATCGGCGAGCAACGCTTGCGCTCTTTCCGGATCCATGGGCGTTGCCGAGACGGGGTGAGCCACCAGTAGAGATGCCGAGAGGAGAAGTGACGACAACATTCCTTGTTGCATGTTAACCTCCTTGTAACATTTCACTTATTGTGGATAGGAATAGCGGAGAATGCAAATAAAAACGCCACCCGGGTTGGGTGGCGTTCATTTATTCAAACTTGCTTATTACTGTCTGCGCATGGCATCGAAGAATTCATCATTGGTCTTGGTCATGGCCAACTTATCAATGAGGAATTCCATCGCATCGGTTTCACCCATTGGGTGTACGATTTTGCGTAGGATCCACATTTTTTGCAGCTCTTCGTTTTTCGTCAGTAGCTCTTCACGACGAGTACCAGAGCGGTTGAAATCGATCGCTGGGAAGACACGCTTCTCGGCAATCTTACGGTTCAGGTGAATTTCCATGTTACCTGTACCTTTAAATTCTTCGTAGATGACTTCATCCATCTTAGAACCGGTATCGACCAGTGCTGTCGCTAGAATCGTTAAGCTGCCACCTTCTTCGACGTTACGTGCCGCACCAAAGAAGCGCTTAGGACGGTGTAGTGCGTTTGCATCGACACCACCCGTTAGAACCTTACCCGATGAAGGCACAACGGTGTTGTAGGCGCGCGCGAGACGCGTAATCGAATCAAGTAGGATCACCACGTCCTTCTTGTGCTCAACCAGACGTTTCGCTTTCTCGATCACCATTTCTGCTACTTGTACGTGACGAGACGCTGGCTCATCAAACGTCGATGCAACCACTTCACCTTTGACTAGGCGTTGCATCTCTGTCACTTCCTCTGGACGTTCGTCGATAAGAAGGACCATCAGCACACACTCAGGGTGGTTGTAGGTGATGCTCTGAGCGATGTTTTGCAGCAGCATGGTTTTACCCGCTTTTGGCGGAGCAACAATCAGACCACGTTGACCTTTACCAATCGGTGACGCGAGATCCAAAACACGTGCCGTAATATCTTCCGTCGAACCGTTACCACGCTCCATCACCATACGCTCATTGGCGTGCAGTGGCGTCAAGTTTTCAAATAGAATCTTGTTACGCGCGTTGTCTGGCTTATCATCATTAACCGTATTGACTTTCAACAATGCAAAGTATCGTTCCCCATCTTTTGGCGGACGAATTTTACCTGCAATTGAGTCACCCGTGCGTAAGTTGAAACGACGAATCTGACTCGGTGACACGTAGATGTCGTCCGGACCTGCGAGGTAAGAGCTGTCTGCGCTGCGCAGGAAACCGAAACCGTCTTGCAGTATTTCCAGAACCCCGTCGCCGAAAATATCTTCACCGCTTTTAGCATGCGCTTTCAAGATAGCGAAGATGATGTCTTGTTTTCTTAGGCGAGCTAGGTTTTCAAGGCCCAAGCTTTCGCCAAGTTTGACAAGATCAGACACAGGTCTGTTCTTCAGTTCAGTTAGATTCATGGTGGTGGATACTTGTTTAGTCAAAATAAGGATCTGTTATTTAGTTAGATGAATTTGGTCAGAGGATCGACCAAAGAAGAGAACTTGTTTAATTAACGTGCGATAAATTAGCACTAAATACTAGACTAGTCTAGATTTTGTTGGCCTTCAAAAACAAAACCGTGCATCGGTTAAAATGCACGGTCTTAGCTCGGTGGACTTATAGGTTGGCGTCCAAAAACTCTTTCAGTTGAGTCTTAGACAGCGCGCCAACTTTGGTCGCTGCGACGTTACCATCTTTGAACAGAAGTAACGTTGGAATACCACGGATACCAAACTTAGGCGGTGTGCCTGCGTTCTGGTCGATGTTCAGTTTACCGATAGTGAGTTTGCCTTCGTACTCGTCTGCGATTTCGTCCAGAATCGGCGCGATCATTTTACATGGTCCGCACCATTCTGCCCAAAAATCCACAAGAACCGGGCCTGCAGCATTGATTACATCAGCATCAAAACCATCATCAGTTAGCTGCAAAATTTTATCACTCATCTTCCACTCCAATGTGTTTTTTCTGAACTGGTTGGATGATAACCAGTATTTAGATGCCCTATTGGAATGTATTTACTTTCGTATTGCAAGCTTAAGCTGATATTCTATAGCAATGAAAAAGACGCATATCACAGAGCAAAAGTTCGCCGATTTGGGTTTACACCCCCAAGTTACTGAAGGATTGGAGAAAAAAGGGTTCGAGTTTTGTACCCCTATCCAAGCCTTGGCGTTGCCGGTACTGCTCACCGGCCAAGACATCGCAGGACAAGCTCAAACAGGGACAGGTAAAACCCTGGCTTTCTTGACTGCTACTTTTAACCATTTGCTGACCACGCCTGAGCATGACGGCCGCAAACCGACACAGCCGCGTGCCATCATTATGGCGCCGACTCGTGAGCTGGCGATCCAGATCTATAATGATGCGGCGCCATTGGTCGAAAGCACAGGGATCAAAACCGCCCTTGCCTACGGCGGCGAAAGTTACGACAAACAACTTGCGAAACTTGAGCAAGGTGTGGACGTACTGATCGGCACCACAGGTCGTATCATCGACTTCTATAAGCAGCGCGTGTTTAACCTCAACAATATCCAAGCTGTGGTATTGGATGAAGCAGATCGCATGTTCGATCTTGGCTTTATTAAAGACATTCGTTTCCTATTCCGCCGCATGCCAGAGCCAAAAGAGCGTTTGAACATGCTGTTTTCTGCCACGCTG
Organism: Vibrio sp. R12-SG2-ISO1; assembly: GCF_059834045.1. Classification (NCBI taxonomy): domain Bacteria; kingdom Pseudomonadati; phylum Pseudomonadota; class Gammaproteobacteria; order Vibrionales; family Vibrionaceae; genus Vibrio; species Vibrio sp. R12-SG2-ISO1. The sequence goes on along the minus strand of NZ_JCBDGO010000002.1, from coordinate 77,057 downwards.
TCATACCGCGTGCAAGAACTCGCTTTTGAACACATGCACAACCCAGAGCATGTCGTGGTCGAGCCGGAACAAAAAACCGGTCACCGTATAAAAGAAGAACTGTTCTACCCTTCTAACGAGCACAAAATGGCGCTGCTGCAAACTCTGATTGAAGAAGAGTGGCCAGACCGTGCCATCGTTTTTGCCAACACCAAGCACAAATGTGAATCCGTATGGGGACATCTGGCCGCTGACGGTCATCGTGTCGGCCTACTTACTGGTGATGTTCCGCAGAAGAAGCGCGAGAAGATTCTTGAGCAATTCACCAAAGGTGACGTCGATATTCTGGTTGCTACCGATGTCGCGGCGCGCGGTTTGCACATTCCGCAAGTCACGCACGTCTTTAACTACGATTTGCCTGATGATTGTGAAGATTATGTCCACCGTATCGGTCGTACTGGTCGTGCGGGCGCAAGCGGTCACTCTATTAGCTTCGCTTGTGAAGATTACGCGATCAATTTGCCTGCTATTGAAGAGTACATTGAGCACACGATCCCACAATCGGATTACGACGCAAGCGCTTTGATTCAAAACCTGCCTGCACCGATTCGCATGCGCAGCAACAAACCTCAGCAACGTCGTACAAACACCGGTGGCTCTCGCAATAACAACCGCCGTAACAACAACCGCTCTCGTTCACGTCAGCAAAAGGATTCTTAAGTCGTCTATGAGTCAAGCCGCCTCCTCTCCGCTCTACGCTGCCATCGACCTCGGGTCGAACAGTTTTCACATGCTCGTTGTGCGTCATATCGATGGCAGCGTTCAAACCATGGCTAAAATCAAGCGCAAAGTGCGCCTTGCCGCTGGCCTAGACGAAAACAATGCGCTGAGCCTAGACGCCATGCAGCGCGGATGGGACTGCTTGCGCTTGTTTGCAGAGCGATTGCAAGACATTGAACCGGATAATATCCGCATCGTCGGCACCGCGACCTTAAGAACGGCCACCAACGCCGAGCAATTTCTTGCCAAAGCCAATGAAATCTTAGGTCACACGATCGAGGTCATCAGTGGTGAGGAAGAAGCGGCCACTATTTATAAAGGCGTTGCGCACACCTCCGGTGGTAGCGGACGTCGTTTGGTGGTCGATATTGGTGGCGCCAGCACTGAACTGATTATCGGTGAAGGGTTTGAAGCCAAAGCGCTCACCAGTCTAAAAATGGGCTGTGTGACCTGGCTTGAGAAGCACTTTAAAGACAGACAGTTGACGGCCAGTAACTTTGACAACGCCATTTCGGCGGCCAAGCAGACGCTGCACCCGATCTTGGAGCAATACCGCGCGCTGGGTTGGGATGTGTGTGTCGGCGCGTCAGGCACGGTGCAAGCTTTGCAAGAGATCATGTTAGCGCAAGGGATGGATGAGGTGATCACCCACCCGAAGCTCAAGCGCTTGCAAAAGCAAGCCATGCGCGCTGACCACCTCGAAGAGCTAGATATCGAAGGGCTCACTTTCGAACGTGCGCTGGTATTTCCGAGCGGCTTGTCGATTCTCATTGCGATTTTCGAGTTGTTAGAGATCGAGGCAATGACACTGGCCGGCGGCGCACTGCGCGAAGGCTTAGTGTACGAAATGGTCGATGAACTTAAGCAAGACGACATACGTGCGCGCACCATTACCAGTGTCCAAACGCGATACCAATTGGATGTTGCCTACGGTGAACAAGTTGCGCAGCAAGCCAATACCTTACTCACTCAATGCGAGCAAGGCTGGATTGCGGAAGACCAAGGGGTGGTGCTACTCGATACCGCCGCTAAGCTGCATGAAATTGGCCTGACGATCGACTTTAAAAAAGGCGGGGAGCACGGAGCGTATCTCCTTCAGCATCTCGATTTGCCAGGCTTTACCCGTGCGCAGAAGCACCTGTTGGGTGAGCTCACTCGTCGCTATCGTGAACAGCTCTCCTCACTGCCTGAGCAGCACGCGCTCTCTGGCACCAGTGCCAAGCGTGTGTTGCGTCTACTCAGACTGGCCGTGCTATTAACCCATCGACGTAATCCACAACTTGCGCCAGATGTGGTGTTAACCACTGACGGTGATAAGCTGACGCTGACCTTGGACCCACTCTGGTTAGAGCAAAACCCTCTCACCAGTGCGGAGCTTGAAATTGAAGCGAACCGCCAGAGTGATATTGGCTGGCCCTTGGTGATCACCACCCGCGCAGTGGCGGCCATCTAAATCACGTCGCAGCGCAGCACAGAGTTGAAAGCAGCGCTGAGATCAAAAAACCCGAGACTTATCGCCTCGGGTTTTCTTTTATCCGCAGATCGATGTCTCTCATCAGAACCATCGATACCATGCAAAAATGCTAGTTAGCACCCACCACTTTAAAGTCTGGGTTCACGGCGGTCAGCTTCTTAACCAAGTAGTTCAGCAGCACCCCATACATAGGCACGAACAAGCCAAGACTGATAACCAGTTTAAAGCCGTAGTCCACCAGCGCGATTTCCGTCCAATGCTCAGCCATAAACGGATCTGGGCTTTGGTAAAACGCAATCGCAAAAAAGGCGATGGTATCAAGTGCGTTGCCAAACAAGGTCGAGCAGGTCGGCGCCACCCACCACTGCTTCAACTGGCGCAGACGATTGAACACGTGCACATCGAGGATTTGTCCAAGCAAGTAGGCCATGAAGCTGGCGACCGCGATACGCGCAACAAACAGATTGAACTCGCCAAGCTGAGCGATGCCTTGAAACTGCCCCTCGAAAAAGAGGACAGACAACGCATACGAAACTGCTAAGGCCGGCAGCATCACCAAGAAGATGATTCTACGTGCCAATGCCGCGCCAAAGACACGGACGGTGAGATCCGTGGCGAGAAAAATAAAAGGAAAGGTGAACGCGCCCCAAGTGGTATGAAAACCCATAACCGTAAAGGGCAGCTGCACGAGATAATTGCTCGATGCAATGATAACCAAATGGAACAGAACTAACAGAAAAAGGGCTTTGCGCTGCTGCGCAGGAGTAAAGTGATTCATACGATACCTTTTTAGTTTGGTTTGGGGGTGAGGGAACCCAAATTGAACCTCTTCATCATGAAGTGGCTCAGACCAACAATGTCTATGCTCAATAATGGCACCCTGCCATTATCACGGCCGGCGATTATACATTAACCAACCCGCGCCGCAAGCGCCCAGCCAAAGGCAATCGTTCACGTACCGATTTCGGCGATGCATCAGCCACTTCAGCGCCCATCACTATTCGTTAGTAGGCAGGAAGTGAAAAATCTGGCCGTTAAAAACCACGTTCAAACAGCGCAGCTAAAAAATCACACTCCGGCTGAGATTGCTCAACCACCAAGGATTCTAGCCAAACACTTTCACTGTAGTGTTCCGCTCTGAGCACCAACTGGCAGCCTTCAAAATCAATCAACCAAGTGTGGATGTCTGCATCCCACTGTTTCTCTATTACCTTGGCCGACAGTAGGCCAACCAAACGCTCGGCCAACTCTGGAAAGGTGTCAAAATCAAATCGAGGCGTACGCAAAATCAATCGCCCCTGATCCGCTTGATAGTCAATCAAGCCAAACTCGCTGTGCTCATTAGCCATGGTGCGTCAAATGCTCCTGAATCAAATCAAGGAAAGGATCGGCATATTTCTCCAGCTTGCGCTGACCAACGCCATTCACTGCCAGCATCTCGCCGTAAGAGGTTGGCAAGATCTCCGCCATATCCATCAAGGTCGCATCACTGAAAACAACGTAAGGTGGCAAGCCATCTTCATCAGCAATCGACTTTCTTAGTTTACGCAGCTTAGCAAACAGCTTCTTATCGTAGTGTTTATTCGCCAGCTTATCCGAACGTGCAGCGCGCGCCGCGGTGTCTAACCGAGGGACGGCTAGTTCCAATGTGCGCTCACCTTTGAGTAGTGGGCGCGCTTCTTCGGTTAATTGCAACGTCGAGTTGCGTGTGATGTTTTGGCTTAACAGTCCTTTATGGATCAACTGTCGGAAAATACTCACCCAGTAGTCGTGACTATTCTCGCGCCCAAGTCCGTACGTCGAGAGTTGGTCATGACCGTTTTCTCGAATACGAATGTTTTGCATGCCGCGCAGCACTTCCACCACATAACCAATACCGAAGCTTTGATTGACCCGGTAAACACAAGAGAGTGCCTTTTGCGCTTGTTCCGTGGCATCGAAATGTTTTGGCGGATCGAGGCAGATATCGCAGTTGCCGCAAGGCTCTTGTCGATACTCACCAAAATAGTTGAGCAGCACTTGGCGGCGACAAGTTTGCGCCTGTGCAAACGCACTCATGGCGTTCAGTTTGTGCGCTTCGACTTGCTTTTGCGGCCCCTCTTCTTTTTCATCGAGCATGCGACGCAGCCAGCCGATGTCAACGGGGTCATAGAGCATCATGGCTTCTGCTGGTAAGCCGTCTCGACCTGCACGGCCGGTTTCTTGATAGTAGGACTCAATATTGCGCGGTATATCAAAGTGGACCACAAAGCGCACATTAGGCTTATTGATCCCCATGCCAAACGCGACCGTGGCGACGACTATTTGAATATCATCGCGCTGAAAGGCTTCTTGTACATAGGCGCGCTCGTCGGCGTCTAGCCCTGCGTGATAACTGGCGGCGCGCAGCCCGTTATTGCACAGTTTTTCGGTCACCATCTCGACCTTTTTACGGCTACCACAATAGATGATGCCGCATTGACCGCGTTGCTCATCCAAAAAGCGCACGATTTGTGAGACCGGCTTGTGCTTTTCCACTAGCGTGTAGCGAATATTCGGTCGATCAAAACTGCCCAAATAGATGTGTGGCTCGTTCAGTTGTAAACGGTGAGTAATATCGCTGCGCGTCGCTTCATCAGCGGTTGCCGTTAACGCCATCACAGGAACCTGTGGAAACCATTGCTTCAACTGACCTAGCGCGGCGTATTCCGGGCGAAAGTCGTGTCCCCACTGGGAAATACAGTGCGCTTCATCCACGGCAATCATCGCTAGCGGCAAGTTCTCTAAGCGCTCGACAAAATCGCGCATCAACACACGTTCCGGCGAGACATAGACCAGCTTAAGTGCCCCAGAGTGCATGCGATTGTAAACAGAGGTAAGCGCCTCTCTCGCCATCGTCGAGTTAATACACTCAGCGGCGACACCATTGGCTTTCAACTGATCCACTTGGTCTTTCATCAAGGAAATCAAAGGCGAGATGACTAAGGTCAGTCCCTCTTTAAGCAGTGCCGGCACTTGATAGCACAGTGACTTACCGCCGCCTGTTGGCATAATGACTAAGCTGTCTTGACCGGCTAGCGCGGTATCAATCGCGTCACGTTGACCTTCTCGAAATTCGTGGTAACCAAACACCTTTTCCAAGACGCTCTGAGCGGTTTCGATAGAATCAGGTTGCTGCGCGATCAGTGTGGCTGTCATTACGCTCTCTGTTGGGATAAATGGGATGGAAAAATCGAGCGCTTATTGTAGTTGGGAATAGCGGTGAATAAAACTGCAAAGTGCTAGGTGATTCTCAATCCTATTCGTATACTACTCGTTTGATTTCATAATTCTGTGTTGAGAATCATCCAATGACAACCGACGAACAGCAACGCGCGCGGCAAGGTATCCTCCTTGCGATTGGTGCCTACACCATGTGGGGAATCGCGCCAATTTACTTTAAGACCATTAGTGAGGTCTCTGCGCTTGAGATTTTAAGTCACCGTGTTGTCTGGTCTTTTTTCCTGTTAGCGCTACTGATTCACCTCAGCCGAGGTTGGAAGACCGTACGCGACGTGCTGACATCCAAAAAGAAAATGACCTACCTCATCACCACGGCGACCTTGGTTGGGGCCAACTGGTTGATTTTCATCTGGGCGGTGAACGCCAATCATATGCTTGATGCCAGTCTTGGCTACTACATCAACCCGTTAATTAATGTGGTGCTCGGCATGCTGTTTCTCGGTGAGCGCCTGCGAAAATTGCAGTGGTTTGCTGTCGCACTCGCCGCCTGTGGTGTACTGGTCCAGCTGGTTGCGTTTGGCTCGGTACCGATTGTCGCCATAGCGCTGGCGATGAGCTTTGGTTTTTATGGCTTGCTGCGTAAAAAAGTCAGCTTAGATGCGCAAACGGGATTGTTTATCGAGACCTTGGTGATGCTGCCTGCCGCTGCGTTCTATCTTATCGGGATTGCCGACTCCGCCACCTCGAACCTGAGCCAGAACCCCTTAGATCTCAATCTGCTCCTTGTTGCTGCGGGTGTCATCACTACCCTACCGCTGCTCTGCTTTACGGGCGCCGCGACACGATTAAAACTCTCAACCCTGGGTTTTTTCCAGTACATAGGCCCAAGCCTGATGTTTATGCTCGCCGTGCTTGTCTATGGCGAAGCCTTTACACCAGACAAAGCCATCACCTTTGCCTTTATTTGGGGCGCACTGGTCGTATTTAGCTTCGACGGTTTAAAAACCAACCGCCAAAGCCGCCGCGCCGCCAAACTGTTAAACACCAAACAAGCCTAACGTTACCAACATGAATGAGATCACTTTACTTGCCACTCTAGCGACGGTTCATTTCATCGCCTTAATGAGCCCGGGCCCCGACTTTGCGCTTGTGGTGCAAAATGCCACCCGTTACGGGCGCCAGACCGGATTTTTTATCGCGCTTGGCCTCTCTTTCGGCATTCTCTTGCACTCGCTGCTCAGCCTGACCGGGGTGAGCTATCTGGTGCATCAGCAGCCAACCCTGTTTTCGCTCGTACAACTTGCCGGCGGTAGCTACCTCTTATACCTCGGCGTAGGCGCGCTAAAGGGGACATGGGCGCGCATTCAATCCTCGCAGAACGCAGCGCAAGATGATGCCTCCTCTGAACAAGCACTCTTGGTCAACAAGCGTCACGCCTTTTCTAAAGGCTTTGCGACCAATATTCTCAACCCCAAAGCGTTGGTCTTTTTTGTCAGTTTGATGTCCAGTCTGGTGCCTGCCAGTATGTCGCTGGGCGGCAAAAGCGCTGCACTGTTGATTTTATGGGGCCTCTCGCTCGCTTGGTTCTCCTTCTTGGCCTGGATGCTGTCAACGCAGCGTATGCAGCGAAAACTGAAATCATTGAGCCTCTACATCGACGCATTATGCGGTCTGATGTTCAGCGGCATCGGCCTTGGCATTTTATGGCAATCAACTAACGCCATCGCAATGCTCTTTTAGCTCTGCTCAGAATAACCACTCATAAAAAATGGCCATAACGGCCATTTTTTGTTTATTTATTCACTTCCAACGCATCTTAGAGCAAAAAGTTGCGCTCGATCACAATCAGTTTCTCGTCAATGATCGGCGATCGTCCAGACATCTTGTGCGAGATCTCTCACAAGCGAGTGAGTCAAACTCTCTTTTTGTCTAAGAAAATTATCAATTAAAAATCATAACCCATTGTTTTAACTTGATATGTGTGAAATTTCGTCAATTTTTTTTGCCTCTTATCGTTTTTCTGACGTTGCTGAACTTCGCCAAAGTCTTAATATGAAGTCTGTCGGAAGGATGCTGACACGGAACAGGAAATCACCACGGATTCGGTGGTCTTCAGGATGAAGATACGGTTGCTTAGGATGAGTAATCGGCACGGAAAGCAAATTGGACATTGAACGGACGCAATAGTAGCTAGGATGGTTACTACTAAGGATGGGAAATGGACACCTCTGGACGAGGCATGGAACGATCATCAGGATGATGAAAGGGACACCGCTCAGGGAACAAGCGAAGTGAACTAACGAGGAACGTTAGTAGACCAGGATAGGGTCAAGGACACCGCTAGGATGGCGATGAAAGGACTACGCTGAAGGACGTCAGCATACTATCAAGGATTTGATGCATGGAGCACTTTTAGTAGCCGGATTGCTGCGAGTAAGACTATAACCCCGATGGGCGCAAGCCCTCGGGGTTTTTCTTTGTGTGAAGAAAGTGATTAGGTTCTAGTGCCTAGTTCCTAGAGGGGTACTCGGGGAGTATGTCTAGGAACTTAGGGTCGATGGGGCAGATTAGAGCTTTTCGAGTTTCGCGTAAGCGGTGACGAGCCACTTGATCCCTTCGCCATTAAAGGCAACCTGAACGCGACTTTGCGGGCCACTGCCTTCAAAGTTGATGATGGTCCCCTCACCAAATTTAGGGTGCATCACTCGCGAGCCAAGGCTAAAGCCCGTTTCATTGAAGTTCTCTTTGACCGCCGTTTGGCTAAAGCGACCACTGCTGGTCGGGCGACTGACCTGCGCTTTCATTCGCACTTCGTCCAAACAATTTTCGGGTAGCTCACGAATAAAGCGCGACGGTTTGTGGTACTTGTCTTGACCGTATAATCGGCGCATTTCGGCGTAAGTAATGTAGAGCTTTTGCATCGCACGAGTCATGCCGACGTAACACAGACGACGCTCTTCTTCGAGTCGCCCTGCTTCCTCTGCAGACATCTGGCTTGGGAACATCCCCTCTTCAACACCGACCATAAACACCAGAGGAAACTCCAACCCTTTGGCGCTGTGCAGCGTCATTAATTGCACCGCATCGTCAAACTCATCCGCTTGCCCTTCGCCCGCTTCGAGTGCAGCGTGGGTCAAAAATGCCGTTAACAGCGTCATCTCATCCGCTTCTTCTGGCTTTTCAAATTGACGAGTTGCAGTGACCAGCTCCTCCAAGTTCTCTATGCGTGCCTTGGACTTCTCACCTTTCTCCTGTTCGTACATGGCGTACAAACCGGAGTATTTGATCACATGGTCGGTTTGCTCATGCAATGGCATCTCTAGGGTGTCATCTTCCAGCGCATTCACCAACTCCACAAAGCGGCTTAAGGCACCAGCAGCGCGGCCAGCAAGAACTTTATCTTCCAGTAAACGTACGCTCGCTTCCCACATGGTGCAGCCTTGATCGCGGGCAGCAAAACGGATGGTTTCCAGGGTTTTATCACCAAGGCCACGGGTAGGCGTGTTCACCACTCGCTCAAACGCCGCATCATCATTGCGATTGGCCATTAATCGTAAGTAACTCAAGGCATCTTTGATTTCTTGGCGCTCGAAGAAGCGCATGCCGCCGTAGATGCGATATGCGAGCCCAGCTTGAATCAAGGCTTCTTCCAGAACACGTGATTGGGCGTTGTTGCGGTAAAGCATCGCGGCATCCACCAGCGCCCCGCCGTTCTCTTGCCACTCTTTAATTTTGTTGACCGCAAAACGCGCTTCATCAAGCTCGTTGTACGCCGAGTAGACAGAAATAGGCTCGCCTTCACTGCCCTCCGTCCACAGCTCTTTGCCCATACGCTCAGTGTTGTTGGCGATCAGCGCGTTGGACGCTTGCAAAATGGTTTTGGTTGAGCGGTAGTTCTGCTCAAGACGAATGGTATTGACGCTTGGAAACTCTTGGGTGAACTTTTCAATGTTCTCGATTTTCGCCCCGCGCCAACCGTAGATGGACTGATCGTCATCGCCGACGATCATCACGTGCGAATCTGGGCCAGCCATCATTCTCAGCCAAGCGTATTGAATGTTGTTGGTGTCTTGAAACTCATCGACCAGAATATGCTTAAAGCGCGCTTGGTAATGCTCGCGGATGTGCTTCTTATCACGCAATAGCTCATGGGCACGCAGCAAAATTTCAGCAAAATCGACCAAGCCGGCGCGATCGCACGACTCTTGGTAAGCTCGATAAATTTGTAGATAGGTTTGGGTAATGGGATCGTGGTAAGCATCGATGTGCGCCGGTCTCAGGCCTTCATCTTTTTTACCGTTGATCCACCAAGCCACTTGACGCGGTGGCCACTGTTTTTCATCCAGATTTTGCGCTTTGATTAATCGGCGCAATAGGCGCTGCTGATCATCACTGTCGATGATTTGAAAATCTTCGGGCAGTTTGGCATCTAGATAGTGCGCGCGCAAAATGCGGTGGCAAATCCCATGAAACGTGCCGTTCCACATCCCCGATGCGCTGCCCATCATCAACTCTTCAATTCGGCCACGCATCTCCGCCGCGGCTTTGTTGGTGAAGGTCACCGACATGATCGAAAACGGCGACGCTTGCTCCACAGACATCAACCACGCAATTCGGTGGACCAGCACGCGGGTTTTACCACTTCCGGCGCCAGCCAGCACAAGCAGGTTTTCTAAAGGAGCGGCAACAGCCTCGCGCTGTTTGTCGTTGAGACCGTCGAGAAGTAAAGAAGGATCCATGGGGGACTCGGCTACTGGTTATCTATACATGAAAAATGATTATAACCTAAACAGCCTTGCCATTTCAGAAGAAAAACCAGAAAAAGCACGATGAAAAACAGGAGGCGCTTGGCCTCCTGTTTCCCGTGTAATGCAGCGTTGTGATGCGACCGTGTTATGCGGCAATCCCTGCGTGACGCAACAAGGCATCAATCTCTGGCTCACGGCCTCTGAAGCGCTTAAAGAGCTCCATCGGCTCTTCACTGCCGCCCATCTCTAAGATGTGATTCAAGAAGCTCTGACCCGTTTGCGGGTTAAAGATCCCCTCTTCTTCAAACTTCGAGAACGCATCTGATGACAGCACTTCGGCCCACAAGTAGCTGTAGTATCCCGCGCTGTATCCACCTGCGAAGATATGACTAAAGCTGTGTGAGAAGCGGTTCCACTCTAAGCTTGGCAGTACCGCGACTTTCGCTTTGACCTGTGCCAGGGTTTCAAGAACACGTGGACCAACCTCTGGGTCGAATTCAGTGTGCAAAGTGAAGTCAAACAGACCAAACTCTAGCTGGCGAAGAATGAACATCGCGGACTGGAAGTTTTTCGCGGCCAGCATTTTATCGAGCATGGCTTTGGGTAAAGGTTCGCCGGTTTCGTAGTGACCAGAAATGAAGGCCAGTGCCTCCTCTTCCCAGCACCAGTTTTCCAGGAACTGACTCGGCAGTTCCACCGCATCCCAAGGCACGCCGTTGATGCCCGACACCGAACCTGTGTCCACTTGAGTCAACATATGATGGATACCGTGACCAAACTCATGGAACAAGGTCACCACTTCATCATGGGTAAACAGCGCTGGCTTATCACCCACCGGACGATTGAAGTTACAGGTCAAGTAGGCCACTGGGGTTTGCAGCTCACCGTTGGCGCTGATGCGGCGCACACGGCACTCATCCATCCACGCACCGCCACGTTTGTGTTCACGGGCGTACAAATCGAGATAGAAGCTGCCACGTAAGGTGTCATTGGCATCGAAAATATCAAAGAAGCGCACCGACTCATGCCAAGTTTCCACGCCTTGGCGCTCCTCAACACGCATACCAAATACACGCTTGAGCACTTCAAACAGACCACTGACTGCTTTGGATTCAGGGAAGTACGGACGCAGCTCTTCATCTGAGATTTGGAACAGGTGCTGTTTCTGTTTTTCGCTGTAGTAAGCGATGTCCCATAAGTTGAGCTCTTCAACGCCAAATTCTTGCTGAGCAAACTGGCGCAATTCTTCCACTTCACGCTCACCTTGTGGTTTCGCTTTCGCGGCTAAGTCATTGAGGAAGCCAAGTACTTGCTCAGGGCTCTGCGCCATTTTCGTTGCAAGCGACTTTTCACTGTAGTTATTGAAACCCAGCATTCGCGCCACTTCGTAGCGCAGTTTGAGCAGCTCACTGATGATCTCGCTGTTGTCCCACTCTCCCGCTTTCGGGCCGCGGTCAGACGCGCGCGTCACGTAGGCTTCATACATCTCTTGGCGCAGCGCTTGGTTGTCACAGTAGGTCATCACTGGCAAGTAGGAAGGAATATCGAGGGTGAGCAGATAGCCATCTAACTCTTTCGCTTGCGCAGCGGCTTTCGCAGCGGCGAGCGCCGACTCTGGCATGCCTGCCAACTCTGCGTCATCGGTGACGTGCTTGCTCCAACCCATGGTCGCATCTAAGACGTTGTTCGAGAACTTTGAGCCCAGCTCTGACATACGCTTGCTGATCTCACCATAACGATGCTGCTGATCAGCCGGCAAACCAATACCAGACAATTCGAAATCACGCAGGCCATCGGTGATGGTTTTCTTTTGTGCTTGCGTTAGAGTCGCAAACGCTGGGCTGGCTTTAATCGCTTTGTAGGCATCAAACAGCCCTTTGTGTTGACCTACCCAAGTGCCGTATTCCGACAATAGCGGCAAGCAGCTTTCATACGCCTCACGCAACTCATCGCTGTTGACCACAGAGTTCATGTGACTCACTGGCGACCAAATGCGGCTTAAACGGTCATCCACCTCTTCAATGGGCGCAATCACGCTCTCCCAAGTCGGTGCGTCGTTGCCGGCCAGTACTTGGTCGATTTTAGCGCGGCACGCAGCAATCGCGTCTTCAACTGCTGGTTTCACATGTTCTGGTTGGATGTGAGCAAAAGGCGGCAGATCGGTAAACGTCAGCAATGGGTTAGACATAAGCATTCCTTTTTTGTTGGCAGACGAGCTGAGATGTTCGTCGGTTCTTATAGAATAGATAGTGCCCCGAGAGGACTTTTTCAATAGTCACCGACCGCTAAGTTGTTGCCAATTCTTACGATATTCGCGTTAGATGAGCACCAATCGGCAAGTCACGACTTTTTGTTTACCTAGCCGACAAAGGCGCAGAGAAAGACAAGCAGCCCGGCGTCGGTGCGGTTATACTCTCCCACATCGCTTTTTGGGAAATAACTATGGCCTAGGGCCATTTAGAGAGAACCGTTTTGCTAAGCTATCGTCACAGTTTTCACGCAGGTAACCATGCCGATGTGGTTAAACACATTGTGCAAAGCCTGATCCTTAACTCGCTCAAGAACAAAGACAAACCGTTTGTGTATCACGACACGCACTCCGGTGTTGGTCGTTACGATTTGACCCACGAATGGTCAGAAAAGACGGGTGAGTACAAGCAAGGCATCGCACGGGTATGGGCACAAAGTGAGAGACCAGCGGCGATTCAGAGCTATCTTGATGCCATCACGAGCTTAAACAACGGTGAAGGACTGCGCTACTACCCTGGCTCACCACGCGTTGCCCGCGCCCACCTGCGCCCACAAGATCGCATGCTACTGACCGAACTTCACCCTAGTGACTACCCATTGCTGCAACAAGAGTTTCATCGTGATCGCCAAGTCAGCATTTTTAAAGAGGATGGTTTCCAGCGTCTCAAAGCCAGCTTGCCGCCGCAAGAGCGCCGCGGCCTAGTGCTTATCGACCCACCCTATGAGCTAGCCAAAGAATATCGCGATGTGGTTCAGGCTATAGCACAAAGTTATAAGCGCTGGGCTACCGGGATTTATGCGATTTGGTATCCTGTGGTCAACCGCTGCGACATTGAAGATATGATTGAAGGTCTAGAAGGACTCGGGATTCGTAAAATCTTGCAAATCGAGCTTGGCGTCTCTCCAGATACCAATGAGCGCGGCATGACGGCCTCTGGGATGATTGTCATCAATCCCCCTTGGACATTGGAAAGCGACATGAACGACATTCTGCCTTTCCTCAAGGAGGCAATTGCCCCCGTCACTGGCCACTGGAAAGTCGATTGGATTGTTCCTGAGTAGCCTTGGCACAATCAGACATTTCGCTGAGATGGATTGAGTTCAACCAGTTCATCCTCATATACATAATAATCAGCTAAAAAAATTTGGAGAAAGTAATGGCGACTCATTTTGACTATATCTGTATCGGTGGTGGTTCTGGCGGCATCGCATCAGCGAACCGCGCGGCCATGTACGGTGCAAAAGTAGCCCTAATTGAAGCTCAAGACCTAGGCGGTACCTGTGTCAATGTTGGTTGTGTCCCTAAAAAAGTGATGTGGCACGGAGCGCAAATCGCAGATGCGATGAACCTTTATGCCGAAGACTACGGATTTGACATCGATGTCAAAGGCTTCGATTGGAGCAAGCTGGTCGAAAGCCGCCAAGCGTATATTGGCCGCATCCACCAATCTTACGACCGCGTATTGGGCAACAACAAAGTTAACGTCATCAAGGGCTTTGCGAAATTCGTTGATGAGAAAACCGTCGAAGTGAATGGCGAGCACTACACCGCTGATCATATCCTGATTGCCGTTGGTGGTCGTCCAACCATTCCTAACATCCCAGGTGCTGAATACGGCATCGACTCAAACGGCTTCTTCGAGCTTGCTGAGCAGCCAAAACGCGTTGCGGTGATTGGCGCTGGCTACATTGCCGTCGAGATTGCGGGTGTGCTTAACGCTCTCGGCACGGAAACTCACCTGTTTGTTCGTAAAGAGTCGCCGCTACGCAGCTTTGACCCAATGATCATCGAGACCTTGGTAGAAGTGATGGAAGCTGAAGGGCCAGCACTGCACACTCACTCCATTCCAAAAGAAGTGGTGAAAGAAGCCGATGGCAGCCTGACCCTTCACCTTGAAAACGGTCATACACACAACGTTGACCAGTTGATCTGGGCTATCGGCCGTCATCCTGCCACGGACGCGATCAATCTCGCCTCAACCGGTGTTGAAACCAATGAGCGTGGCTACATCAAAGTCGATGAGTTCCAAGCGACCAACGTGCCGGGTATCTACTGTGTCGGTGACATTATGGAAGGAGGCATCGAACTGACGCCAGTGGCAGTTAAAGCCGGTCGCCAACTCTCTGAGCGTCTATTCAACGGTAAAACAAACGCTAAGATGGATTACAACCTTGTCCCGACCGTGGTATTTAGTCACCCACCGATCGGCACCATTGGTTTAACCACCCAAGAAGCCGAAAAGAAGTACGGCAAAGAGAATGTAAAAGTGTACACTTCTGGCTTTACCGCCATGTACACCGCAGTGACTCAGCACCGTCAGCCATGCAAAATGAAACTCGTGTGTGCGGGAGAAGAAGAAACCGTAGTCGGTCTACATGGCATTGGCTTTACCGTGGACGAAATGATTCAAGGCTTCGGCGTAGCAATGAAGATGGGCGCCACCAAAGCTGACTTCGACTCTGTGGTTGCGATTCATCCAACGGGTAGCGAAGAATTCGTTACGATGAGATAAGACATTGGTTTTTAACAAAAAAAGGACGCTTAGCGTCCTTTTTTTATTTCACACACATCACATTAAGCAGAGAGGTACCTTTTAACTGGTTGACCTTGCCACTGGCAAAGAGTCCGGTGCGTCCGCTTCCCCAGTAGGGCAAATGCATCGGCCACTTATTTGGGCCCATATGTTCAGCCGCCAATAGATTTTGCCACTCTTGCTCACTGGCAAGACGCATTCCCAAGCGATAACAGGTTTTGTAGGCGTCTTCATAGTTCATGCGATTCCACGGCAAGCCATGTTCCATATAGAACTGATCATTACCAAACATGGTATAAGGCACCTTGTACTCTACGCCGTTAATGCTCGCGGATAGTCGGATAAGGATTTCATCTTGAGGCTCGCTATTTGCCCTCTCGACATTCGCTGACTCTGTTTTTAAGGGCATCGGCGCAGGCAGTACCGTGGTGTGTTGAGTCTGCGTTTTTGCTGTGGATTTAGGTGAGGGTTTGGCTTTTTCGACAGGCTGAGTCTTACGCTTAGCGGCGGAGGCTTTCGGCGGTGCCCCTTTGACAACTTCACGAATAAACGCTTCTTTGTAGCCGGGCTCACTTTTCACCTTCGCAAGATCTGCGCGCGCCTTGGCAAACTCATCGTACGGGCCAATTAAGCAGCGTACCCCTTTGCCTTCTGGTTTTGCCCACACATCAGTGGAAATATGCTGGTACAGCACCTTCGCTTTATCCAATGATAACGGTTGGCTGAAGACACCACACTGAATCCAAAAACTCGATTCACTGCCCTTAGGTTTGGTGCCCCACAGGCCATTACCGATAGGACAGGCCGCATCGAGCACTGGCAACTCGGTATTTGAGGCCTGTGTGGCATCACAGAGAAATTCTTCAGCACTGACTGAACTGGTCGACAAGGAGACAGTGAGCCACGCGGCAACACTCAAAAGCGGTAACATGGGTCGTTTCGGCTTGACTGCCATAATGATATCCAATCCCTTATTCTTTCGCCTAAAACCGGGCGTCTAATCCACGCCACTAGGGTAAACCATACACTGTTGAAAAAAGATGAATGCAAAAAAAGAGCCGTAATCGGTTACGGCTCTTAGTGTAGTGATGTTTTTGTAGTCAGATCTTAGGCTTAGATCACCCTTTGTAAATTTTGGGGTTAAATACATCACGTAACCAGTCACCCAACAGGTTGATGACCAATACCAGTGTCACCAACACAATGCCTGGGAAGGCGGTAATCCACCATGCACCGGAGAAGATGTAGTTAAAGCCAATGCTGATTAACGCACCCAATGACGGCTGATCAACCGGCAAACCTAAGCCTAGGAAAGAGAGTGCCGCCTCAGACATGATCGCATTCGCCACCTGAACGGTTGAGATAACCAAGATGGGTGACAAACAGTTCGGCAAAATATGACGGAACATGATACGTGGCGCTTTAAAGCCCATCACACGTGCCGCTTCGACATACTCTTTCTTCTTCTCTGCCAACACCGATGCACGAATCGTCCGCGCATATTGCGGCCATTCAGCGACACCAATGATCACCACCAGCATGATCACCGCATACTGACTGTAAAAGTCACTGCCGAAACTGGCTTTAAAGATAGCAGAGACAATGATGGCTACCATCATGGTTGAGAACGACAGCTGCACATCAGCAAAACGCATCAAAAAGCTGTCAATACGACCGCCAAAATAACCCGCAGACAGACCAATCACGATGCCAAGTAGCAGTTGCAGACCCACCGCCAAGAAGCCGATGGTGAGAGACAAGCGTGAGCCATACAAGATGGTCGATAGGATGTCACGGCCTTGCTCGTCGGTACCAAGCACAAAGCGCTCTTCCCCGCCTTCCATCCACGATGGAGGCAGCTCTGAGTCCATAATATCAATCGATGACAAATCATACGGATCGCTTGGCGCAAGCACGGGCGCGGCAATCGCGACAATCAAGAAAATCATAAAAATGCTGAAACTTGTCATCGCGACTTTATCACGCTTGAAGTAGTACAAGAAATCAGACTGTTTGAAACGCTCCCAATGAGAAGGAGCTGCGGCTGTTTGACTCATGTTATGCTCCTTTTCCTGTCAGATTAACCGTTGGGTTGATGATGCCGTAGAGTAAGTCGACAATCGTGTTGGTCACCACAAAGATAAGACCAACAAAAATTACGTACGCCGTAATCAAAGGTGTATCGACTCGGTTGATCGCTTCAAGGAAAAGAAAACCCATCCCAGGCCACTGGAACACCGTTTCCGTCAAAATGGTGTACGCCACCATGGTACCGATTTGTACCCCACCCACAGTCAACACCGGTAGCATGGTGTTTTTCAGTGCGTGTTGGTAATAGATTTTGTTCATCGCCAAGCCTTTAGCTTTAGCGAACTTGATGTATTCCGAGCTCAGCACTTCCAGCATTTCAGAGCGAACCAGACGAATGAACAATGGCAACATGATCGAAGCCAGAGCCACACACGGCAAGATCAGATGCGCTAAGCCGTCTAAAGTAAAGTAGCCAGACTCCCAGCCGAGCCAGTTCGCCGTCTCACCGCGACCATAGGAAGGCAGCCAGCCAAGTTCGATGGAGAACACATACATCAGCATAATCGCCGTCAAAAAGACCGGAATCGAGATACCGATACTGCTACCTGCCATCACCACTTTAGTGAAGAAACTTTTTGGATGTATCGCCGAGTACACGCCAAGAGGAATCGACATAACGATGATGATCATCGTTGCACCAAACACCAACTCTAACGTCGCCACCAGCTTATCGAGAATCACGTCCACTGCAGGACGCTTGAAGAAGTACGATGTACCGAGATCGCCTTGTAGCGCAGCGCCAACAAAACGAGAATATTTGGTAATGAAGGGATCATTCAGGCCTAATTCATCACGCAGCGCTTGGCGCTCCGCCTCTGAAACAGACTGGCCCACCAACTCACGCAGTGGATCACCTAAGTTATCCTGAATGGCAAACGCCACTAGACTGATCACAAACATCACTATCAGTGCCTGAAACAGGCGCTTGACCAGAAACGAAAACATTCCTTGCCCCTTAACTTTCCATGGATTTCAGCCTTGCTAAAGCAGAGGGATCTGCTCGCAAAATTCAGTCTTAATGATGGCGCTTTGCCCGACTGAAACAAAGCAAAGCGCCAAATTCGCTCTCCCATTAGAGAGAGCGAGAGACTCTCATTACTTGACCACTAGGTCGCCAAGGTATGGGAAGTCCATTGCGTTAACGATAGGTGCGATGTCCACGTTAGATTTCGCGCCCCACGCTAGGTTTTGCCAGTGTAGAGGAACAAACGCCGCATCGTTGTACAGGATGGTTTCCACCTTCTGTAGCATTTGTGCACGTTTCGCTGGATCCGTTTCTACGTTTGACGCTTCAACCAATTGATCAAGCTCTGGGTTTGAGTAGTGACCACAGTTGTACTGACCTTTACCTGTCTCTTCGTTGCGCGTCATGGTTAGGAACTCAGAGAAGTTTGCAGAATCTTCGGTATCTGAGTGCCAGCCGATCATCAGCATGTCTGCCGCACACTTATCAAACTCTGGCCAGTATTGCGCTTTTGGCATGGTTTTCAGGTCAACTTTAATGCCAATCTTAGACAGCATTGCCGCCGCCGCTTGAGCGATTTTCGCATCGTTCACGTAACGGTTGTTTGGCGCCATCATTGTCAACGTAAAGCCTTTCTCGTAACCCGCTTCTTTCATCAGCTCTTTCGCTTTCTTCAGGTCGAAACGTGGCACAAGATCCGCGCTGTAGCCTGCATAACCTTCAGGACCTTGCTGACCCGCAACCGTTGCGAAGCCTTTCATGATTTTGTCCACAATGCCTTCGTTGTTGATCGCATGAACGATCGCCTGACGAACGCGAACATCTTTCAATGCTTCGTTGCTGTTTTGGTTCATTTGGAACGTGATGATACGAGTACCAGGCAGTGTCACAAGATCGATGTTTTTCGCGTCTTGAACACGTTTGTGGTCGTTTGGTGCAACTGGCGCAATCATATCAACGTCACCAGAAAGTAGCGCAGCCACGCGTGTTGCGTCTTCTTTGATTGGCACGAGCGTTAGCTTGTCAACGTTACCTGTTGTGGTATCCCAGTAATCCGCAAAGCGTTTAAATTCGACTTTCACACCTTGCTCACGAGACGTCACGATAAACGGACCCGTACCAGATACGTTAGTCGAAGCAAACGAGTTGCCGTGCTTCACCACTTCCGCTTTGTCTTTGCCATCTTCTGTTTGACCAGAATAGAACTTGCTGTCCATTGGGAAAATGTAAGTCGCGGTTTGTAGAACCAGTGGGTAAGCGCCTTTAGACACCAATTCCACTGTGTAGTCATCCACTTTCACCATCTTCTCGTACGGTTCGAAGATCGCTTTAAAGTCTGGAGAATTTTTCAGACGCTCGAACGTCCAAACCACATCATCCGCCGTTAGCTCGTTACCAGAGTGGAATTTCACGCCTTTGCGTAGCTCAAAACGGAATGTCGTGTCATCGACACGTTCCCATTTCTCAGCCAAACGAGGTTCAAAATCCAATTTTTGTGTGTAACGAACTAGCGGATCAAACACCATGTGAGACATTTGCAGAGTACCGCCTGATAGCTGCTCGTGTGGGTCAAGCGACACAGGGTCAGCGTCATAAGCGACAGTAATATCTGCTGCAGCGGCGGCAAAACTTAAGCCTGCTGCCATCAAAGCCACTGCTAGTTTGCTTTTCATGGTTTTCATGCATAACTCCTTATGCGGGATTCATCCCTAGTTGTTGTATTTGCTTCTGTTTAGCTACCCAACAAAACCGCGTTGGGCAAGGTATACGGCTTTAGGCCGTTTTTACTTCATCTCTTAAGCCGGTGAACTCTGGCATCAGAGAAATCAGTTGTTGACTGTACTCATGCTGTGGTGAGTTAAACAGCTGCTCAGTGGGTGCCACTTCAAGTAGTGTCCCCATTTGCATCACCCCAACACGGTCACACATCTGACGAATGACAGGCAAGTCATGGCTGATAAACAGCATCGTTAGATTGAGCTCATCTTGGAGATCTTTTAATAAGTTGAGGATTTGCGCTTGCACCGACACATCCAACGCCGACGTCGGCTCATCACAAATCAGCAAACGTGGACGAGTCGCCAGCGCGCGCGCAATCGAAATACGCTGACGCTGACCACCTGAGAATTCGTGCGGGTACTTCACCCCAGCCATTCGGCCCAAACCAACATGATCCAACAGATCGTTAACGATCTGGCGTGTTTCTGATTCATTCTTGGTCAGCTTATGGAAACGAATCGGCTCGGCAATAATGTCGAACACCTTCATTCGAGGGTTCATCGAGGTATAAGGGTTTTGGAACACCATCTGCATTTGACGGCGCAGCGGACGACGCTGTTTCTCTGACGTCATCGCCGTGAGGTCAATACCCTCAAAGCACACTTTGCCCGAGTTCGGTTGATAAAGACCTGCAATCACGCGCGCAATGGTCGACTTTCCTGAACCAGACTCACCCACTAGGCCAAACGTCTCACCTTCAAACACTTCAAAACTGACATTGTTCGATGCTTGAACGTACTCTCGGCGGCTTTCAAATAAAGAGTCTTTGGTGACAAAGCGCAGGTTGACGTTTTCGACCGTCAACAAAGAGCCCGAATAAGCACGCTGATCTTGGCTTTGACCCAACCAGTGATTTTTGACATCCAGTGGCTTCATCTCTTTCGCTTCCTCGATGTAGCTCACCAGAGGGAAACGATCGAGTTTGATATCCGAACGAGGCACGGCAGAAATCAAGCTGCGCGTGTAAGCATGATCGGGGTCGCCTAGCACTTTGTTCGTCGGGCCAAACTCCACCAAATCGCCACGGTACATCACCGCCACGCGATCGGTGACGTTCGATACCACGCCCATGTCGTGCGTCACCAACATACAGCCGACGTTATTCTTGATACACAATTCGCGAATCAAGTTGAGGATTTGGTCTTGAATCGACACATCCAAGGCCGTCGTTGGCTCATCAGCGATAATTAAATCAGGCTCACCGGCAAGCGCAATCGCGATAACCACGCGCTGGCGCATACCACCAGAGAACTGGTGCGGGTATTGTTTAAGACGGTTTTCTGGCTGAGGAATCCCCACTTGCTTCATCAATGACAATGCACGTTGATACGCTTCGTCGTCCGACACCTTCATATTGGCATGAATGGTCTCGGTAAGTTGCTGCTCAACCGTAAATAGTGGATTAAGAGAGGTCATTGGGTCTTGGAAGATAAAACCGATTTTGGACCCGCGCACTTTGCGCATTTTTTCTGGTGTCAATCCGGAGATCTTCTCCCCATCAAGATAGACGTCACCACTTGCGACCTGACCCGGAGGGCTCAGTAAGTCGATCACCGCATTACCTACGGTGGATTTGCCGGCACCCGATTCGCCAACGACGCCAACAATCTCTCCTCTCTCTATATTAAAAGAAAGCGATTTGACCGCTGCGTGTACGCCGTGACGTGACGGATATTCGATACGAAGATTTTTGACTTCTAAAAGTGCCATTAACCAGACCTCTACTGCTGCGGCAGCCTTCTGCCCTGTCTGAAAAGTGAATCCATTCAAAAAGCCGGATCAGTATTCCGGCAATTTACAAGGTCATCAATTTGGCAAAAAATTCACAGAAAATCAACAATCTTAGGATAAAAAGTTGAGAACGCACAAATATCAAGCAGCTTAACAAAATATCTATGCACCTTAGCGATACGATGCATTGATCGGACCTGCTGCATTTTGGCCGTCATTTGCACAGTTTTGGCGCACTTTCACTGCGAAACTTTCAGGGGCAACAAGAAGCCGCAAGGCATAGTTATTCACCCATTATTCAGACTACTCAGTTAACAAAAATAACACACATAACCAGTGAGATTATTTTTATCGAGATCAAAAACTAGATATCAATCACGTTAGTGGTGTAATGAATTGAATAATCACTCTAATACCATAGAAATGGTGGTAGGGAATAAGGAACGTAGCAGAGCAGTGATTGAGTAAGTATCTGGGTTGTGGGTTGTGGGTTGTGGGTTGTGGGTTGTGGGTTGTGGGTTGTGGGTTGTGGGTTGTGGGTTGTGGGAGGATTGGACAAAACATAAAGCTGAAATGCAAAAAAGCCCCGCTATGATTAGCGAGGCTTTTTGAAAGTGGTCGGTGAAGAGAGATTCGATGCGACTGGGCTTCCAGACCCCGGCCCGATATGTGCACAAATCGGTGATCGCAAGATGTAAAAAAGCCCCGCTAATACTAGCGAGGCTTTCTAAAGTGGTCGGTGAAGAGAGATTCGATGCGACTGGGCTTCCAGACCCCGGCCCGATATGTGCACAAATCGGTGATCGCAAGATGTAAAAAAGCCCCGCTAATACTAGCGAGGCTTTCTAAAGTGGTCGGTGAAGAGGGATTCGAACCCCCGACCCTCTGGTCCCAAACCAGATGCGCTACCAAACTGCGCTATTCACCGAAATGGGGTGGCTAACGAGACTTGAACTCGCGACAACCGGAATCACAATCCGGGGCTCTACCAACTGAGCTATAGCCACCATCAATTTTTGCTTCAACCGGCTTCTTGCCGTTGTCGTTCTTACGCGGTGATAAGAACAAACGATCACGCGATTGCCTAATCGTATAAATAAGTGGTCGGTGAAGAGGGATTCGAACCCCCGACCCTCTGGTCCCAAACCAGATGCGCTACCAAGCTGCGCTATTCACCGAGAATGGGGTGGCTAACGAGACTTGAACTCGCGACAACCGGAATCACAATCCGGGGCTCTACCAACTGAGCTATAGCCACCACAATATTTTTTACCGATACATCCTCCGAGGCAAATGGCGCGCCCGAAAGGATTCGAACCTTCGACCTTTGGCTCCGGAGGCCAACGCTCTATCCAGCTGAGCTACGGGCGCATGCCCTATCGGCGGAGTGGAATAATACGTATATCACACTAGGGCGTCTAGTACTTTTTCAAGTTTTTTTCTCGTTTGACGCCTTTTTGGGCAATTAAAGTGTGATAAACCCCTATTTCCCATTAGATAACCTTGTGGAAGCGGTTATCTTGTTGTTTATTGCAACAAGTTATCAGGATATAATCACCCATTATTTACATTGATTTAACAGCATTATCTGCATTTTACACGCCCTTTGATGCTGCTTAGCTCAATGCCACATTAATAGAATAGGTAAGCACGCACTTACCTTCAGGAATGTAAAGTGAGTTTAATGGATATGTCTCGAAAATTATTAACGGCTCTTATCGCCGCTGTCACCTTTTCCAGCGCATCGATCGCAGCAAGCGTAAGCCAAGAAGAATACGATGCCATTGCTGAGCGCATTAAACCTGTTGGTGAAGTTTATCTAGCCGGTGCCGAGCCTGTCGTGGCAGAGCCGAGTGGCCCTCGTGATGGTGCCACTGTGTATGGCACCTTCTGTATTGCATGTCACGCATCAGGCGTGAGCGGCGCACCGAAAACAGGTAACGCGGATGATTGGGCGCCACGTATCGCTCAAGGTAAAGATGTTCTCGCGAATCATGCCATCAACGGCTTCAATGCTATGCCTGCACGTGGTTCATGTATGGACTGTTCAGATGATGAAATCATCGCGGCGATCGAGCATATGATTGAAGGGCTATAACCCGCCCTCTTATTTTCATACCTCATTTTTGTAGAGCGTTCTCTACAAGCAGAAATGAAAAAGCGGCTGACTTTAGGGTGAGCCGCTTTTTTGTTTATCTTTTTATCAACGAATTATTTTTTAAACATCGCTCTTAGGTTGGCAATGTGGGCTTGGCCTTTCGCCATTCGCTCTTCTGCGCTTTGCGGCTTTTTGTTGACCTCCCACTCCACGTCATCAAACGGCAGTTCATCCAAAAAACGGCTCTGGGTCGGTTTGATCAGCTCGCCAAACTGACGTCTTTCTTTACACATGGTGAAAGTGAGCTCTCGCTGCGCGCGCGTAATTCCCACATACATTAAACGGCGCTCCTCTTCGACATTGTCTTCATCGATACTGGTTTGGTGCGGCAAGATACCCTCTTCGGCGCCAATCAAATAGACGTAAGGAAACTCCAAGCCTTTTGATGCGTGTAACGTCATCAGTTGTACCGCATCACTGTCGTCATCTTCTTCGCCACGCTCCATCATGTCGCGTAGCGTCAAACGCTGAACCACCTCTTTGAGATTCTTCTCTTCTTTGTCGTAGTTGTCGCCTTCAAGATCCGCCACAATCCAAGAGTAGAGATCGGAGACGTTCTTCATTCTCATCTCTGCGGCCTTCGGGCTCGAGGAGGTTTCGTACAGCCAATCTTCGTAGTTGATATCACGCACCAGTGAGCGCACTGCACTGACGGTATCGCCCCGCTCTGCTTGATCGGCAATCTTCACCAACCAGGTGGTGAAGCGACGTAAGTTTTCTAACCCTCTGCCCGTTAGGTGCTGCTCCAGCCCCATTTCAAAACTGGCTTCAAACAGACTCTTGCCACGCATGTTGGCATAACTGCCCAGTTTCTCGAGCGTCACCGGACCAATCTCACGTCGCGGCGTATTGACGATACGCAGAAAAGCGTTGTCGTCATCTGGGTTCACCAAAATTTTTAAATACGCCATGATGTCTTTGATTTCTGCGCGAGCAAAAAAGGAGGTGCCTCCTGAGAGTTTGTAGGGCACTCGGTTTTGCATCAGCGACTTTTCTATCAAGCGCGATTGGTGGTTACCGCGATACAAAATCGCATAGTCACGATAGTCCGTTCGGTTGAGAAACTTATGGGCGATCAACTCACCAGTCACACGCTGCGCTTCATTGTCTTCATCTTTCGCCATCAACACCTTGAGTTTTTCGCCATCAGGAATTTGCGAAAACAAAGTCTTTTCATACACGTGCGGGTTGTTGGCGATTAAGATGTTGGCCGCGCGCAAGATGCGACTGGTCGAGCGATAGTTTTGCTCCAGCTTAATCAGGCGCAGGTTTGGGTAATCTTCTCCAAGCAAGACCAAGTTTTGCGGTTTCGCCCCTCGCCAAGAGTAAATAGATTGGTCGTCATCACCCACCACAGTCAGGCGACCACGTTCGCCGACGATCAATTTGACCAACTCATATTGACTGGTGTTGGTATCTTGGTACTCATCCACCAGCAGATAACGAATCCGATTTTGCCAACGCTGGCGCACCTCTTCATTGGTGCGAAGAAGAAGCACGGGCAGCGAAATTAAATCATCAAAATCGAGCGCGTTGTACGCCTTCATCTGCTTTTGGTACATCTCAAAGCAGAACGCAAACAGCTGTTGCTGCTCACCTTGTGCCTGTGCCTTGGCCTGATCGGGCGTCAGCATGTCGTTCTTCCAGTTAGAGATCGCGCTGAGCAACTGGCGCAGCAAATCTTTATCCCCATCAAGCTGCTTTTCTGTGAGCTCTTTTAGCAGCGCCATTTGGTCTTGATCATCAAACAGCGAAAAGCCGACCTTGAGCCCTAGCGCTTTGTACTCACGCTTGATGATGTTGAGACCTAGGGTATGAAAGGTCGACACCATCAAACCTTTGGACTCGTGCTTACCCAACGTCTGACCGACGCGCTCTTTCATCTCGCGGGCCGCTTTATTGGTAAAGGTCACCGCTGCAATATTGCGTGCCTTGTACTGACATTGCTGAACCAAATACGCGATTTTATTGGTGATCACACGCGTTTTACCTGACCCGGCACCCGCGAGTACTAGGCAAGGTCCGGAGACATATTTAACGGCTTCGTCTTGTCTTGGGTTCAGCTTCATTGTCGGCTCAATCTGCATTGCTCAAAGGGAGTGGAATGGCGCTTATGATAATCGCCACCTCATCATATTGCCATGTTTTCGAGGTCACCGATAAGCTCACCTTCAGCCAACCAATAGGTTGAGTAAAAATATTTATCAAATAAGTGTCACACTTTGTTGCAAAGATGGTTAGGATTCGATCTATAATGAATGAACGTTCATTCATTAACTGAAGTCATCATGCCGGAATCGTTAAATCCAGATAAACGAGAACAAATTCTCGCTGCCGCAGAAATTCTTGTGGCTGAGTCGGGATTTCAAGGCTTGTCGATGCAAAAACTGGCCAAACAGGCTGGGGTTGCAGCGGGCACCATCTACCGATATTTCGAAGACAAGGAGCACTTACTTCGAGAGCTTCGTCTGTCGGTAGCGCAGCGGGTGGCGAACGCCATTCAAGCGGGTGTGGACGATGACATGCCACTGAAACGTCGCTACCGCACGATGTGGCTCAATATATGGAATATGGCTGGTTCCAATCTGAAAACCATCAGTAACCGTATTCAATATGAATCTTTACCTTGTGACAGCGGCCAATCGACTCGTGAGTTGGAGCGCCAGATGTTCGATAAAGTCGACCTTCTTTTTGATCAAGGGAAAGCAGAAGGACTGTTTAAACCTCTCGCCAACGAGGTACTCGCCGGACTCAGTCTTGAGGCTAGTGTTGCACTTGCACGCAAACACGCTTTAGGACTTTACCCACTGGATCAAGAGGCACTTGAAGCCGCGATTGAAGCCAGCTGGGACGCCATTATCACACATTAACTTGGAGTTCTTATCGGAATGAAAAAGTGGACTTTCTTTATGTTACTTATCGCCGTGCTGCTGTTTGGCAGTGTGATAGGTTTCAATCTCTTTAAGCAGCAGAAGATTGCTGAGTACATGGCGAATCGCCCAGAACCAGAGTTTCCGGTGACAGTGACCGAAGTCGCCTCTATCGATTGGGTTCCTGTGATTGAAGCGATCGGTTTTATCGAACCAAACCAAGGTGTCACGGTTGCCAACGAAACCAGCGGTGTGATTGACCAAATTGCATTTGAGTCAGGCACTCAAGTGGAAGAAGGCCAACCTTTAGTTCTGCTCGACTCCGATGTAGAAAAAGCCAACTTAAAAAGCGCCAAAGCGAAACTGCCTGCGGCCGAAGCCAAGTATAAGCGCTACCAAGGCTTGTACCAAAAAGGCTCAATTTCAAAAGAAGCGTACGACGAAGCCGAAGCCAATTACTTCTCCCTTTTGGCGGATATCGAAAGTTTGAATGCCTCGATTGACCGTCGTGAAATCAAAGCGCCATTCGCTGGCGTGGTCGGGATTCGTAACGTTTACCTTGGTCAATACTTGCAAGCGGGTACGGACATTGTGCGTCTAGAAGACACCAGCGTGATGCGCCTTCGTTTCACCGTGCCGCAAACGGACATCTCACGCATCAATATGGGCCAAGAGGTCGACATTTTTGTGGATGCCTACCCTGCGATTGCGTTCAAAGGCTCAATTACCGCCATTGAACCCGCCGTCAATATCCAAAGTGGTTTGATTCAAGTCCAGGCTGATATTCCAAACAGTGATGGCAAACTGCGCAGCGGTATGTTTGCGCGTGCCAACATCATCCTGCCTAAACTGGAAAACCAAGTGGCGCTGCCACAAACCGCCATCACCTTTACCCTCTACGGTGACAATGTTTACCTTGTCTCTGAAGAGAACGGTGAGAAACGCGTTAAGCAGCAAGTGATTAAAGTGGGTGAACGCACCCAAGACATCGCTCACATCCTCGATGGGGTGCAACCAGGCGATGTAGTCGTGACATCAGGTCAAGTGCGTCTCAGCAACGGTGCCAAAGTCCGCGTCGTAGAAAGCGATGCGACCACACCACCTGAACAAACCCCTATGCTGTAATGTGGAGGATTCATGCGCTTTACTGATGTTTTCATAAAACGTCCAGTTTTAGCGGTATCGATCAGCTTTTTGATTGCCCTGCTTGGTCTGCAAGCGGTGTTCAAAATGCAAGTTCGTGAATACCCTGAAATGACGAA
Source organism: Vibrio sp. R12-SG2-ISO1 (assembly GCF_059834045.1). Classification (NCBI taxonomy): domain Bacteria; kingdom Pseudomonadati; phylum Pseudomonadota; class Gammaproteobacteria; order Vibrionales; family Vibrionaceae; genus Vibrio; species Vibrio sp. R12-SG2-ISO1. Next base: position 49,236 of record NZ_JCBDGO010000002.1, on the reverse strand, counting down.
TACGGTGGTGACGGTCACCACCAGCTACTACGGTGCCAGTGCCGATTTGATCCAAGGCTTTATTACTCAGCCTCTGGAGCAAGCGGTCGCTCAGGCCGATAACATCGACTATATGACCTCACAATCGGTGCTGGGTCAGTCGACGATTACGGTCAACATGAAGCTCAATACCGATCCTAACGCGGCGCTATCGGACGTGTTGGCGAAAACTAACTCGGTTCGCTCGCAACTCCCCGGCGAGGCGGAAGATCCCACGGTGACCATGTCGACGGGCTCCACGACTGCGGTGCTGTATATTGGCTTTACCAGTGATGAGCTCTCATCGAGCCAAATTACCGACTACCTAGAGCGAGTGGTCAACCCACAGCTCTTTACCGTCAATGGCGTATCGAAAATCGACTTGTACGGTGGGATGAAATACGCCCTACGCGTCTGGTTGGATCCAGCGAAAATGGCCGCGCTTGGCCTGACCGCTACCGATGTGATGAGCGTGCTCAATGCCAACAACTATCAGTCTGCCACCGGTCAAGCGATTGGTGAATTCGTGCTGTACAACGGCAGTGCCGATACGCAGGTGTCGAATGTCGCGGAACTAGAGAATCTGGTCGTTAGCTCGGATGAAGGGGATGTGACCCGTTTAAGTGACATCGCTAAAGTGACGCTTGAAAAGAGTCATGACACCTATCGCGCCAGTGCCAACGGGCAAGAAGCCGTGGTAGCCGCGATCAACGCCGCGCCAAGTGCTAACCCGATCAACATTGCCGCCGACGTGCTAGAGCTGTTGCCTCAACTTGAGCGTAACTTGCCAAGTACCATCAAGATGAACGTGATGTACGACTCCACCATCGCGATCAATGAGTCCATCAGCGAGGTCATCAAGACCATCGTTGAAGCGGCGCTGATTGTATTGGTCGTTATCACCCTTTTCTTAGGCTCTTTCCGCGCCGTTCTCATCCCGATTGTCACCATCCCGCTGTCACTGATTGGTGTTGCGATGGTGATGCAGGCGATGGGCTTCTCGTGGAACTTGATGACGCTACTCGCGATGGTATTAGCCATCGGTTTGGTGGTGGATGATGCGATTGTCGTACTAGAAAACGTTGACCGCCATATCAAGCTTGGCGAATCGCCGTTTCGCGCGGCCATCATTGGTACCCGCGAAATTGCTGTGCCTGTCATTGCAATGACGCTGACCCTCGGCGCGGTATACGCTCCGATCGCCTTGATGGGTGGCATCACGGGTTCGCTGTTTAAAGAGTTTGCCCTTACCCTTGCCGGTTCGGTCTTTGTCTCGGGTATCGTCGCGCTAACCTTGTCGCCAATGATGTGTTCAAAAATGTTTAAGGCTAATGAAGAGCCCAACAAGTTTGAGCAAAAAGTGCATCACGTATTGGATCGTATGACCAACCGCTACTCACGTATGCTCGGTGCGGTCATGCAGCGTCGTCCTGTCGTGATTGCCTTTGCACTGATTGTGTTTGCTAGCTTGCCGATGCTGTTTAAGTTCATCCCAAGTGAGTTGGCTCCGTCGGAAGACAAGGGCGTGATCATGCTGCTAGGCACGGCGTCATCGAATGCCAACCTCGACTACATGCAAAACACCATGAACGACGTCAACACCATCTTATCGGATCAACCGGAAGTGGCGTACGCGCAGGTGTTTACTGGTGTCCCTAACTCCAACCAAGCGTTTGGTATTGCATCAATGGTGCCTTGGAGTGAGCGCGAAGCAAGCCAAGCGGAAGTCACCAACCGAGTGAGTGGACTGGTGTCAAATGTTCCGGGTATGGCGGTCACGGCATTCCAGATGCCTGAGTTGCCAGGTGCGGGTTCAGGTCTGCCGATTCAGTTCGTAATCACCACACCTAATGCATTTGAAAGCTTGTTTACCATCGCGTCTGACATCTTGCTCACGGTGCAATCGAACCCGATGTTCGTCTACTCGAACCTGGATCTGAACTACGATTCAGCGACGATGAAAATCAACATCGACAAAGACAAAGCCGGTGCCTACGGTGTGACCATGCAAGACATCGGTATCACATTGAGCACCATGATGGCCGATGGTTACGTCAACCGTATCGACCTCAATGGCCGCTCGTACGAAGTGATTCCTCAGGTCGAGCGTAAATGGCGTCTCAACCCAGAATCGATGAACAACTACTATGTGCGTGCCGCGGATGGCAAGGCCGTACCTCTAGGTAGTCTCATCACCATTGATGTGATTGCTGAGCCTCGCTCGCTGCCACACTTCAACCAGCTTAACTCGGCCACCATCGGCGCCGTTCCGGCTCCGGGTACCGCGATGGGCGATGCAATCGCTTGGTTTGAAGAGACCGCAGTGAATAAATTGCCAAGCGGTTACAACCATGACTACATGGGTGAAGCTCGTCAGTACGTGACAGAAGGCAGCGCGCTATACGCCACCTTTGGTTTGGCGTTGGCGATCATCTTCTTGGTATTGGCGATTCAATTTGAGTCCGTAAAAGATCCGCTGGTTATCATGGTCTCGGTTCCGCTCGCCATTTGTGGCGCCTTAATCGCTCTTGCCTGGGGCGCGGCATCGATGAACATCTACTCACAAGTCGGTTTGATCACTCTGGTCGGTCTTATCACCAAGCACGGTATCTTGATTTGTGAGGTTGCCAAAGAAGAGCAGCTGCACAACAAACTGAGCAAAACTGAAGCGGTGATGGAAGCAGCGAAAGTGCGTCTGCGTCCGATCTTGATGACAACGGCGGCGATGATTGCTGGTTTGATCCCGCTGATGTACGCCACCGGCGCCGGCGCGGCGCAGCGCTTTAGTATCGGTATCGTGATTGTCTCTGGTTTGGCGATTGGTACGCTGTTTACTCTGTTCGTACTGCCAGTGATCTACAGCTACCTGGCTGAGCAGCACAAGCCTCTACCGGTGTTCGTTGAAGATGACGAACTCGAGGCGTTAGCGCGTGAAGATGAGCAGCGCGCCGCGCAGCAGTCGTCATAAAATACACACGCCCTCATTCAATATCAAAAGGTCACTTCGGTGACCTTTTTTATTGTGATTCGACGTTTATCGTTATTCGACTTTTATTGCTATTCAACCAACTATTGCTATTCCAACAGCGCGCGCACGCTTTTTACGCAACACTTGACGACTTTCCCCGTCCGATTACGTAGAATACAGACAAGAATAATAGGAGTAGTTGCCACATGTTTGACCCAAAGAAACTGGAACAAATTGCCAAACAAATTCATGACTCTATGCCCGCCCCTGTTAAAGAGCTCGGCGCGGACGTTGACCAAAAAGTACGCCAAGTGATTCAAGGCCAACTCAACAAGCTTGATGTGGTTAGCCGTGAAGAGTTTGATGTTCAAACGCAAGTTCTACTGCGCACGCGTCAAAAACTGACGGAAATGGAACAAAAGCTCGCAGAGCTTGAAGCCAAACTGGCCGACAAGTAATCGGCTCAGCGCCCACTCTCGAGTGGAATCGCGTACGAAAGAAAAACAAAAGGCTTGGTCTACTGACCAAGCCTTTTTATTAGATGTCGTGTTTTATTTTGTATTTATCACCCCAGTCTGCCTGGAGTTTATTGACTGCGCCAAACTAGCCTAAGCCGATGACGCAGTAAAAATTTCAGTGATTAGCCGCCAACCGCGATGCGTTTCATGTCTGTCATGTAACCACGCAGCTCTTCACCGATGTACTCAACCGGGTGGTTGCGAATGGTTTCATTCACTGCGATAAGCGTCGCGTTGTCCACTTGGTTCGATGTCTCACCTAGGCCTTTACCAATTACATCGGTGTTCACCGCTGGCATAAACTTCTCGCGCAGTAGCGGCGTCGCTACATTCGCAAACAAGTAGTTGCCGTATTCCGCCGTATCAGAGATAACAACGTTCATTTCGTACAGACGTTTACGAGCAATGGTGTTCGCAATTAATGGTAGCTCATGCAGCGACTCGTAGTACGCCGATTCGTCGATAATGCCAGAAGCCGTCATCGCTTCGAATGCCAACTCTACCCCAGCGCGCACCATAGCCACCATCAAAATACCGTTGTCGAAGTACTCTTGCTCAGAGATCTCAACGTCAGTTTCTGGGTAATTTTCGAATGCCGTTTCACCGGTCTCTGCACGCCAGCCTAGTAGGTTAACGTCATCGTTCGCCCAGTCTGCCATCATGGTGCTAGAGAAGTGACCAGAGATGATGTCATCCATGTGCTTGTTGTACAGCGGACGCATCAACTCTTTTAGCTCTTCAGAAAGCTCAAACGCTTTGATTTTAGCTGGGTTAGATAGGCGATCCATCATGTGTGTGATGCCACCAAACTTGAGTGCTTCCGTGATGGTTTCCCAACCGTATTGCAGCAGTTTACCTGCGTAACCAGGATCGATGCCGTCGGCGATCATTTTCTCGTAGCAGACGATAGAACCCGCTTGCAGCATGCCACATAGAATGGTCTGCTCACCCATCAGATCCGATTTTACTTCAGCAACAAATGAAGACTCTAGACAGCCTGCGCGGTGACCGCCTGTACCGGCTGCCCATGCTTTGGCGATGTCCCAACCTTCACCTTTCGGGTCGTTTTCTGGGTGAACCGCAATCAGGGTAGGAACACCAAAGCCACGCTTGTATTCTTCACGAACTTCGGTACCTGGACACTTAGGCGCCACCATGACAACCGTCAGGTCTTCACGGATCTGCATGCCCTCTTCCACCACGTTAAAGCCGTGAGAGTAACCCAGTGCCGCGCCTTGCTTCATCAAAGGCATAACCGTTTCTACAACGTTGGTGTGCTGCTTGTCTGGCGTTAGGTTAATCACTAAGTCTGCTTGAGGGATCAGTGTTTCGTAGCTGCCCACTTCAAAGCCATTATCTTTTGCATTTTTGAACGATTGACGCTGCTCGTCGATCGCCGCTTGACGCAATGCGTAAGCCACATCCAGACCAGAATCACGCATGTTCAAGCCTTGGTTAAGACCTTGAGCACCACAACCCACGATGACCACTTTTTTCCCTTTTAGGTAATCCACTTCTGATGCGAATTCGCTGCGGTCCATAAAACGACAACGACCCAATTGGTCTAGTTGCTCACGTAAGTTCAAAGTATTGAAATAGTTAGCCATGTGGCGCTCCTTTATAGAATTTTTCCGTATCGGTCGGTGGCTTGGCACCGAATGAGTCCATACTAAAGCAGGTATTTAATTGCCTAAAGTGATATATTCACAATTAGTAATTGCAATTAATGCAACAAGGAAATGACGGTTTTATGAATATCAAAAGTCTCCAGCTGTTTATCCATTTGTGCGACAGCCAAAGCTTTGCCAAAACCGCCAGCGCGATGCACATCAGCCCATCGGCGCTCAGTCGACAAATTCAAAAACTGGAGGCGGATACCGGTCAAACGCTGTTCGTGCGAGACAACCGCAGTGTAGAGCTCACCCCTGCGGCAAAAAAACTACTGCCGGTTGCGCTGTCAATTCAAGGCGAGTGGCAGACGTACCGTGCGCAGCTCAAAGGACAGGACGCGGAGTTGCGCGGCGAGATCCGTCTTTTTTGCTCTGTGACCGCAAGCTACAGTCACCTGCCTGATCTCTTGTCTGAATTTCGTCTCCAACATCCGTTTATTGAATTCAAGCTCTCCACTGGCGATCCTGCACAAGCGATTGACAAGATCATCAATGATGACGTGGACGTGGCGATTTCTGCCTTCCCCGAACAACTGCCAGCGCGAGTCGAGTTTGAAACCATCAGCGAAATTCCTCTATCAGTGATCGCGCCCACCGGCGTGAGTCACTTTGCCCACTCGCTTGGCCAAGACAAACCGGATTGGGCCAACATCCCCTTTATTGTCCCAGAGTCTGGCACAGCAAGAGATCGGGCGAATGCCTGGTTTAAAGCGATGAAGATTAAGCCCAATATCTACGCGCAAGTGTCGGGGCATGAAGCGATCGTCAGTATGGTGGCGTTAGGCTGTGGCGTGGGTATTGCGCCGGATGTGGTGATCAACAACAGCCCAGTCAAAGAGAAGATTCAGCGCTTAAAAGTGGCGTCGATTGAACCGTTTAAACTCGGTGTGTGCTGCAAACGATCGCAGTTGGATAATCCGTTGGTTAAGGCATTGTGGGAGGTGGCACAAGCGACCTATATTGCGCCCTAATGACCATGCTTACCCTGCTCCAAGATAAACAAAAGCGCGACATAACGCCGCGCTTATCTCTCTACTGATAGTCTGTCTTATCAAGGGCGAACTGGGCATCCCGAGGCTATCTCTCGTCGCCGTCGAAGCGTTTAAATCACCCGTGAGAATTGCTGCTGACGCGCTTTGGCTCTTAGGTATTTGTCAAAACACATGCAAATGTTGCGGATCAGCAATCGACCACGCAGGGTCACCTGAATCGAGGTGGCGTCTTTCTCCACCAAGCCATCATCGATGAAGGTTTGCAGCAATTGCAAATCTTGCTTGAAGTACTCATCAAACGTGACGTTAAAGCCTTGCTCAATAGCGCGGATATCGAGAGAGAAATTACAGATCAGTTGCTTAATCACTTCACGTCGAAGTAAGTCATCACTATCAAGGACCACACCTTTCCATAGAGCATGGCGCTGGCCACTGACTTGTGCGTAGTACTTTTTCAACTCTTTCTGATTTTGCGCGTAAGCGTCACCAATCATGGAGATGGCTGACACGCCAAAACCGACCAAGTCACAATCACCTTGAGTGGTGTAGCCTTGGAAGTTGCGATGCAGCTCACCGCAGCGCTGCGCCACCGCAAGCTCATCATCTGGCAGCGCAAAGTGATCCATACCAATGAACTGATAGCCAGCACCGGTCAAAGTGGCGATGGTGTCTTGCAAAATCGCCATCTTCTCTTGAGCAGCAGGCAGATCGTCATCTTTGATTTTACGCTGCGCGGCAAAAAGGCTCGGCATGTGGGCGTAGTTAAAGACGGACAAACGCCCCGGCTGCATCTTCAACACTTGCTCAAGAGTCTTAGCAAACGAGGCTTGGGTTTGCTTGGGCAAGCCATAAATCAAGTCTAGGTTGGTGGAACGGAAACCCAATTGCTTGGCACGCTCAACCATGGCGACGATGAACTCTTCATCTTGCTCTCGATTGACGAGCTTTTGCACCTCTTTGTTGAAGTCTTGCACGCCGATGCTTAAGCGGTTGAAGCCTTCACTGCGTAGGTGATCCAGCATGTCGAGCTCAATTTCGCGTGGGTCAACCTCAATACTGATTTCCGCGTCAGTGTCGAAATGGAATTCGGCGCGCAAAATCGCCATCAAACGGCTCACTTGCTCCTTGCTTAAGAAGGTTGGCGTTCCGCCACCAAAGTGCAGTTGGGTGACTTTGCGCTCATGGAGTAACGACGCGCGAGTGCGGATCTCAAGCTCCAGCACATCCAAGTACTCATCGGCCTTGTGCGAGTGGCGGGTAATGACCTTGTTGCAGCCGCAGTAGTAGCACAGCTTATGACAAAACGGGATGTGGATATAAAGCGAGAGAGGACGCTGAGGGTACTCAGTACACGCCATATCGTAATCCGAGATGGTAAAGGCCTCATGAAACTCCAGCGCGGTGGGGTATGAGGTGTAGCGAGGACCCGAATAGTTGTACTTATCAAGAACCGCTTGGTCCCACACGATTTGCTGACTGGCGACAACTGGCTGCGACATGATGATATTCCGTTTGGGCTATAGGCCATGACTGAGCTTGGCTCTAGCAAAAAAGAGACGTCTTATTATGGCCCGCTATTTTGCCATACAAGTTGGCAACCCGTAGAGCGGCACGAGGAATTTTGAGCAGCAATGCTCAGTTTTGATACCTCGATCACTGCCACTTTGGGGTGATCGAGGTGCGAATTAGCCGATCGTCTGAATATTGATCTGGTTATTCAAAGGTTGAACGTGCTTTTGCAAACGAGTTAACTCAGCCACAATCGCGTCTTCAAGACGGGATTCTGCTTTGTGTCGCTCTAAATTTTGCTTCATGCGTTCTTTTTTCGGTAAGGCTTGACGCTCGTCACCACGAGCCATCTCTTTGACAATATGGTAAAGCTCAGAGGTCGCTGGGTACTCACTGTCAAAGTCGACGCGCGATTCCCCTTGGACGTAATCCATAATGTTGTAGAGGCGAATGCTGATTTCTGATAAATCGCATTGGCCCTGGATGCCGGCTAAACACAAGGTGCTGACACTCTCAAAGATATTGGCGTTGCGCTTGTCGATCGCCAGCTTTTGATGGTGCAGTTGCAAAGCCTTTTGCTTTTTCAGTTGCAGCAACAGGTACCCTGCGTAAGAAGCGAGGCCGAGAATGACAGCGCCACCAGCGATGGCTAACAAGGTGACATTCATTGGGCGTGTTATCCTTTAAATTGGTTTAAATCCAAGTCTTCGAACTGCGAGAGAAGTTCATCATCGGTGGCCAATTTCTTGCTCGACTTTTTACTCGCAGGCACAACAGGTTCACTCTCTTGCTCTGCGTCGTCGTCCATCTCGTCGTCTTCTTGGTAGAGACCAAGTTGCTTCATCAGCACTTCGATACGCTCTAGCTTCTCATCGACGTATTTCTGTAGACCGGCGCCTAAACTCTCACCGTTGTCGAGACGGTCAAGCAACACGTTCAACTGCGCGTCGTTTTCCAGCATCTCCAGCTCTTGCTCCGCATTGAGACGGCGCTGCGCTTTGGTCTGCTTTTTCGGCGCATCCACAATCAGCGGAATCTTCTTTTTGCTGCCCAAACGTGGGTCACGCGCGCCGCCCGAAGTGTGCTGCTTCGCTTGCTTGGCTTCTGAGTTACGGTTACCGGTCTTTAGACCTTTGCGTTTTTTGTCTTTCTTACGTAGACGTCCTTCAACATCAGACTCTGTACGATTACGAACGACAATCAGGTCACCATTGCCACCTGATCGGGCTTTTTTACTACGGCTCATTACTGGGGTTTCCTCAGTAAAATTACATCATTTCCAATAAATTCTAGCTCGAGCTGATCCCGCTCTGCCAAGTAGGCAAACGTCGCACGACTAAAGAAGATCACGTGGGTGGGATCATTCTTGTAGTGCCAGTTTGCAAACGCGTCGACATCGATGACCATCTTCGTCATCAACCCTATCCAGCCACCAGGCTTAACCAAATTTAACCATTGCTTCCACACGATGTCGGGCTGATACAAATGCTCGATCACTTCGGTGGAGGTGATGAAGTCGTATTGTCTCTCTAATACCGTCACATCAGGATAATAGTAAAGATCATACACACTCATCGTGTGTCCCTGCTCCTCCATCATCAATGACAATGTCGGGCCAGGGCCACAACCAAAATCTAACCCGTGAGAATGGGGCGCCACTCTGTGTAACATGGGGTCAGCCACGCGCGATAAAAAGCGCCGGTAACCGACATCGCTGGGCGAGTTCTCATGTTGATCATAGTGGGCTTTTTCTGTCGCCGCATCCAACCTTTGCAAAGCCGGTACAAACACCAACTGGCACTGCGCGCACTGTAAATAGTCACGACGTTTATCAGAAACATACGCGTGGGTATCCACACTGTGACAAAGGGGACAAGGTTCCATAATGACATCCTCAAACAGGGATGCGAAACATACCAGAAACTCGACCTAGAGTGGAGGGCTATTGTACAAATTCCCATCAATTGATGAAAATATTCTCTATGAGTGAAAGAAAAGAAATGGCGAATATGTCGCGATGTAGAAGAGATAAAAAAAGCGATAGGAGCCCTATCGCTTTCTAAATGCCTGACGGCGAAACTGTGTTGCATCGATATCAATGCATCAAATGTCCTTTTGTTTTTGGTGCTTTCCCTGCAAAAGGTGTTGTTTTTCACTGTCCGAGTGAATTTTGGCTTTCCGTTGGCGACGTCCCGTCACTGAGCTCATCCTGAGCCTGATCCCTTTCGCTGTCTAAACCATCAGACAAGTCGATCATCCATATCCAGCAGGCATCCTGCCTACCCTTTCCATATCAACTGCCGAGTTTCCGTTACTCGCATCCGTGGAGACCATCTTGGTCTGTCATCCTGATTCAGCGCCCTGCCGATGTGTTCACTCTACCCCAATGATTCGCTCAGACAATCCGGCTCAGACTTTTATTGCACTTTTTTTTCGCTCTTGTTTTCCACTCTTTATTTTTCATTAGGTTAGCGAATTGTCCGTCTGAATTACGTCATTCGATATAGCCAATGTCTCACAACATCGATAGCGAGATGGCGTATCGAGCAGAAAAACGGGGTGTGATCGAGCTCAAACGAAACAGCCCAAACCGATCGGCTTGGGCTGTTTCTCTACTGCGATGCTCGAACAGGCTGAGGTGATCAGTGCAGACCGCCTACGTATTTGGATAGGGTTTCGATATCATCATCCGTTAACTTTTTCGCAATATCACGCATCATGGCATTCATGTCATTGGCGCGTGTGCCGTCACGGAATTTTAGTAATTGGGATTTAATGTAATCGGCGTGCTGACCGGAGATCTTAGGGAATCCAGACAGTTCAGTACCGTTACCACGCGGGCCGTGACATGCGATACACGCCGTCAAACCGCGCTCTGCATCGCCAGCGGTGTAAAGGGTTTTGCCTTTCTCCACCACATTTTCAGGTGTGGTGTTGTGCGAAATAGGCAGAGAAGCGTAGTACGCCGCAAGATCTTGCATGTCCTGCTCTGACAATGGCATCGCCATGCCACTCATCACAGGGTCCATACGGCCTTGCTGGCCATTGCTGGTCATACCCAGTTTCAGGTCTTTTAGCTGCTTTTCGATATATTTAGCATGCTGACCTGCCAATTTCGGGTACATGGCGAGTTGACTGTTGCCATCAGCACCATGGCAGGCAACACACGTTTGAGATTTTGCTTTACCAGCTTCGATGCTGCCTTGGGCCCACACAGAGCAGCTGGCTAAAAGACTCAAGATTAGCGCTAATTTCTTCATGACATTCCATTATAATTATCAAGCTTCCAGTACCACTCTGCGTTGCCACTCATGGTACAATAGGCGACCTTATGCCGAGCACGGTTATTTTACACAATTTCACAAAAAAGTAATCAATCGACTACACAAAGTCGAGATGGAGTTAACAGTGAGCGTAAAAATTCATTATCAAAACACGCATTTCATCACCAGTGCACCTGATATTCGTCATATGCCAGAAGATGAAGGCATCGAAGTTGCGTTCGCAGGACGTTCCAATGCGGGCAAGTCCAGCTCGCTCAATCGACTGACCAACCAAAAGAGCTTGGCGAAGACGAGTAAAACACCTGGCCGTACTCAGCTAATTAACCTATTTAAGGTTGCAGACGGTTGTCACATTGTCGACTTGCCGGGCTATGGCTTTGCCCAAGTCCCACTTGAGATGAAGAAAAAGTGGCAGAAATCCCTTGGTGAATACCTGCAAAAGCGTCAATGCTTGAAAGGGTTAGTGGTACTGATGGATATTCGTCATCCGATGAAAGATCTCGACCAGCAGCTGATCTACTGGGCGGTCGATTGCGGCATTCCAGTACAAGTTTTGTTGACCAAAGCGGATAAACTGAAAAGTGGCGCGCGTAAAGCGGCCGTATTGAAGATCCGCGAAGCCGCCCTTGGCTTTGGTGGTGATGTCAGCGTCGCCGCCTTCTCCTCATTGAAAGGACTGGGCGTCGATGTGCTGCGCAATAAACTCGATGAGTGGTTTGCCCCAGCCTTTGCCGAGAGTGCGCTTGAGGTGCTCGCAGAAGAGGAAGCAACCTCCGCTGACGAGTCAGCCGACGAGCAACCGTCAGATCCAAACGCCTAAAGCGTTCATCCCACTCATATCCAATCACATATCCAATGAATAGGCTCTATCCATCGATAGGGCCTTTTTTCTGTCTCAATAGAAGCGCTGAACGTGAGGTGCGGTGAGTTAGCCAGCGAAACAATAAAAACGTTAACGCCAAAAACAAAAATCCCCACCATCCTGGCGGGGAAACGGGAGAGAAATAACTGGTAATAATTATTATGCGCCTAGCATAAGCCAAGCCCGCTAAAATGCAATCGCCCTACTGCTGAAGTCACAGCGCAAACAAAAAACCAATTATCCCATTAATTACAATCACTTATAAATATATATAACGAAAAATATGCACACCTACACACATGATTTCTGAGTCAAAATAACCAAAGTGTGATTGGTGTTTTCCTACATCTGATGAAAAGAAAACAAAACGAATGAAATCAGCTGACAGGCGATAAGCCAAGTGAATGGAATAGAGAATAAAGGCGTGTTTTTAGGCAGGATGTTGAATTATTGGGATTTTTCTTTCGCACAATAAAAAACGCCCCAGTCAAAAACTGACTGGGGCGGCTGAATCAGCCTAATCCAATAACGTGAAACAAAAGGTCTGAAAGATAGAACATCTTACCTCTGTACCCTACGCCTCTTAATGTACAACAATTGGTCAGAAAGTGAAACCTTTTTTGTAATTTTTTTTCATTAAAGTTTTATTAAGCAACATTTGATATAGCTATGCCGGATCTTATTTAGAGGCAAAAAAAAGTCAGCGTTTGTGCGCTGACTCAACTTATTTCACCAATTTAGTGCAAATTATGCTTAGTGTGCCTGATCCCAGTTGTCTCCATGCCCTACTTCGGCGATCAGAGGGACATCTAATTGTGCAGCCGATTCCATCAATTCTTGTACTTTACTTTCAATTTCGGCTAACGATGACTCTTCGACCTCAAACACCAGTTCATCATGCACTTGCATCAATAATTTCACTCGGCCTTGGCCTTCGTTTTGGATCCACTCATCGACAACCAGCATCGCTTTCTTGATGATGTCGGCGGCCGTGCCCTGCATTGGTGCATTGATCGCGGCACGCTCTGCTGCTTTTCGGCGCATACCGTTGCGTGATGTGATCTCAGGAAGGTGCAAGCGTCGACCAAACAAGGTTTCTACATAACCTAGCTCAGCCGCTGTGCTGCGCGTGTCTTCCATATACTGCATAACGCCTGGGTAGCGCTCGAAATAGGTATCCATGTATTGCTGCGCTTCACCACGAGGAATCCCTAGCTGCTTGGCCAAACCAAAGGCACTCATCCCATAGATCAGGCCAAAGTTGACGGCTTTCGCTCGGCGACGCTGCTCACTGGTCACTTGCTCGATATCGACGCCAATAATTTCAGCGGCGGTCGCAGCGTGGATGTCTTTACCTTGTTGGAAGGCATCAAGTAACGCTTTATCGCCTGACAAGTGCGCCATAATGCGCAGTTCAATTTGCGAGTAGTCGACCGCCATGATTTTGTACCCGTGCGGCGCGACGAACGCTTGGCGAATACGGCGTCCCTCTTCGTTACGAATCGGGATGTTTTGTAAGTTCGGATCGGTTGAGGACAAACGCCCTGTCGCCGTGACAGCTTGATGGTACGAGGTGTGTACTCGGCCCGTTTCAGGATTGATCATCTTAGGCAGCTTATCGGTGTAGGTCGATTTAAGCTTCGCCATACCGCGATACTCTAAGATTAGCTTCGGCAGTGGATAATCCAGCGCAAGCTCTTGCAGCACCTCTTCGTTGGTCGATGGTGTACCCGATGGTGTCTTCTTCACTACAGGTAGTCCCATTTTCTCAAACAGAATCGCTTGCAGCTGTTTAGGTGAGTTCATATTGAACTCTTGCTCTGCCACCTCGTAGGCTTTTTGTTCAAGCTCATCAAGACGCTTTGCGATCTCTTGAGATTGCGCAGCCAGCTTCATGTCATCAATCAAGACACCGGTGCGCTCAATCCGCGATAGGACAGGCACGAGCGGCATCTCTATGGTTTCATAGACCGACTTTAGCTTGTCGTCTTGCTCGATGTTTTCCATCAAGCGATGGTGCAGACGCAAGGTGACATCCGCATCTTCTGCGGCATAAGGCGCCGCTTGGTCCAATTCAATTTGGTTAAACGTCAGCTGCTTTTTGCCTTTACCCGCGATCTGCTCAAACGAGATGCAGCTGTGTTGCAAAAAGCGCAGCGCGAGGCTGTCCATGTCATGCTTACCGCCGACACTGTTGTAGACATAAGACGCCAACATGGTGTCATGTTTGATGCCTTTCATGTCGATGCCATAACGTGCCAGCACACTCGCATCGTATTTTAAGTTCTGGCCAACTTTGGCTTGCGATTCATCTTCGAGTAAAGGCTTGAGCTGTGCGAGTACCCAATCTCGGTCAAGCTGAGCCGGCGCATCAAGATAGTCATGCGCGACAGGCACATACGCCGCGACACCTTCTTCGGTCGCAAAAGAGACACCTACTAAATTCGCCACCATGTAATCGAGGCTGTCGGTTTCCGTATCGAACGCAAACACCTTGGCTTCGCGTAGAGCGTCTAGCCACTTAGCGAACTGCGCTTCATCCAAAATAGTTTCATACTGACTGCGATCGATGCTCGCTGCGGCGACATTGAGCTCCGGCGCTTTGGCTGACGAGCTGACTTCACATTGCCCGGATTTTTCGTTCGCTTCCACTACGCCCGTGCCGCCTTCGAGCAGCTCATTGAGCCAAGATTTAAACGCCAGCTCTCCATAGAGTTTGACCAGTTCATCCTTATTCGGCACAGACTTCACCAACGCGTCTAAACTCTCTTCGAGCTCAACGTCGAGCTTAATCGTCGCCAGCTCGTAGGAAAGGTAGGCATTGTCTTTGTTATCCAGCAGCTTTTTCGCCATGGTTTTCGAGCCACGGAAACCGAGCGCGGCAATGTCATCCAATTGTTGGTACAGCTTGTCTAAACCACCAATGCCTTGTAGCAAAGCTGTCGCGGTTTTGTCACCCACGCCAGGGACACCAGGAATGTTATCGACTTTATCGCCCATCAGTGCGAGGTAGTCGATAATCAGCTCAGGGCCAATTCCGAACTTCTCCACCACCCCTTCTCTGTCCATCACCACGTTAGTCATGGTGTTGATGAGGGTCACGTTGTCATCCACCAGCTGAGCCATGTCTTTATCACCGGTGCTGATCAACACCGGCATACCCGCTTGAGACGCTTGATGCGCCAGCGTACCGATCACGTCATCGGCTTCCACGCCCGGCACACAAATTAAAGGAAGCCCCATAGCACGAATCACATTGTGCAAAGGCTCGATTTGGCAACGCAGATCATCCGGCATAGGCGGACGATTGGCCTTGTACTCGGCGTACAGATCATCGCGAAACGTTTTGCCTTTCGCATCAAAGACCACCGCGATACGATCACTGGCAAATTGACGCATCATACTGCGCAGCATGTTCACCACACCATAAACGGCGTTGGTTGGGATCTCCCCGTTGCTCATCGTGCCTGGGTAAGCATGAAATGCGCGATAAAGGTAAGAAGAGCCATCAATTAAGATCAAAGGGTTGTCTGGGATACGAGCCATAGTTTGTTATCTGCCTGTCCAAATTTCTGCTTAGGATGCCATGACTCAAGCAGTGAATCCATGTTCTGTCGAGGAATCGCGATCACACAGCGTGTTGGTGATCGCCTCTTGTCTTGCTCACGCTGTGGATAAGTCTGTTTATACTATTTTCCACTACGATGTAAAATTTGACAAAATGATGCCAACCAAGATTTTAAACCATTGTAATACAATAAAAATAACCAAGATCGATCATGCAAAGATCGATCTTTTTGAGATCTTCAACTGTGGAAAAGACACCTGGTGTCCTTTTATTCACCTCAAATAGCAGGCATAAAAAAAGCGACATCGTGAGGATGTCGCCTAGCAGAAAAGGTCAAAGCATGTTCATGCGAATCACACTTTGCCGTAAAGCTATAAATTACACTGGAAGCAATGTGAGCAATGTCGTGTCAAAAGAAACGTGTGCAAGTTCGTTAGAGTCTGGCATCACCTTTTCCATATCGAATCCGGTTCTACCACGTCCTTGTGAACTTCTCTCATTCCCTAAGACGAGATAAACAATAACCATTCTCATTTATCCCGTCAATAGTTAAATGAGAAAAAATCTCATTTAATTTTTATGACCACTCACATCGTCTTTACAAAATGAATGCGCGACTCGATTAATGGTGCTTTTTCTTCAAAGTGTTCGATCAGATAGCCATTGCGCAATAGCAATCTCAGCATGGCTGGAAATTGGTTGCGAGATTTCACTTTCAAGCGCAGATAGCCCTGCTTCGCCACCCAGGCCTCTTGTACGTCGAGCAGCATTTGCGCCACGCCTTTATTGCGCGCTAACGGCGATACGCCGCCAAACCAGCTGTAGAATGTCTCAGCATCGAGCTCGTAGCCAATTTTGAAACCGAGCAACTGCTCCCCTTCTTGCGCCACTTGAATCAAGTAGCGGCGCCCTTTTAATCTCGCCGCCAAGCTCTCAACCGTTTCCTTTTGAGTAAATTCATTGATTTGGTTGACCACCTCCACACACTCTTCTAACGTGCCTTCACGATACTGCACACTCATTGCGATCTCTTCTCTGGGTTAGGTTAAAAAGAAAAAGGCCGGCATGCGCCGACCTCAGTATTGTCGCTTCGCTTACTCTTGCTTTAAAAACGTCGCCGCTTGCGCCTGCTCCTGCGCCAACCATTGCGCCACATCTTTGGCAAAGTAGGTCAAAATGCCATCGGCCCCCGCCCGTTTAAAGCACAGCAGGGATTCCATTACGGTGTCGCGCTCTTTAAGCCAGCCATTGGCAAACGCGGCTTTGTGCATCGCGTATTCACCGGAAACTTGATAAGCAAACGTCGGTACTTGCAGCTCAGATTTCACACGGCGAACCACATCCAGATACGGCATGCCCGGCTTCACCATCACCATATCGGCGCCTTCGTTGATGTCCATCACCACTTCATGAATGGCTTCATCACTGTTGGCCGGATCCATTTGGTAGTTCTTTTTGTTGCCGCCTTTAAGGTTACTCGCCGAGCCAACCGCATCGCGGAACGGGCCGTAGTAACAAGAGGCGTATTTCGCCGAATAGGCCATGATTTGGGTATTGATGTGACCCGCTTGCTCTAGCGCTTCACGAATCGCGCCAATGCGGCCATCCATCATGTCAGAAGGCGCGACCACATCCGCCCCTGCTTCGGCGTGCGATAGTGCCTGCTTGACCAATACCTTAGTGGTTTCATCATTGAGTACGTAACCTTCGTCATCGATGATGCCATCTTGACCGTGGGTGGTGAACGGGTCGAGCGCCACATCGGTGATCACCCCCATCTCTGGCACATGCTCTTTGAGCGAACGAACGGCACGCTGAACTAAGCCCTCTGGGTTGTACGCCTCTGCCGCACACAGGCTTTTGGCATCTTGGTTCACCACAGGGAACAGCGCAATGGCAGGAACACCAAGCTGCGCGAGGTATTGCGCCTCTTCCAACATTAAATCAATGGAAAGACGCTCAATACCCGGCATCGAATCGACAGTTTCTCGGCGATCTTTGCCCATCAGAATAAACATGGGATAAATCAGATCATTCACTGAGAGTTGATTTTCTGCCATGAGGCGACGACTGAAATCATGCTTACGCATACGACGCATGCGACGGCCAGGAAACTGACCTTGGATAGAAACTGACACTCGATTCTCCTTGTGTGGTGAAAGTGCTTGTGTCGCATCATATCACTCCCGCTCTCTTGCACCAGCCAACAAGGCGAAAAAATCACGCAAAATACGACCTAGGCAGATTGGCGCCATTTGCTGCATCTTCTACTCAGACAGGTATACTGGCTCCATTGACGTTTTATCCAGAGACACATCCCATGATCGACACCCATGCCCATATCTACGCCAGTGAGTTTGATGGCGATCGCGACGCCGTGGTGGCCCGCGCATTGGAACAAGGCATAGACCGTATCTTATTACCTAACATCGACCTTGAGTCTATTGGCCCTATGTTGGCCACGGAGCGTCAGTTTCCCGATGTGTGCCGCTCGATGATGGGGCTCCACCCTTGCTACGTCGATGGCAATGTTGAGCATACCCTTGCGCAAATTCATGCCTGGTTTAGTCAACATGCGTTTATCGCCGTAGGCGAAATTGGCATTGATCTCTATTGGGACAAAACCTATCGCGCCGAACAAGAACACGCGTTTGTCACGCAACTGCAATGGGCCAAAGCAATGGATCTACCAGTGGTGATTCACACGCGTGACTCCATTGAAGAGACCCTCACTCTGCTTGATAAAGAGCAAGACGGATCCCTCAGTGGGGTTTTTCACTGTTTTGGCGGCAGTCTCGAGGAAGCCAAGGCAATTAATGAGTTGGGCTTTCACCTTGGCCTTGGTGGCGTCTCCACCTTTAAAAATGGCGGGATGGATAACGTCATCCCACATTTGGATATGAGTAAAGTGATTCTGGAAACCGACTGCCCTTACCTCGCACCTGTGCCTCATCGCGGTAAGCGCAATGAGCCTGCCTACACCCATTTGGTTGCGCAGCGTGTCGCCAGCCTTCGCGATATCTCAGTCGAGGAAGTAGACGCGATTACTACCGACAATGCCAAGACCTTGTTTAGGCTATAGCGAGCAACGCGTGTTCCCCTCGAATCTTTAGTACCAAGAAATTGGACTCGATAAAAAAGGCTTGCCCATCGGCAAGCCTTTTCCATATCAGCGACTACTCGCTCTGTTCATCCTCTTTTCGCACATAAAAACGGGCGAAAAACAGGCCGACTTCAAACAACAAACACATGGGTATGGCGAGCAAGGTCTGAGAAATCATGTCTGGCGGTGTCAGCATCATCCCCACCACAAACGCGCCGACCACAATATACGGGCGCTTCTCGCTGAGGCTTTTAGGATTGGTTGCGCCCGTCCAACACAGCAAGATGATCGCCACGGGCACTTCAAAGGCGATACCAAAAGCCAGGAAGAGAGCTAACACGAAATCCAAATAGCTGGAAATATCCGTCGCAAACTCAACGCCACCGAGTGAAATCGCAGTAAAGAAGCCAAACACTAACGGGAACACGACAAAGTACGCAAACGCCACACCACAGTAAAACAGCAGTGAGCTGGAGAACATCAGCGGCATGATCAATCGACGTTCATGCTTGTAAAGACCCGGCGCCACAAACGCCCACACTTGGTACAAGATGAAAGGCACCGCAATAAAGATGGACGCAATCAGGGTGAGTTTGAGCGGAGTAAAAAACGGCGACGCCACATCGGTGGCGATCATCGTCGCCCCTTCAGGCAGGCGCTCCACCAAAGGCGCTGAGACAAATTCGTAAATGTCGTTGGCAAAGTAAATCAAACCAACAAACACCACCAATACCGCCACGAGTGCGCGCAGCAAGCGGTTTCTCAGTTCGAGAAGGTGGCTAATCAAAGGTTGTGTCTGCTCAACAGAAGACATGAAGACCTCAACTATTGGGAATCAAAAGGAGCAGCGATTGGCTGCCCCTCAATAATCAGAGTGGTGAACTACTCAGGCTTTTTATCTGTTGTTGCCGGGGCGACATGCAAAGACTCAGTGGCGTCGGCGGAAGGCGCTTGTGACGCTACCTCTTCAGAGGGCTCAGTCTTGGCAGGCTCGTCGCTTTTCTTGGCATAAGGGCGCTGCACGTCTTGCGCGGCTTGCTTTAACTGGTCAACGGAGGATTTCAACTCTGGCGAGAGATCTTCCATGCCCATCTGCTCAGCTTTACGCAAATTCTCTTGCAGCTCTTGCACCTTGAGCTCATGGGACAATTCGTCTTTGACGCTGTTTGCCATGTTCTTGGCTGCACCGACAAAACGAGTGACACTGCGAATCGCATGCGGCAATCGCTCAGGGCCGAGAACTACCAGCCCCACCACAGAGATCAATACCAGTTCCCAGAAACCGATATCAAACACGAGTTATGCCTGCTCTTTGTCTTTTTTAGTGTCAGCAGTGGCGTCTGTTTTCTGCTGTTGCTCGATGTTTTTTGGCTCAAAGTCGGCGTCTTTCTTTGCAGGCTCTTCGTCGTTCATCGCTTTCTTAAAGCCTTTTACCGCACTACCTAAATCGCCACCAATGCCACGCAGTTTCTTCGTACCAAATAGAAGTACCACAATCACAGCAATGATAAGCAGTTGCCAAATACTAATACCACCCATTCTTTTTACCTCGGGTCTAACTGTTGAATTCTTAAGTTTACCGCCTAACGACGGTAAGCTCGCCAACTAAGCAACCAAAATGTGACGCCACCTAAGGCGCTGACCATCGAGAGTTGCTCATACGGAGTGTTGACCAATATTGCCGAGCATACGACTAATGTTGCGCCAACACCAAACAAAAATTTCCCTGTCGCTTGCTGACGCTTCGACTGACGATACCCTTGATAGAGTTGATCGATACGCTGATTCATCATCTTGCCTTGGCGCAGGCTGTCGTAGAGAAGCTCTGGCAACTCTGGCAGCTTTTCCGCCCAAAACGGCGCGCGATCTTTCACCGCATTGATCACCGCTTTTGGTCCGACTTGGTTCATCATCCACTCTTCGAGGAACGGTTTGGCCGTCTCCCACAGATCCAACTGAGGGTAGAGTTGACGGCCCAGTCCTTCGACATACAGCAGCGTCTTTTGCAACAACACCAACTGAGGTTGCACTTCCATATGGAAGCGTCTTGCGGTGTTAAATAGGTTCAACAACACATGACCAAACGAGATTTCGCACAGTGGTTTGGCGAAAATCGGTTCACACACGATGCGAATGGCAAATTCAAACTCATCAATATTGGTTTCACGTGGAACCCATC
The DNA here is from genome assembly GCF_059834045.1 of Vibrio sp. R12-SG2-ISO1. Taxonomy (NCBI): domain Bacteria; kingdom Pseudomonadati; phylum Pseudomonadota; class Gammaproteobacteria; order Vibrionales; family Vibrionaceae; genus Vibrio; species Vibrio sp. R12-SG2-ISO1. The sequence goes on along the minus strand of NZ_JCBDGO010000002.1, from coordinate 28,565 downwards.
CCGACTCGACATGCAATTCGGCGACGCGGCGATAGTCTCGATTGAAAAACGCCAGAAAGTTTTCCGCAAGATAGCGTTTGTCTTCGCTATTGAGTGTGCCAACAATGCCACAATCTAACCCGATCCAACGCGGATTCTCTGGGTGCTCACGTTCAACAAAGACGTTACCCGGATGCATGTCCGCATGGAAAAAACTGTCTCGGAAGACCTGAGTGAAAAACACGCTGACTCCACGCTCGGCCAGCAGCTTCATGTTGGTGCCATTGGCGACCAAGCCCTCGATGTCCGACACTTGGATGCCATATATTCGCTCAGAAACCATGACAGTTTTATTACTGAAATCAGTAAAGACTTCAGGCACGTACAGCGATTCACTGTTGTCGAAGTTACGTCTTAGTTGGATGGCATTCGCCGCTTCTCGACGCAAATCCAGCTCATCGAGCAGGGTTTTCTCGTACTCGCGCACCACCTCAACGGGTTTGAGGCGTCTTGCCTCTGGCAGCATCTTGGCGACAATGCGCGCCATGCGGTACATGAGTTTAAGATCGGCATCAATCACCGGTCGAATATCGGGCCGAATGACTTTTAACACCACTTCTTGTTGCGTCGACTTGAGTTTCGCCGTGTGCACCTGTGCAATCGATGCCGACGCCAGCGGCTCAATATCAAACTCGTCAAACCAGGTTTCGATTGGACCGCCCAATGCCTGTTCGATGGTCTGCTTAGCCAGTTGGCCGTCAAAGGGCGACACTTGATCTTGCAACAGGGCAAGCGGATCGGCGATATGAGGAGGAAACAGATCGCGCCGAGTAGACATCATCTGGCCAAACTTGATCCACACCGGTCCAAGTTCTTGCAGTGCGAGACGCAGTCGCTCGCCTAAGGTTTTGTCCGGATGCTGATTACGAATCCAAAACAGACCCTTTCGTGCCAATAACGGCGCTTTGGCGAGTTGATGATTGGGCGCCAGCTCATCCAATCCATATTCGAGCTGCACCTTGATGATGCGGTAGAGGCGTTTTAGCTCCGCTAACGTCATACTCGCTCCAGTAGTTGATTCAGTTTCGCTTCCACTCGCGCCGCTTGGCTCTTGATCTCATCCACTTGATCGCAGAAATGCGCCACTTCTAACGGCGGTGGCGCCAAACGCCATTCTTCAGTAACCACTTGCGCAAGGTAATCTTGCTGGTGACGAAGCTGAGTGCGGGCGAACTGGCCAATCTGCGTTGCGCCTTGCACTAAGGTGTGCGCCACAACATCTCCGGTAACACGCGAGATCCACTCTTCAATATCGGGTTTGCATTGGGTGATCAATTGCGAAAAGCTCTGCGCCAGTTGGATGTCGCCATCCAGCTCCAACTTATCCTGCTTGATGAGTTTGGTGATATTGGATTGATCTTTTAGCTCAGGCAATACCGACACATTTAAGGATAAGGTGCAATCGGGTGTGCCTTCGTAATGGGCTAACACATCGACTTGTTGACTGAAAACGAAGGTTAAGCGCTTATCGAACTCTTTGAGACGCACTTGAATGACCTGACCTTTCAGTCGCGCCAGTCGGCGCACCAGATCAGGATCATCTTGAATGAGAGTATTGAGTGACGTTTCGATGACCGCCGTCATCATAGGCTCAAAAGGCATGCTCGGCTCCTTTAGAACTTGTAGCCGCGGTGCAAGGCGACAATGCCGCCCGTTAGGTTGTAGTAACGCGTATTTTCAAAGCCCGCGTCGTCCATCATCCCTTTTAACGTCTCTTGGTCAGGGTGCATGCGAATGGATTCCGCCAAGTAGCGGTAGCTTTCTGCATCATTGGCCACCAGCTCACCCATTTTCGGCAACAAGTGGAACGAATATGCATCGTAGACTTTAGACAGTGGGTCAAAGACAGGTTTGGAAAACTCCAGCACCAACAGGCGACCGCCGGGTTTCAGTACGCGGTACATCGAACGCAGCGCTTTGTCTTTATCGGTTACGTTACGCAGACAGAAGCTGATCGTAATCGCGTCAAAGTAGTCATCGGGAAACGGCAGCTCTTCAGCGTTCGCTTGAACATAGTGCACATTGCCCACAATGCCGATATCACGCAGTTTGTCACGCCCGACATTGAGCATCGAGTTGTTGATGTCAGCGAGTACGACGTGGCCTTTGTCGCCGACAATACGAGAGAACTTCGCCGTCAAATCGCCTGTGCCACCCCCTAAGTCGAGGATACGTTGTCCAGGACGGGCACCGCTGCAATCGATGGTAAAGCGCTTCCACAATCGGTGAATGCCTCCCGACATCAGGTCATTCATAATGTCGTATTTGGCGGCCACTGAGTGAAACACTTCCGCTACCTTGGTGACTTTTTCCTCTTTCGCTACCGTGGTAAAACCGAAGTGGGTCGTTTCTGCGTCTTGCTGAGATTCTAGAGCTGTCGTCGATTGCACACTAATATCCGTCATTATGATTCCTCTTTTAACAGTGCTCTCTATTCAATACGGCCAAAGCACTGCGGGCGATTAGTTTACTTTATCCTCAGCCGGATGTCTTTCTAGTAAGTGGTCATTTTCACCGCTAAGCTGTGATTCTGGCAGCGTTTCTTGCTCCGCCAGTTCCACCAAATTCATCGAGATTGGTCGTTTGACCTCCACCCCTAATTGCTTAAAGCTCTCCGCTTGTCGAATCACGTTGCCGCGCCCAGTCACCAGTTTATTCATGGCACCTTGGTAGTTTTGATTGGCCTTATCTAAGGCGCCGCCGAGGCTCTCCATATCATCAACGAATAGGCGCAATTTGTCGTAGAGCTTACTGGCTCGCTGCGCGATGATTTTCGCGTTTTGGCTCTGTCTTTCGTTGCGCCACAAGTTATCGATGGTGCGCAGTGCCACCAGCAAAGTGGTCGGACTGACGAGAATGATATTGTGCTCCATCGCATCTTTGACCAAGCTAGGGTCCGAGGAAATCGCCACTTGGAATGCAGGCTCGACGGGGATAAACATCAACACATAATCCAAGCTCTGAATGCCTTTGAGTTGATGATAATCCTTGTGTGAAAGCCCTTTGATGTGGCTGCGAATGGCGAGTAAGTGCTCACCTAAGGCCTTGTCACGCTGCTGATCGGTCTCGGCATTGAAGTAGCGCTCATAGGCGACCAGCGCCATTTTGGCGTCAATCACCACCTGCTTATCATTGGGCAGATGCACAACCACATCTGGCTGATAACGCTTGCCCGCCTCATTTTGTAGATTCACTTGGGTGTGATACTCATGCCCTTCCCTTAGGCCCGACTCAGCCAATACTCTCGCCAGTACCACCTCACCCCAGTTGCCTTGCTGCTTGTTGTCACCTTTGAGCGCTTGGGTCAGGTTGAGCGCCTCCTTGGCCATCTGCTCGTTAAGGCGCTGCAAGTTCTTCAGCTCATGCACTAAGGTGTGGCGCTCTTTGGCTTCCACAGTAAAGCTGTCATTGACTTGCTTGCGAAACCCTTCCAACTGCTCTTTGAGCGGCGACAGTAAGGCATCCAAACTCTGTTTATTTTGCTGATCAACGCGCGCCGTTTTCTCATCAAACAGTTGACTGGCGAGGTGTTCAAACTGCTGTTTTAGCCGCTCTTCGGCTTTCTCGAGCAGGGCGAGTTTCTCTTGGTTGGCTTGGGTGATCTGTTCATGACGAGCCTCTTGCTCTCTCAAGGTCGCTTCGAGCTGCGCCTTTTCATCACGCATCAGTCCAAGTTCGTCGAGGTATTGCTGACGCTCTTGCTTAACGCTGTCGAAGTAACGCAGTTTCTCCAGCACCGCCATCAACTTGCCGTGAGACTGCTTGAGCTCAAATGCCGCTTTGTCCCGCGCCGCATCCAACGCTTCCAGCTCTTGCTCGGCCTCCGCTAAGGCGTTTTTTAACTGGGTGATTTCACTGTGTGAGAGTTGTTGCTGAGTATCAAGCTTGGCGCTGAGCAATTGCTGTTGCAAGCGCATTTTCTGGGAGACCCACCAACCGACGACGACGCCACTGGTGACGGCGCTGCCAGCCGCGGTGATAAGAAGAGAGGCGTTATCAAAAATCCATTGCATGAGCGGCGTACATTCATCAAATTCAAGTCATTTGATGGTATTTCACCACTGGATAAATGTCCAGTTTGTAGGGCAATTGGCCTACCGTTAGACTAGCGCATCACTTCACCGTTTTTTAGGCTTACTATGAATGAGCGCCGCGCGCTGGGCTTTGGTTTGTCTGCTGTTTTGCTCTGGTCGACAGTAGCCACCGCGTTTAAATTAACCTTAGCTGAGTTTACTCCAATCCAGATGTTGACGGTCGCCAGTATCGTCTCTGCCCTCGCCTTAACCCTCATCTGCGCCGTGCAAGGCAAGCTCAATACGCTGGTGACCACCTTGACCGCCAATCCGGGCTATTACCTATTACTGGGGATCATCAACCCGCTGGCGTATTACATCATTTTGTTTAAAGCCTACGATCTCCTGCCTGCCTCACAAGCGCAGGCGATTAACTACAGCTGGGCAATCACCCTCACCCTAATGGCGGCGGTATTTTTAGGTCAAGCCATCCGCAAGCAAGATTGGGTCGCGTGCTGTTTGAGCTACCTCGGCGTCATTGTTATCGCCACCAAAGGCAACGTATTGGCGCTCGATTTTGATAGCCCGCTAGGGGTTGGGCTGGCGTTGCTCTCAACGCTGCTGTGGGCAGGATATTGGATCTTAAACACCAAAAACAAAGCCGACCCTGTGGTCGGCGTGCTGCTCGGTTTTCTCGTCGCGATCCCTTTCGCTCTCGGGCTGACGTGGTGGGAAGGAGCTAGCTTTGCCGCCATTTCTCCTCAAGGTTGGCTGGCGGTCAGCTATGTCGGACTGTTTGAAATGGGCGTCACCTTCGTCTTGTGGCTCAGCGCCTTAAAATCCACTCATAATACCGCGAGAATCAGTAACCTCATCTTCGCCTCGCCGTTTATCTCTTTGATCTTACTGGCGACCATCATCGGAGAAGCCATTCACCCAAGCACTCTCATCGGCCTTGTGTTGATCATTGCCGGGCTCGTCATTCAACAGGTGAAGTGGAAAACACAACCGAAAGCGCATAAAGCTAATGATCGCTCAAAATAGTCGATACTTGGGTGAACCCAAGGAGAGAAGTGAAGTTCAAGGTCGCACAACCATGCGCGACCCGGAACTCATCAGATGACACTGGTTATTTATTCCGTTGCCAGCCAAATACTAACAAACCAATCAGAGCTAGCCATCCTAAAGCACCACCGCCACCACCACCTGTCGGTGGAGTATCGGGGTTTTCCCCACCGTCCTCACCGTCATCGTAATTACTGAATGTGGAACGGCTGTATTGTACTAGCGATGGGTGGCTCGCCTCTAAGTCGATTGTCAGCATGCTCACGCTACCATGTGTCACGGTAGATTCCGCGTACGTGTCACCATCGTTGAAAATGATGGTATCTCGCTCTACCTCCGCACCGTTCAAACGATAAACAACGTCCACCGTCACCTCACCATCGGCCCCGCCAGAGCGACTTAATGTCACGACACCATCGCACGTTGTTTTACACGAGTACTGATTGGCTGTGATTGACACCTTTCCAGAATTGCCAGACTTCGCCGCCACATAGGCGACTGTGGCTTCGGCTGTGCTGCCTAACTCTACCTGAAATGGAGTCTCTAGTTTCACTGTAAATGAACCGTTTTGTCTGAAAAGACCGGAGTCGTACTTATTGAAAACCACAGTTGATGACGCTTGGCCAATCGCAAAGATCGCGGTCTTCTCGAACTCAATATCATGACCCGCTGCTACATTTCCATCACCGTACACTCTGACGGTTACGTTCGCTTCATACGTCGTGTCAGTACGGTCTAGGTCGATAGAAAATGTCCCGTTACCTTCGGTCACCGATGCCGGTGTCGAACTGAATGATACTTCGCCATAGACGTCCATGTTTGAGTGACGCATGTTAGTAATCGTATTCCAAGTTGTAGTATCGCCCACCGCACTCGAATCACCACTATCCACAACACCTTGGTACGGCACAGCTCGAGGTGCTTTATGTTTCAAGGAGGTGCCGATCATGTAGTTCAGAGTTTCACTTGAGTCATTGCCGTACGAGGTTAATGTATCACCACAAGGTACGCCGTTATTCGTGACGTCAGGCGAGGAAAAGAACGGGGCTTGGCGTGTATTGTTCGCGCCACTCCACATAATGCTCTTTTCTCCATCGCATTGGTAAGCAAAGCCTAATGTGTCAGCATGATTGTTCTCTGGGCCACTTTCTCGCTCGTGCGACAGGCCGTTCGTATGACCGAGTTCATGCGCGACTAAGTCATCGGATGAACAGATGCTGTCATTGGGGTAAACGACGGTAGCAAAAACATTTGTGCTAGGTCGGGATTCTCCCCAACTATTGGCGGGTGCGTCGGTATACTCTGGCTCAGCTTTGTTTGGTCGCATCCAGAAGCCATAACCTACCCCACAGATAGAACCAATTGAACCACTTGGACGGTAGTAAGGTCGCACACTAATCACTCGGTCAATTGATAACTCAGTCCAATCACTTTCGATCTGCGACGATGTACGCCCCATAGGCGTTGTTGTGCCACCTCGAAGGTCGTCTACATCTAATCCCGACAAGATATTCTGATACACATCTGCTGTTAACTCTTCGGTTGAATAAGTAAAGTTGTCAGATGCATCAGGTTGGTTGTTCGGCGTTTCAACATAGCGGACGACAGCGATTTCTTGCTGAAAGTCAACACAGCTATTGCGGAGACCTTCATTTGAATAGTCAATCTGGTCTTGAATCCAGCTTCTAACGTCCTCTTTTGAGGCGTAGTTAAGCACATCATTAGTGACGTAAAAGCCTACGCGTTGAATCTGCGCGCTTGCCAAATTGGCGTAATCGACCGCGCAAGAAGGAAACAATATAGAAGAACTTGAATAGGTGGAATAAGAGGTGGGTGAAAGTGTTACTTCACTTTGGGGTGAATGCCCTAGCGATAGGGCATGAGCAGCATTCGGCACAATAAGAGCGCTCGCAAAAATGAGTTTGAACTGATTCATACAAAGACTCCATGTCGTAGTTGAACCAGTATATGACACTGAATTTTTTAACTAAATTAGTTTAGGTACAGCGTACGCGACCAATGCGATAATATTCAACTCATCTCACACTATGTGTATGTGTGCAGGTTTCATTTCACCTAGCATCGAACTATATTCTCTCTATCACAACAAGAGGAAGGCGGAACAATCGTTGGTCACTCAAACCCACTGCCCCGCTACATAACCGGAGCTCCAGCACCACTGGAAATTGTAGCCTCCTAGCCAGCCGGTGACGTCGACGACTTCACCGATAAAGTAGAGACCTTTGATCGCTTTGCACTCCATGGTTTTCGACGATAAGTGATCGGTATTGACGCCGCCTAGGGTGACCTCGGCGGTGCGGTAGCCTTCTGTTCCATTGGGGGCAATGCTCCAATGCTCAAGCGTGTTAGCCACGTCTTCCAGTGCCTTGCTGCTAAATTGCTTTAGCGGTTTGTCTTCGAGGGTTTTGCGCTCGATCAGCACTTCAACCAGTCGCTTGGGGAGCACTTTTGCTAAGGTGTTTTTCAAGGTTTGATTAGGGTGTTTTTCCAATGAACGCGTTAGCAAGGCTTGCACATCGACATCGGGCACCAGGTTTACTTCAACCGCTTCGCCTGGGGTCCAGTAGGAGGAGATTTGCAACACCGACGGGCCAGACAGACCACGGTGGGTAAAGAGCAGCGCCTCTTTGAATTTGGTGTTGTTTTTTGCGGTGATTTCAACCGGAATCGCAATCCCTGACAGCTCAGAAAAATCCTCTTTGTCTTCTTTATGCAGCGTAAACGGCACCAAGGCCGCACTGGTCGGAAGGACCTCAAGGCCGAACTGCTCTGCCACTTTGTAGCCAAAGGGGGTTGCGCCAAGCTTGGGCATCGACAAGCCGCCGGTGGCGATGACGAGGGATTCGCACTCAATCGCATGGCCATTGGTCGTCAGAGAAAAGCCATTGGCTTGCTGCTCGATGTTGTCAACGGCTTGCTGGTAGCGAAATTGGATACTCGGTTTATCGCACTCGGCGAGAAGCATTTTAACGATGTCTTTGGAGTCATAGTCACCAACACAAAACAGCTGACCATGATCGCGCTCTTCAAACTCGATGCCGTATTTGTAGATCATCGAGATAAAGTCCCAGTTGGTGTACTGTGCCAAGGCCGATTTAACAAAATGCGGGTTGCGTGACAGGTAGTGTTTGGCAGACACATCGTAGTTGGTAAAGTTGCAGCGGCCGCCCCCGGCGATGAGGATTTTTCGACCCGGTTTCTTGGCATGATCCAGCACTAACACGCGACGGCCCCGCTCTCCTGCTTGGGCGGCACACATCAGGCCCGCCGCACCGGCGCCAATCACTACTACATCAAACTTCTCTGCCATGGTGGTTACTAACTCTGTCATGATTCAATAAAAAAGGATGTGCACTGAGCACATCCTTCGCAATAGGTGGCTATTTTAACGGCTATTGCCTACCTTGCCAATTTAAAGGCGCCGATCATCAAAGAATAAACGCTGCCAGTAAGGTCACCGCGAGCAATGAGGTGGTGAGTATGAACAGCTCTCTGACGCGATCGCATTTGCCCGTGAACACTTCATCGTGATGATGGTGATACTCTTTGCTTTTGATGTAATGGAACAGGCGGACCTGCTTGGCCATATTGCCGTGCGTGGTAAAGAAACCGTTGCCGTCGACTTGCTGGTACAAAAGAGGATGCGCCTCGCGCATGATGTATATCAGAGAACGCAGTGCAGTGAGGTAACGGGCCATGTTCACCGCCGTTACAAGCATCAACGTGAATAGAATGGTGTCTGCATTGATCATCTTTTCCTCCCTACATCTTCATAGGTTACCGAAGAAAAGACGATCCCATCAGAGCATCTTTCGCTGACAATTATTCAGCGGCGGTATCCATAATAGAAGATGAACCTTCTTTTGCTAAAGCAGCTAGGTCTTTGTCGATGAAGAACAGCGCCTTACCATCTTCACCAACCAGTTCTAGCTTGTCTAAAATCCCTTTAAACAACTTCTCTTCTTCGTGCTGCTCTGCAACGTACCACTGCAAGAAGTTGAATGTTGAGTAATCTTGAGAAGTAAACGCAACGTGAGCCAATTTGTTGATTTTTTGCGTAATCATTTGCTCATGTTCATAGGTCTCGCGAAAGACTTCACCTAGGCTCTCAAATTCATGTTTTGGTGCATCAATGGCACCTAGAATCGGCATTGCCCCCGTTTCACTCACATACGTGAATAAACGCTGCATGTGCTCCATCTCTTCAACGGCGTGTTTGCGTAAAAATTCGGCCGCGCCTTCAAAGCCTTTGTCCTCGCACCAAGCACTCATTTGTAAGTATAGATTGGATGAAAAGAATTCGAGATTAATTTGCTCATTCAATTGCTCGACCATCGCTTGTGACAGCATTTCGCACTCCTACTAAGTCTATGAACTTAAACTGACTATATCATGCTAGCCACCATAACACTTTGTATGGTGAATGTGGATATGAGATCACCTTGGCAAAAAATTGACCAGCGAGGTGCTAATCTAACTTTAGGCGAGCGAAATAAGAGGATTCGGTATGAGCTATCAACACATTCTAGTGGCCATCGACCTGTCTGAAGACAGCAAACTGCTGGTCGACAAAGCGGTCTCCTTGGCCAAGCCGCTCGACGCGGCGGTCTCATTCATCCACATTGATGTCAACTACGCCGAGTTGTATACCGGCCTCATCGACATCAACCTGGCGGAGACCCAACATCAAGCTATTGAGGCATCGCAAAAGCAATTGCAAAACCTTGCGAACCACGCCAACTTCCCCATTAAACATACCCTAGTGGGCAGTGGCGACTTAGGTAATGAGCTGTGCGATACCATTCAAGAGTTCAACGTCGATCTTGTGGTGTGTGGCCACCATCAAGACTTTTGGAGCAAACTGCTCTCCTCGACCCGTCAGTTGATCAATTGCTCACCGGTCGACATGTTGGTTGTACCACTAAAAGACTGATTCAACGGATGAATTGAGATAAAATAATCAGATAGTTTTTGATAATGAGTCTTAATCATGTTTTATCTCTCTTCGGTCACCGTGCTGTGGGCGTTCTCCTTCAGCTTGATTGGTGTCTATTTGGCAGGCCAAGTCGACGCGTGGTTTTCGGTTTTAATGCGCGTCGCCTTAGCAAGCTTGGTTTTCCTGCCTTTCCTGAAATTTAAAGGGGTTGAGAAATCCCTGATTGCCAAATTGATGGTCGTTGGCGGCTTTCAACTTGGCTTGATGTACTGTTTTTACTATCAATCCTTCCTGCTTCTTTCTGTGCCAGAAGTCTTGCTGTTCACAGTGTTCACACCGATTTACGTGACGTTAATCTACGATCTGCTCAAAGGTCACTTTTCACCTTGGTATTTGGTCACCGCGGCGATCGCAGTGGCTGGCGCTGCCTTTATCAAGTTTGCCGGGGTCAATGAGCATTTCTTGCTTGGCTTTATGGTGGTGCAAGGAGCCAATCTCTGCTTTGCTATTGGCCAAGTGGGCTACAAATACTTGATGGAAAAGCAGCAAGTCGCCCTGCCACAGCATACGGTCTTTGGTTACTTTTATTTGGGCGCGCTGGCTGTGGCACTCATCGCGTTTGCGCTGATGGGCAACAGTGAGAAATTGCCGAGTATGGCAACACAATGGGGCGTTCTGACCTACTTAGGCTTGATTGCGTCTGGGTTGGGCTATTTCGCGTGGAATAAAGGCGCGACCATGGTGAATGCTGGTGCGCTGGCGGTGATGAATAATGCGTTGGTCCCCGCTGGGCTTATCGTCAATATCGTGATCTGGAATCGCGATGTCGACCTGACGAGACTGAGCATTGGCGGCGCTATTATTGTCCTTTCACTTTGGGTCAACGAAACCTGGGTGAAAAAGCGTGTCGCCAACGCCGCGTAAATCCAAAGTCTAGCGCCTAGTCTAAGGTTAATGCACCTTGGCTTGGCGCTTCTCTGTCTCAGCTAAGCCGGTTGGCCAGGTGGGCATTACGTCTAACTTGGCCTGCAGTTTAGCCTGCTTTTTACTGAGCTTTTGCTGTTTTTTCAGCGTTTTTAGCCACTTCTTCTGCTGCTTATAAGCACGCTTGAGCTCTTTTCTCGCTTTCTTGAACGCCTTTTTATCCATCAAATCGAACGTCTCTACTACCGCCGTCAAGGAATTCACCGACGTCAAGGCATTCACGGACGTCAGCGTATTTAACTCAACGTCAGCTTTGCGTGCTTTCACTCGCGCAATGACGCGCTGCACGGCTTGCGCTTTTTGCTCTTCACGCGTTGTCTCGATCGCTTGAGCGACATTCTGCGTATCTGAAGGCGCAGAAGCCACTGCCGCTTGTTGAGGTGCGAATAGTGCAGATTCAGCTCGCGCAGAGAGAGGCTTAAGGATTTTAGGTGTATGAGTCGTTGGCTGGGTATGGGCAGCCGCCGCAATTGACGCCGGTTTGCATAAGTGTTGTTTACTGTGACTGGCACGCGCGCAAGAGCGACAGACAAACTTGGGTTCAACCACGAGCTTTTCTATCTCACCCAAACTGTGTGCGACTTGTTTACGACTCAACTTGCACAAACGCTTTGCCATCGACTTACCTTAAAAAGAATACGAATAGTTCTTAGTAAGATATATAGTCATCAGACGGGCTTGGCAAGCGTTATTTTACACTGCCATAAAACACGGTGTGGTGAGTATAAATAGAATCAGGCACTTAGCTCATGGTCGAATTAACTAACTCATGGCTGCATTAACATAGACATCAAAGCGGTTTTTCTTGGTCTCTATCGCCATCGCCGGTTTGACACCATCTAGCCAATCAGCGTAGTCGGGGCGTTTGACCACCACTCTTTTCGTCGCCAGCGCAAGGGCTGGCGTGAGTAAGCCGTCTGCGTCGTGATCGGCGCCCACAAGCGTTTGAAATACGCGCATCTCTTTTTTCACTAACGCGCTTTTCTTTTTGTTCTCAGGGTGAGGATACATGGGATCTAAGTAGACCACATCAGGGCGCACAAAATCAGGCTGACTTGCGAGCGTTTCCAGCGCGTTGTGGCTCGATGCGTGCAGCAGTGACATTCGCTCACTGACCCAGACGCCGATTTCTGGGTCCTGTTTGGCGCGCTCTAAGCCATCATCCAGTAGCGCCGCCACCACAGGGTGACGCTCCACCATCTGTACCTGACAGCCCAAAGAGGCCAACACAAACGCATCTCGCCCAAGGCCAGCGGTGCCATCAAGCACTGTCGGTAGCACGCCTTTATTGAGCCCGGCCGCTTTGGCGATCGCTTGCCCTTTTCCACCCCCAAACTTGCGGCGATGCTCAGCGGCACCTCCGGCCAAGTCGACATAAATCGCCCCCAATTTAGGCTCATCAGTTTTGCGAAGTTCCAAACGCTGCGCCGTCAGCACCAAAGCAAACGGACTGGTGTCACTGTGGCTAAGCCCCCAGCGAGCAGCAATGTCCTTCAGTTGTTGGGTCTGTTCAGGGTGTTCGCAGAGAAGTTGCAAATCCACTATCGGCTCCAGTATTGGTCAGTGTTGAGGGACGCGTGCGCGTCAGTGTAATGGATTTTAGCCGGCTCTACCTAACAGTTTCCCCACGTCGCTACGAACAAATCGCCATTGATGTCGTCGCCCGTTCGCGGCAATAATAGTCTTTCTATTCTCAACAAGGCTGACTATGCAAGCTCACTCCACCAAGCTCGATGATCTCGACAAAGCGATTTTGAAAACCTTAATGGAAGATGCGCGGACGCCCTACGCCGAAATGGCGAAGCAATTTGATGTCAGCCCTGCGACCATTCACGTTCGAATAGAAAAGATGAAGTCAGCCGACATCATTCAAGGCACGGAAGTGATTGTCGATACGAAAAAACTCGGTTACGACGTGTGCTGCTTTATTGGTATTAACCTCAACGCGGCGCGCGATTATCACTCAGCTTTGCAAAAGCTCAATGCACTCGAGGAAGTGGTGGAAGCGTATTACACGACGGGCGCGTACAACATCTTCGTCAAATTGATGTGTCGCTCGATTGAGGAGCTGCAACACGTACTGATCGATAAGCTGCAAGCCATTGATGAAGTGCAATCCACCGAAACACTCATCTCTTTGCAAAACCCCATCAATCGCAACGTCAATCCATAAAAAAAGCTCGCGTTGTGCGAGCTTTCTATCAAATCGAACTGAACGAATCCAACTGACTCAATCGAATCGGCAAGGTTATTTGCCTTGGTTTTCCATGTACTGCTTGAGCTGCTCCGCTGAGATGCCCTGTTCGGAAAGCTGCTTCGCGATGATGTCTAGCTGCTCGCCTTTACGTGACTCAATCACTTGCTGGAAATGGAACACGATATCGCGCAACACATCGAGCGGGACTTGCTTGGCGGCACTGCGGATACGCTCGCTGCTCTGATTGCCGAGCTCATGAATTAATTTACCAAACATCACTTTCTCTGGAGACTCTTCAAGCTGCTCCATCAAACGCGCTTTTTCGTACGTCGTCATCGACATGGTGGTGGTTTTTCCATCGTTACAAGATTAACTCGCCTCAATATACAAGGATATTTTTCCTTGTAAAGCTAAGCGCGCCCTCGCCTAGTGATAAGAGCAAGGTGTCGACAACAACTTGCTCATAGCAGCTTATTTATTACGGTTTACTCATAACATCTATTCGTAACACCTACTCATAACAGTAGTGCCACTCTCTGCCCGCTTTGGTCCACAAAATCAGTAGTGCTGGTGTAATGATGAGCATCAATGAGGCGATAAGCACTTGCGGCTCCCACCCAAAACGCTGCATGGTGCCGACAACCAGGCCCGCTCCACTCATTTGGAACAGACCAAGCAGCGCAGCAGCGGTGCCCGCTTTGTCACCGAACGGGGCAAGCGCCTTACCTGCTGCCGCGCCGAGAATCCACGCAAAACCAATCGAGGATAGGAAGATCGGCAACATAAAGGCAAAGGCACTTGCTTGCGTCGCCATTGCTAGCATCACGATACCGCCTAATCCCAACAACAAGATGCCGACATTGAGTGTGGTGTGCGTGCCGAACTTATCCATAAATTTAGGTGCTGTCATACACGCGACAATGTTGATCACCGCATTGATACCGAACCAAAAGGTAAATGCGTTCATGCTTAAACCCAGGTTTTCCATCAACACCACGGGGGCTGAGGTGACATAACCGAGAATCACTGCCATCGCCAACATACACAACGATGCGTGGAACAAAAACGTCGGTGTACTCAGCACTTGCCAATAGCGTCGTAGACGAAATACCGGCGCGGTGCTGACTTGCGGATTGGTCTCTTTAAGGCCAAACGACATCGCCACCAGACCAATCAACGCGAACCCGGCCATAAAGCTGAAGTTGGCGCGCCAGCCAAATTGCTGAGTCAGCCATGCACCAAGAATCGGCGCTAATGCTGGGATAAAACAGATAGCCCCGTTCAGGTAGCTGATCATCTTGCCACTTTTCTGTGGACCGAACATATCGCGAACTGTTGCAAAGGCGGCCACCGATGTCGCGCACGCTCCTAAGCCTTGCAGCAAGCGCGAAACCAGCATCCACTCGATGTTTTGAGCACTCCACGCCAATAAAGCGCTCGCGGCGTAGATGCTGATCCCACCTAATGCAACAGTTCGACGTCCTAGTTTATCCGCCAGCGGGCCAGCAAACAGTTGGCCGACCCCCATCGCGAACAAAAACCATGTGATGGTGTCTTGTGCTAAGGCGTGTTCCACGTGAAACGCTTGAGATATTTGTGGCAACGCAGGCAGATAAATATCAATCGCGAGCGGGCTAAACAGCACCAACAGGGTCAAAAGAATGAATTGAAGTTTGCCGTAGATGATTGGATTATCAGCGTTCACTGCTCGCCTCTTTTAAAATGAATATGCACAAGAATGGATGAAACTCGGCAAAGTCTAAGTTAGTCTAGATATGACATCCAATGACAAATCATCATTTAAGTTATTCCTTAGGGGAATGTATGAATATAGAGAAGCTCGCTCGCTTAGATTTGAATTTACTGGTGTGCCTCAAGATTCTTACTGAAGAGCTGAATGTAACACGCGCCGCTCACCGATTGTGCCTCAGCCAATCTGCGGTCAGTAAGAACCTCGCCAAGTTGCGTGACCAATTTGATGACCCTCTGTTCGTGCGCCAAGCACACGGGTTAAAGCCAACGCCCAAAGCCCTTTTTCTTAAGCCTAAATTGGATGCGCTGATCCATCAGTTAGAGCTGCTGACGCAACCCGAGCAGTTTCAGCCTGACAGCAGTGATTACAAGTTTCAAATCGCCGCGGTAGAGAGTGTCTACCCGCTGATTCTGCCCCATTTTCTACCTGAGATTTTTAAACGCGCCCCAGGGGTCACCAT
Source organism: Vibrio sp. R12-SG2-ISO1 (assembly GCF_059834045.1). NCBI lineage: Bacteria > Pseudomonadati > Pseudomonadota > Gammaproteobacteria > Vibrionales > Vibrionaceae > Vibrio > Vibrio sp. R12-SG2-ISO1. Next base: position 13,097 of record NZ_JCBDGO010000002.1, on the reverse strand, counting down.
CAGCACCCACTCTTGGTCCGATCAAACCTTCAAGCTACTGCAAAAAGGCGAAATTGATCTTGGTATTACTGGTAAGGACATCGACATCAATGATGCCAAACTGACCATGCTGCCGCCGAGTGATATTAGTGAACAAGAGATCTACCGTGATAACCAGATGTGTTTATTGCGCGCGGATCACCCTGCCTTGAGCCGTCCTTGGACGTTAGAACAGTTTCTTAGCCAACGTCATGTTCAAGTACGCTGCGATGGCAACGATCGCTGGCTGCTTGATTATCGCCTTGCCGACATCGGCAAAGAGCGCGATATCGCCATCACTGTGCCGGACTTCAACAGTGCCGCCAGTCTGTGTTCCTACACGGACTTTGTCTTTACCGCGCCAAGCCATTTCGTCAAGCTTGCCTCGAAACAGCTTAACCTCGCGGTTCTGCCACTGCCGTTAGAATTTCCGCCCATGGCCTATACCCTGTTTTGGCATCGCGACCGAGAGAACGACCCGGCTCTTGCCTGGCTCAGACAAATTATCCGCGAAAAGACGACCGCGCTACGTTAGCCGCGCTACGCTAACTACGTGACGATAAACGCACTGCTTTTACGTCACGTAGTCAGTTAACCTTACCCCGCGATCCTTACCCGGCTATCGATGCAGACCATTTGCAGCGCTCTGGTAAAAGGAGTAGCTTAATGGCCATCGTCCAGCCCAAAAAAGTGATTCGCCCGCTCAACAAGGTGAGCGGTCATAGCGAATCTAAGAACTCGGATGGACACCTCAAATAAATGAAGGATTCACAGATGCTAAACACCACTGAACAACGATTGACAGCCATCAAAGAGTGGCTGGTTCAGAACAATATCGATGCCTTTTTTGTGCCCCATGAAGATGAATACTTGGGCGAATACATTCCGGCGCACAACGAGCGCCTACATTGGCTAACCGGCTTCACTGGTTCAGCCGGGGCCGCGGTGGTCACACAAACAAAAGCAGCGGTATTTGTCGATGGTCGATACACGGTGCAAGTCACCAAGCAAGTCCCTAGCGAGCTGTTCGAATACCGCCATTTAATTGAAGAGCCGGCATTAGACTGGCTGCTCAGTGAGCTACAACCGGGCAGCGTCGTCGCCATTGACCCACGCATGCACAATGCAGGTTGGCTGGAGTCTGCGCAAACCAAACTGGCGGACAAACTTGAACTCAAGCTGTTAACCAGTCACCCCATCGACGCACTGTGGCATGATCGCCCAGCCGCCCTCGAATCACCTGTGCGCTTAATGCCGATTGAATCTGTCGGTCAAACCTCATCATCCAAACGTGAAGAGATTGCCAAGCAACTGACAAAGCAGAACCTTGATGCTGCAGTCGTGACCGCGCTCGACTCTATCTGCTGGCTGCTTAATGTGCGTGGCCTCGATGTCTCTCGCCTGCCCGTATTATTGTCTCACGCGATTATTCACCGCGACGCCAGTGTCGATTTCTTTATTCGACAAGAACGTCTGCCGCAAGGCTTTGCTGAGCATGTTGGCACCGGTGTCAGAGTTCATGCTCCCGAGTCCCTGGAGTCTATTCTTAACTCGCTTAATGGACGCCGAGTATTACTTGACCCAGCGACGAGCAATGCGTGGTTTAAATTGACACTGCAAAACAGTGGCGCGCTTGTCGTAAGTGCAGCCGATCCTTGCTTACTACCGAAAGCGCAAAAAAATGCGGTCGAAATTGAGGGCATGAAAGCGTGTCATGTGCGCGATGGCGTCGCCATGGTCAAGTTCCTCTCTTGGCTTGATAACGAAGTCGCCAACGGCCAACTTCACAATGAAGCCTACCTAGCCGACCGTTTAGAAGCGTACCGTCGTGAGGATGAAACGTTAGTAGACCTAAGTTTTGATACCATCTCCGCAGCAGGCAGCAACGCGGCAATGTGTCACTACAACCACGAAAACCAACCGACCCCGGGTCAGTTGAGCCTGAACTCTCTCTACTTGGTCGACTCTGGCGGCCAATACCTCAACGGAACAACGGACATCACACGTACTGTGGCCATCGGTCAACCTAGCGATGAGATGATCAAGCAGTTTACTTTAGCGCTCAAAGGTCATATTGGTGTCGCACGCGCCCGTTTTCCAAAAGGAACACGCGGCTATCAAATTGATACCCTTGCCCGTCAACACTTATGGGCAGAAGGCTTTGACTATGACCACGGTACGGGCCACGGTGTCGGCCACTTCCTCAGTGTCCATGAGGGACCAGCAAGCATTTCCAAACGACAAATTGATGTGGCTTTGATGGAAGGTATGGTGCTCTCCAATGAGCCGGGTTATTACCGCGCCGATGCGTTTGGCATTCGTATTGAGAACTTAGAACTGGTAGTGGAAACCCCAACACAAGGTGATTTCCCTGTATTGAGCTTCGAGTCACTCACACGTTGCCCGATTGATAAGCGCAACATCAACATTGATATGTTGACCAAACCAGAGCTCGCCTGGCTTAATGATTACCACCAAAAAGTGTGGAATGACCTCAGCCCATTGGTCGATGGTGAGGTAAGAACGTGGTTAGAGCGCGCAACATCGCCCATCGCTCACCGCGACTAATCGTGCTTTGAACACTTGGTAGATCTGCATATCGCGTGAAGTTGAATGAAAAGGCTCTCAACATGAGAGCCTTTTTAATTGTGGCGTGGTTGTTTCACGTGAAACATTATCCAGAATAGATTGCGTTCCAGTTTCGCCAAACGGGGTCATACCCTTTCGAGCGTAACGCCTGCTCGACCGATTCAGCACTTCGCTCATCGCTGATCTCAAACTGCTCCAACTCGACGTCTTGCATCGCGTATCCGCCGGGTTGTGTTTTTGATGCAGCGGACATGGATGTCACACCCAGTGGCAACACATTGTCCCTAAACTTCGGTGACTCTCGTGTCGATAACGAGAGCTCAACCGTCGGATTCAACAAACGATAGGCACAGATCAACTGAACTAACTGCTTATCACTCATCACGGATTTGGGTTGAATCACACCTTCCGATGCATTGCCCTCACAAGGGCGAAGCCGTGGGAAGGAAATCGAGTAACGAGTTTGCCAGTAAGTACGCTCTAAGTAGTCAAGGTGTGCGGCGACATAAAAGCAATCCGTGCGCCAATCGTCCAACCCGATGAGCGCGCCTATACCGATCTTATCGATCCCAGCCCGAGCCAAGCGATCCGGCGTTTCCAAGCGGTAGTCAAAATCTGTTTTGTTGCCACGCAAATGGTGCTGCGCGTAAGTGCGACGATGGTAGGTTTCCTGATAGACCATTACTGCATCGAGGCCCAAGGATTTCAGTTCACGGTACTGCCCTTCATCAAGCGGCTGCACTTCCATTGCCAAGTAGTTAAAGTGCGCTTTAACAAGTGGCACTGCGCGGCGAAAGTAGTCCATCCCTACTTTGGTTTGGTGCTCACCTGTGACCAAAAGGACACTGTCGAATTTCATCGACTTAATCGCGTCTATCTCTGCCGCGATTTCTTGCTCTGTCAGCGTACGGCGTTTAATTCGGTTCTCCATCGAAAAACCGCAGTAGGTACATGCATTGGCGCACAAGTTGGAGAGATAAAGCGGGATATACAATCCAATCGTGTTGCCAAACCGTTTACGCGTGAGCGCATAGGATTGCTGCGCCATTTGCTCAAGGTAAGGCTCTGCCGCAGGTGAAATCAAGGCTTTAAAATCTTCGAGATCACGCTTAGATTTCGCCAATGCGCGTTCCACATCCTGATGAGTTTTCGCGTAAATCGACAGCCTTATGTCATCCCAGTCCATGCGTTGATGAATCGATACAAAACTCATTCTGCGTCCCTCACTCTAGGAAGGCGGTTAATGGGCTAGAGGCAACAGCATGGGTAACCTGACCAGCCAAGCCGGATTCAAACGCTATCCGCCCGCTTTCCACCGCCATCTTAAACGCTTGCGCCATAGCAACTGGATTGCTCGCCGCCGCGATCGCGGTATTCACCAAAACCGCATCTGCGCCCATCTCCATCGCTTTTGCCGCATGAGACGGAGCACCAATCCCGGCATCAACAATGACGGGGACACCGGCTTGGTCGATGATGATCTCCAAAAAGTCTTGCGACGCCAGCCCTTTGTTCGAACCAATAGGCGCGCCAAGAGGCATCACTGCTGCGCAGCCCACCTCTTCTAAACGCTTACACAACACCGGGTCTGCGTGGCAATACGGCAAAACAATAAAGCCATCTTTGACCAACTGTTCTGCCGCTTTGAGGGTTTCAATTGGGTCAGGCATGAGGTATTTAGGATCGGGATGAATCTCCAGTTTAAGCCACTGTGTGCCCAAGGCTTCACGTGCTAAGTGCGCAGCGAAAATGGCGTCTTGTGCAGTTTTTGCCCCGGAGGTATTCGGTAATAGATTCACGCCAGCGGCGATCAACGGCGCTAAGATATCATCTTGCTTATCATGGATATCGACGCGCTTGAGCGCCATAGTCGCCAGTTGCGATCCCGACGCCTCAATAGCGCGCGCCATGGTAGTACTGTTCGAAAACTTACCCGTGCCGGTAAACAGACGCGAGTCAAACACTTTGCCCGCGATAGTAAGCGGTGTTATTGGCGCCATGATCAGCCTCCTGCAATGGCTTGAAATAGTGCGATGGCATCGCCTTGAATGACGATATGTCTGTCCCACTCGCTGCGCGGAACGACACAGTTATTGATGGCAAACACACAGCCCACCTCGGCGAGCGATAACTCAGCAATGAGCGCCGTCAATGTTGTCCCTGCGTGAGTCGTATGAGTTTCACCATTGACGGTGATAGTGATGGGTTCCATGTTCATTCCTTAACGGTGTTCGACTGACACACGTGACAAGTGGCATCCACTGAGATAGCTAACGTCTGCCAGCGCATCGTAAGTCCATCAAACAGGTGTAATGTTGATGGGCTAAGCTGTGGCTCATCAAGGGCTAACCATTGAATCGCCGCCAGCGCTTGGTAATTACCTAACGTCCCTACTACCGGACCTACCACGCCAAGTTCACTGCATTTTTGGCCAGAAGGAAGTGAATCGAACGGGTATAGGCAGTGGTAGCATGGACTATCTTGCTGATAGTCAAACAACGCGAACTGCCCTTGCCATCCAATGGCCGAAGCCGAGTTCAAAGGTGTCCGGTTTTTGAAGCAGAGCCGATTGATTTGCTGGCGCGTTTCAAGGTTGTCTGTGCAATCAAGCACGATGTCGGCAAGCATGATCTCAAGCGCAAGCTGGGTATCATCGAGCCGTTGGTCCATCGCGCGAATGCGAATCAAAGGGTTGAGGTGCTCTAATTGACTCTTAGCCGCCAACGCTTTGCTCTGCCCTTGGTCATCGTTTCGATAGATGACTTGGCGCTGAAGATTGCTTAGCTCGACACGGTCATCATCCACCAACACCAATTTACCCACACCAGCGGTAGCTAAATAAAGGCTTGCCGCTGACCCGAGGCCACCACAACCAATCAGCAACACATGAGCATTCGCCAACTTTGCTTGCCCTTGTTCACCCCATTGCGGCAGCGACACTTGTCTTTGGTAACGTAAGAACGCCTCGTCAGACAGGATGGTCATCCGTGATCTCCTACTTGCTTGTTTGCCTTCATCAACTCAGTAAAAGCCGCAATGACCGGTTTTGGATCATCGGAGAGCGTAATCGCACGTACGACAGCCAAGCTTGAGACGCCGCACTGCCACACCATCGCAGCGTTACCTTGGTCGATACCGCCAATCGCAACCGTAGGAAAGCCCATACCTTGCGAGCGAGGAATCGAATCAATCAACTGTTGATAAAGCTTCAAGCGCACTAAACCTTGCGGCTTTGAAGGCATAACTTTGGTCGTGGTTGGGAAGATATGCCCCAGTGCGATGTAGCTTGGCGCAATCTGCACAATACGCAACAGTTCGTAATAGCCATGTGTCGAGAGCCCTAAAGCGATATCTGCCTGTGACAATGCCTGCAAGTTCGACGCTTCAATATCTTCTTGGCCAAGGTGAACACCGAATGCACCGTGCTTTATCGCCAACTGCCAATGATCATTGATAAACACGTGTGCTTGATATTGCTGACCCAATGCAATTGCACGAATCACCTGCGCTTCCAAATCGGCTTGCTGTGGATCTTTGATGCGCAGCTGTATGGTTTTAATGCCTAGAGGCAGCAATCGTTCAATCCAACGGACATCGTCGACCACCGGATAGAGACCCAACACCTCTTTCACCATAGAGGGAAAAGAGATCGGTTGGCCTTCGGTTTTCCAACCGACACGAATGCCGAGAGTTTCGTCTTCCAGCACAGGCGTAGGAAACTGCTCAAAACAACAAGGCCATTGAGATGTTTCACGTGAAACATGCCCCATCGCACGTGCGAGCGTCAGTGCATCTTCAACGGGAAAATCGAGCGCCCGCAAGGTGATAAACCATGCGAAGTGCTGTGTAGGATCAAGCGCCATTTGGTGGACATTAAGCGCACGCACTTCAGCATGAGGCGGCGTGCTGTGCTGCCAAATATCAAGCATGCGTCCTTCGCACCTCGCGCCAATAACGATCGCATGCGGGGCATAGTCCGCCAGCGAGACATCACCCTCTGCAACTGAGTAAACCAGTTGATGGACGTTTTGTTCGCTATCGTCAGTGAGAGAGGAAGACTCGGAGACTTGCGTATCCCGAGCAATCCAAACAGAAGAAGACGCACCGCGCAGTTCAACCGTCGACTCAGCCCCGTCAATCAACTGAATCTCTTGTATGGCGAACCCTTGCTCGCCGGCCAATGCCAAGCATTGCGCGATATCATCGCGCAATGTGGGTTGTGAGTGAGGAATCACAATGTTCATCGCCGCGTTCCTACGACTCTGCACTTTCAGGCTGCGCGGCAGGATGATACAGCTCAGAACCCGATTGACGGAACTCCTCTGACTTTTGGCGCATCCCTTCGAGTGGATCGTCGAGCATTTTAACGGAGATGGCTTGGTCGGCTTCGACTTGTTGCGTGTCTTTAGCGTACTCGCGCACTTCCTGAGAAATTTTCATCGAACAGAATTTTGGTCCACACATTGAACAAAAGTGAGCCACTTTGCCCGACTCTTGCGGCAAAGTTTCATCGTGGAAAGCTCGCGCTGTATCAGGGTCAAGCGACAAGTTGAACTGATCCTCCCAGCGGAACTCAAAGCGAGCTTTTGAGAGTGCATTGTCACGAACCTGAGCACCAGGGTGGCCTTTAGCCAAATCCGCCGCATGCGCCGCGAGTTTATAAGTAATCAAGCCCGTCTTAACGTCTTCTTTATTGGGTAGACCCAAGTGCTCTTTCGGCGTCACATAGCAGAGCATCGCACAGCCGTACCAGCCAATCATCGCGGCGCCAATGCCAGAGGTAATATGATCGTACCCTGGGGCAATATCGGTCGTCAGAGGACCCAAAGTGTAGAATGGCGCTTCGTGGCAGTGCTCTAGCTGCTCATCCATATTGGCTTTGATCATGTGCATAGGTACATGCCCAGGGCCTTCAATGATCACCTGTACGTCATACTCCCACGCGATCTTAGTCAGTTCACCCAACGTGCGTAGCTCAGCAAACTGCGCTTCATCATTGGCATCGGCCACCGAACCTGGACGCAAGCCATCACCGAGCGAAAGCGCGACATCGTACTTGGCACAAATTTCACAAATTTCGCGGAAGTGGGTGTAAAGGAAGCTTTCTTGATGGTGAGCGAGACACCACTTAGCGATGATCGAGCCGCCGCGAGAGACAATACCCGTGACACGTTTGGCCGTCATCGGCACATAACGCAACAGCAAACCGGCATGAATCGTGAAGTAATCGACGCCCTGCTCAGCTTGCTCAATCAAGGTGTCTCGCATCACTTCCCAATTGAGGTTTTCTGCAATGCCATTCACTTTTTCAAGCGCTTGGTACATAGGCACGGTACCGATCGGAACTGGGCTGTTACGTAGAATCCACTCTCGAGTCTCGTGAATATTGCGTCCGGTCGACAAATCCATCACTGTATCGCCACCCCAACGTGTTGCCCAAACCAATTTCTCAACTTCTTCCTCAATGGAAGAGGTCACGGAGGAGTTGCCAATATTGGCGTTCACCTTGACCAAGAAGTTGCGACCAATGATCATTGGCTCCGCTTCCGGGTGGTTGATGTTGGATGGAATGATGGCACGGCCCGCGGCCACTTCTTGGCGGACAAACTCAGCACTGATGTCCTTTGGCAAGTGGGCCCCAAAGCTTTGACCTGGATGCTGTTGGTTCAACACCTCATCGCGATAACGAGCACGCCCCATGTTTTCACGCAGAGCGATGTATTCCATTTCCGGTGTAATCACACCTTGACGCGCGTAGTGGAGCTGAGTAACACACTGACCGCTTTTCGCACGGCGAATGCGAGGTAAGTTACCATAACGCAGCTCGTCTAGCGTATCGTCTTCCAAGCGCTGTTTGGTGTATACCGAACTGACCTCATCGAGCAGCTCCGTATCACCGCGCTCTTCAATCCACTGTTCACGTAACTTAGGTAATCCATGGTAGAGGTCAATCGTATGGTCAGGATCGGTATAAGGACCAGAAGTGTCGTAAACGCGAATCGGCTCATTGGGCTCAAAGATCGGCGCGTCTTTAGTACCGCCAATCAAGCTGTCAGCAAGGGAGATTTCTCGCATAGGAACACGAATATCAGGTCGTGAACCTTCTACATAAACCTTGCGTGAATTGGGGTACGCCTGTACCGAGAGGGTATCAATAAACTGTTTGGCTTCCAGTCTCGCTTGTTTGCGATTCGACATAGCATTTTTCCTTGCTCTTTATTGCTCGTAGGAGCATGAGTGTTAGAGATAAAAATGCTTGGCGGAAAGATGCGACAAGAGGGCGATCTGACGCGGGTATCTATCTGTAGATAGATCGCATGACGCTCAGATCAGAGAGAACGAATCCTAGATTAGGAGGGTCGATATCTTCTCTTGTTCCCTTCGCAGGTATTAACCTGATCAGGTTCAACGGATCCCGAATAAACGGTCTCAGCCTTATGGCACTCCGACAAGTGAACCGAGTATATAAAAACGGCTTGGATAAACCAAGCCGACCTGTGTAAATTTTGTCTAGTGAGGCTCAAAGCACCTCTAAGCAAGCTAGCTTTTGATCAGCAGTTGAAAGCCCACCCAAGCGGCAGAGATGCTTAATACCACATTGAGTAAGACATTGAGTCCCATCTTGAAAAAGGCGCCCTGCTGCATGAGTAAAACGTTGTCCATCGAAAACGTAGAGAACGTCGTCAAAGCACCAAGAAAACCGAGCCCGATGATCTGTCTCCATGGTTCAGTCGCAAGGTTGCCATTTTCAAACGCGGCAATCAGTAAGCCCATCGCCAGTGAGCCGACTACGTTAACAGTTAGCGTACCGTATGGAAAACCTCGCCCCAGTAATGTCGCACACAGCTCAGACACTAAATAACGAGAGCACGCACCAACGGCGCCACCCATGGCAATAAACCCTAAAATTGCAAACTGACCCATAACCCCTCCAAATTTATGGCGTTAGTGTAGCGCCAAACAGACAAAAAAACAGACTTCAGATCAATGTAATGACGCTAAACATCCTGCTAGATTTAAAAAGTTACAGGAGTCACTTTACTTCGATGTAGCCCATCAAACCGGTTTTCATGTGCTCTATGACATGACAGTGATACATCCACCGACCGGGGTTGTCCGCGACGAAAGCCGCTTTGGCACGACCATTCTTGCCCAGTAGTACCGTATCCGTATGGAACGGCTCTGGGAGCGGCTTACCGTCCATTTCGAGCACGGTAAAGGTGTGGCCATGAAGATGAATAGGATGATGGTACTGAGTGACATTTTTAAGATCGAAGATGTAGGTTTTGCCTAGCTCCAACTGTGCCAGCGGCGCAGGAATCGAATGACGACTCATCCCCTGCCACGCCACCTTGTTGGTCAACCAAAAGGTTGGACTCGCCTTGCCATCTTTGCCTACGGGCGTCACCGCACCTTGCCACTCAAACACAAAGTCAATCTCTTCAGCGTTGGCAAGATCGAGCGCGGGCACAGGGTTAAGAGGCAAGTTTGGCAGCGCTTGATCCTGTGGCAAATCAGACGCGACGACATCAAATTCACACAGAGGAAAAGGGAAACGCCCCTTCATTTGACGAACAAACACTTTGTTGCCAGCAGATGGTGCAATCAGACCAAGATCCACCCTCATGCCCGGTCCCATTTTATGCTGAGAGAGCTCAATTGGCGTGCTGACCGGGTTACCATCAATCGCCAATATCCAAGCCTCTGCCCCTTCAATCGCTATTGGATAGGTAATGGTATTGTCGACATTTGCAATGCGTAAGCGAGTGGTCGCGTGTGCTTTAAGCGTATATACAGGCTCATGAACGCCATTCACACTGCTCCACTCCCCTGGAGTGCCCATCCGAGCACTTAAACGTGGAATCATTCTCTCCTTCCACTGCCCCTGGCTGTCAATGTGCCAATGCTTGAGCATCAACGCATGCTCTTCATCAAAAACCACGGGGTCGCGCTCTTCAACAATAATCAGTCCAACGAGTCCTCGCCCTAACTGTTCAACGCTGTTCATGTGTGGGTGATACCAAAACGTGCCTGCGTCAGGCGGAGTGAATCGATACTCAAACGTCTCTCCCGGCATGATAGGCGCTTGACTGAGAAAAGGAACGCCGTCCATCTCGATAGGAATTCGCAAGCCGTGCCAATGTATGGTTGTAGGCTCTGACAGTTTGTTAGTGAAACGAATCACGACCTCTTCCCCCTGACGACAATAGAGTGTCTGCGCAGGGATCGCACCATTAAACCCCAGTACGTCTGTTTGATACCCAGGGACGAGTTCAGCCCGGCTAGGCTCAGCAGTGAGCTCGTAAACATAGCCTTCTCGAGTCCGAGTTTGCCGAGTCACTGAACAAGCAGGAATCATTGAGAGAGCAGACAAAGCAAGTGAAGATTGAAGAAATTGGCGACGACTCAAAGCCATAACGGTAAACACCTAAAACAGACAAGACGTATAATGTAGCAAAATACTGCGAATGATTCTCAGTGCAATGAGCGATTTGTGGTTTTGTCGCGTGCAAGATTAAAAAACGGAGACAAAAAAGGCTCTAGCCTTACGTCGGGGACGCCTAGTCTAGAGCCTCAAATCTCAAATGTGGTATTTATATATACAAAAAGGCTCTAGTCTTTCGACTAGAGCCTTAAAATATGGCAGGGGTGGAGAGATTCGAACTCCCAACACGCGGATTTGGAATCCGCTGCTCTGCCAATTGGAGCTACACCCCTAAAATAGGTTCAAATTGTTCGTGGAAGAGAGATTCGAACTCCCAACACGCGCCTTCTCGAAGACTTTGGGGGAATCCGCTGCTCTATTAATGAGAGCTACACCCCTAAAAATTAGATTCAAAAAAACCTCGATAAACGAGGTTTATAAGTGGCGGAGTGGACGGGACTCGAACCCGCGACCCCCGGCGTGACAGGCCGGTATTCTAACCAACTGAACTACCACTCCGCAGTGGTCTATTTAAAGTCTTATCTCAATCGTGCTTCAAATAGATAATGTTCAAAGCCTGGCGATGTCCTACTCTCACATGGGGAAGCCCCACACTACCATCGGCGCTAATTCGTTTCACTTCTGAGTTCGGCATGGAATCAGGTGGGTCCAAATCGCTATGGTCGCCAAGCAAATTTTGTTTAAGTTCCTAGAAGCTAGTGCCTAGTTCCTAGAACTTAATAATTCGGAAAGCTGTCGTTATCGTTTCTAGCTACTAGGAACTAGTCACTCGTCTCTTTTACACATTCAATGTTCTTCATTGAGTCCATCAAAACCCTTTGGGTGTTGTATGGTTAAGCCTCACGGGCAATTAGTACAGGTTAGCTCAACGCCTCACAGCGCTTACACACCCTGCCTATCAACGTTCTAGTCTCGAACAACCCTTAAGGATACTTAAAGTATCAGGGAAGACTCATCTCAGGGCTCGCTTCCCGCTTAGATGCTTTCAGCGGTTATCGATTCCGAACTTAGCTACCGGGCAATGCGATTGGCATCACAACCCGAACACCAGAGGTTCGTCCACTCCGGTCCTCTCGTACTAGGAGCAGCCCCCTTCAATCTTCCAACGCCCACGGCAGATAGGGACCGAACTGTCTCACGACGTTCTAAACCCAGCTCGCGTACCACTTTAAATGGCGAACAGCCATACCCTTGGGACCGACTTCAGCCCCAGGATGTGATGAGCCGACATCGAGGTGCCAAACACCGCCGTCGATATGAACTCTTGGGCGGTATCAGCCTGTTATCCCCGGAGTACCTTTTATCCGTTGAGCGATGGCCCTTCCATTCAGAACCACCGGATCACTATGACCTGCTTTCGCACCTGCTCGAATTGTCATTCTCGCAGTCAAGCGGGCTTATGCCATTGCACTAACCTCACGATGTCCAACCGTGATTAGCCCACCTTCGTGCTCCTCCGTTACTCTTTGGGAGGAGACCGCCCCAGTCAAACTACCCACCAGGCACTGTCCTCACCCCGGATAACGGGGCTAAGTTAGAACATCAAACATACAAGGGTGGTATTTCAAGGTCGGCTCCACAGATACTGGCGTACCTGCTTCAAAGCCTCCCACCTATCCTACACATGTAGGCTCAATGTTCAGTGCCAAGCTGTAGTAAAGGTTCACGGGGTCTTTCCGTCTAGCCGCGGGTACACTGCATCTTCACAGCGATTTCAATTTCACTGAGTCTCGGGTGGAGACAGCGTGGCCATCATTACGCCATTCGTGCAGGTCGGAACTTACCCGACAAGGAATTTCGCTACCTTAGGACCGTTATAGTTACGGCCGCCGTTTACCGGGGCTTCGATCAAGAGCTTCGACCGAAGTCTAACCCCATCAATTAACCTTCCGGCACCGGGCAGGCGTCACACCGTATACGTCATCTTACGATTTTGCACAGTGCTGTGTTTTTAATAAACAGTTGCAGCCACCTGGTATCTGCGACTCTCAATAGCTCCATCCGCGAGGGACTTCACCGTCAAGAGCGTACCTTCTCCCGAAGT